>JALYXV010000296.1 GCA_030947025.1 Actinomycetota bacterium | reverse complement strand
GTCCACTTCCCCCTCGCAGCCGGGAACAGCTCAGTTGACTGACGACCCAGACTCGCCGAACGAGCAGGGAACGGAATCACGTCCAAACCCGGGAGCGCCGCGAGCGCTCCTTGTTGAGGATAACCCTGAGCAACTCACGCTACGGGCGGGTCTCCTGACTGATCTCGGCGTGGATGTGATAGCCGTCGGTGACCTATCGACGGCGTTGGAGTTACTCGAGTCAACACGATTCGACGTTGTCATTACAGACATCAACTTGGGCGAGGTTCCCGGCGATCGAAGCGGCGTGGCACTCGCCGCGGAAGCAAACCGCCTCCAACCACGCGTTCCCGTAGTCGGCTACTCCGCCTTGTACCGTGCCGACGATTTCGCCCCGGAGGAAATCGGCCACTTCACGCGCTTCTTTCAGAAGGGCTCTCAGCGCTCGTCGAGTGTCATGGACGCTCTCCGTCAGATCGCCGACCTCGCCCGCGCAACCCTTGATGAAGGGACGTGACGCGTGTCAGGGACTGAACTGACCGCCACAGTCTCCGCTGTAGCGTCGCTCCTCGCAGCGTTGGTCGCTGTGTACGTCGCACGTAAGCAACGCGGCGTAATGATTGCCGTGGCGAACGTTGAGCGCGCATATCGAGCTCAACGCGACAGCGCCGGAGATCTTCGTGCTTGCGCTGCTGCTGCTCACCTAATCGGGTACCGGGCCACAGGGCTGCGACGGCTCGCCCAGTTAGGGAGACCGGACAGTTCGTTGGCCGCGCAACGCGTTGAGGAGCGATTCGATTCGTTCGTCACAGCAGCAGACGACTTTATTGAGCTTTGGACCAAGGTCAGCAACGGCACTCGAGCGCTCGATGACCTTGTGGGGTTGGCACTTCAACTCAACGAGTCGGTGGAGACCGTTCGGCTCGCCTGGGTCGTTCGGTCGATGGCCTCGGCCCCATCCAAAGTAGGTCTCGATCGAGCCATCGACGAAGTAGCGTCATCGAGCCACAGCTGCGCTGTGGCGCTGCACTCCGCTGCAGCTGCCGTCACCCTGACGTAAGTAAATCCGTGGGCTGGGTTTGTCAGCCGAGCGAAAACTGGCGGTAAGGCAGAAGGCCCCGACTATCGACGGACGCTCGTCTTCGTCGCGGGGTCGGGAAGCAGCTCGCTAGGCGCATGGAGGAACATGACCCGGTCCGTCGCCGGCCAGTGGTCGTCGGGACGAGCCCTTGCGCCGTCAACGGAAAGCCCGTCGCTTCTGCTCTCTAGCACGAGCACGCCGGGCTCACCATCCTCCCCAATGCTCGGACGCATGGCTACTCGCTACCGCTCACCAACGGGCTGGTCGGTATAACCCGATGCAAACGTGAGCGCTTCCTCCACGGAACAGAGCTGCAATCCAAGGACGACCCCTCGGCCCCGGCTGAACGGAACAAGGTGGCCCTCCTTATCCCTGTCATGCTCGGTCCCAATGACCTCAGCGGTCGTGGCACCATCCGGAAAACCGAGATCGCCCACGGTTACAAGTGCGAATGTCACCTCGCGCCTCTTGGGCGATTCATGGTTCGACGCCTTCAGCATGGCCAACCCGTGCCGAGCGTTGACCGGAACACTGTCCCTGTCGTCGCTCGCGTCGAGATCCTGTGGCATCTCGCGCTGCGGTGCCGTAAGGAGCGCGACCATATCGAGGCCAGCCTGCAACAGATGATGCCGCGCGTGGGGCACCAAAGTGGGCGAGAAGGTTACCTGCAGATCAGGGCTCGCACGCTCAACCGCCTCATCCCACGACGGTCCCAGTTCCGGCAGCTCTAGCAAGTTCGGAAACGCGTCGACAGCGGTGGCCTCATAGGCGCTGGTCCATGCCTCGATATGGCGCGCCGCGCTTGTGCCTTGCCGCACGTTATCCAAGAGGCTTCGGACAGTTGCGAACACTTTCCGGTGCTCGAACTGTTCCAACACGAGAACGGCGAAGTCACCCATCGCCATTTCTGCTTCGGTCGGTGGAGGCGTGCGCGATAACTTGTGGAGATTACTAACCTGGACTACGAGGGCGTGTAATATCGGATCGAGCTGCCTTCGGAATTCCTGACTGCGTATTAGTTCCTCAAGACTGCGAAAGTGCTTGCGGAGGCCGTTCCGGATGGTGGTCCAACCGTGCTGGTCAAGGCGGTTCCCGAACGGGATCCGGATCGTAAGCGTCTTGTGGTTTGACTGAAAGACTGCTCTTGGCGATTCGAAGAGGTCAAGATGCCACTGGTACCAGGCCCGGTCTCTCGCAATGTCGACGATAACGACCAGCGTCGGCAAGGGGCTTGCAAACCAATAGACCACCGATGATCGAGGCACGCCCGACTTGACAACCCATCCGCCTTGCTCCCTCGGACGTTCCGTCGTCTTAATCTGTATCGAAAACTCGAGGTTGTGGAGGTCCGAACCGTCTCGGACGACCACAATCCCGTCCTTGCCCAAGTCGCGTCGCGGCGGTTGCCACACCCAGCCGAGTGGCAGGTGCGAGGCCAACCAAATCTCGCCTTGGTCGCCAACGGCAGCGCTGCGACTGAATGACGTGGCCCGAGTAGGCGGGCCGCTGTCTCTGACCAACCAGCCCGCAGCGTCTGCGGCTGCCGTATCTGCAGCACCCCAGTCCGTGCCCCGCTGACCGTCGCCGGCCTGCGGAATCATCGTGCCTCGAGGAGTGCTGGAACAGGATCAGGCCGTACATCTCGCGCAGCCATCATCGATCAACCGTGAGCAGGTAGAGAGCGCGGGCCCGATCTTCAGCGCTCGGGCGGGTGTCCACCGCGCGCAACAAGCGAATCTGGGCCCCTTGCATGCGCTGTCTCGATGCGGTTACCGCCGTGTCGGAATCGCTACAGCGATGACCCCATAGCCACCCGTTCCGGGGTACAGCCACGTTTGTACCTCCTGCGCCATGGTGGGAAGACTCGGCGGCGTGCTCGGATTGTCAAGCGGGCCGCTCCAGTCGAGATAGCCCCCAAGTCCTTGCAACCGCCAAAATGGTACCCAGGGGGCTAACTCTCGCCGTTCGCCTGTGATCGACCGCAGAAGGTCCGTGACTGGCTCGCTGCCGGGCCGGTCAATGGGCTGCTCACCCGCACCGACAGCCGCTACCGTCGATGAGACGCCACCCCATTCGTTGGCGGAAGCCAGTCGCCCAAGCCGCTCTTTCAGATGAGCGCATGCGTCCTGGATGTCAGTCCGGAGTGCAGCGATCGTCATCCAGTTCTCCAGTCTTAGGTCGGGCCCCTGGAGGGATCTGAGGAGGAGGGAGCGCAGTGGCCGTACCCACTCTTGCATCTCCTCCAGAGCGGACGCCAGGTCACCGAGGCTGACGTGATCGATGTACGGCACGGAGTGTGTCGCCAAGTCTCAGACCTCCGGTAGTGGGGGTTCCTGGTGTGGTCAAGGTTTGGCCCCGATTTTGTAGGTGATGGGTCGGTTGTCTCCGGTGAGTTTCGGGGGGGCCTGGTTGAGTTGGTCGGTGAGTTGTGTGAGGGCGTGGGCGATGCGGGGGGCGTCGGGTTGTCGGATGGTGACGGTGATCCCGGTTGGGGTGTAGTTGATGTGGCCGGGTTGGTGGAGGAGGTTGCGGGTGATGGCCCGGTACTCGTCGGGGTCTTGTAGGTAGGCGTTGAGGTTTCGGGCCAGGTCGAGTTCGGCGTTGTAGGCCAGGAGCCGGCACACCATTTGCAGGGCGCGATGGTTGGTCCTCGGCCATGCCCGGGTGGCGTCGGGGTCGATGGTGTTGGCGGGGAGCTTGGCCGGTATCGGCTTGAGGGTGTCCTGGGCGGCCGTGAGGCTCCGCCGTGCGGTGCCGAGTTGTTGTTGGAGGTCGGCGATCTCGGCGTTGAGCTGCGTGAGTGGTTTGGTGGCGACGCCGGTGGCGTGGGCCCCGATCTGGCGTTCGAGGGCGGCGACGGTGTCGGCGGCGGTGTTGCGCCGGTCGCGGGCTTCGGCGCGGGCGGGGTTGACGGCCAGAGTGGTGTCGGGCCTGACGTCCTTGCGGTAGTCGCACAGCCAGTGGATGCCGTGGTGGTCCTCCAGGTATTTGAAGGTGTTCTCTATCCGCCACCGGCACGCCAACAGGTGGGCGAGACGGGCGGCGGGGGTGGCGAGGTCGGAGGTGAGGATCTGGAGGGTCACGGCGCCGTGCTCGTAGACCGAGATCTGGCGGACCGCCCCGACGTCTCGGAGGTTCACGATCTCGTCCGCGACGCTGAGGTAGCGGCGGCGGCCGTCGATGTCCACCCAGGTGCGTTTCGGGGTGGCGGTGGGTGCGGCGAGCGGGGCCCGGCGGTAGGTGACCCAGTCGACGCCGCGCTCGTTGAGCTGGGCGAAGGTCTTGGGGTAGGAGCCTCCCCGGTCGAAGCCGATCATGGTCCGCCGGCCCCGGCAGATCCGGGCGAGCTGGTCGAGGGGGTCGAGCATGGTCTTGGACAGCCCTGACGGCGGGCCCGACGAGAAGCAGATGGCCCGCCAATCCTTGTCGATGATGACGGTGTCGTCGCGGCCCGGTTCGGCCAGGCGGCGCCGGGTGTTCCACCCCTTGGCGACCGCAGCGGCGCCGGTGTAGGCGACGAAGTGGTCGTCGACGAAGAACACCTCGGGTGCCTCGTCGTCGGCGTCGAGCATGGCGGTGGCCAACGCCACCTGCACCCCGAGCGGGTCGACGGTGTCGGCCAGGGCGGCGAGGCGGGGACGCAGGGTGCGCAGGTGGGGGAACGACACCACGCCGGCCAGGGCGCCCGCGTCGGCGGACAGCAGATGCTTGGTCCCCTCCGCCGAGGACGACCCCAGAGCGAAGCCGAACACCGCGCAGAGCATCAACGACGCGGCGTCGTAACGCCGGGCCGGCCCCGACGGCAACGCCGCCAGCACCTGGCCGGCACCAGCACGGCCCAAGAAGGCGTGCAGCAGCATCGCCCCCGCGTACCCACAGGCCCGCTCGCCGACCTCGAACCGGCCCGACAAGGCCCCCGCCCCCACCTCAACGTCGCCGACATCGTCGCTGCCCGGCTCGTCGGCGCTGCCCGGCTCGTCGGTGGTGCCCGGCTCGTCGGCGC
>JALYXV010000363.1 GCA_030947025.1 Actinomycetota bacterium | reverse complement strand
CCCCCGCACCGTAGGTTTGTATCGAACCGCTCAGAGACGCGGTGGGGCACTCGGTGGGATTGGCGATCGCGGGAGTCGAAGGCGGGGTGGCTGCGGTGGAGATGGGCGGGGACGAGGCCACTGAACTGGAGGTCGTTGACAACGCCGAAGAGCTCGGCGCAGTTGAAGGACCGGAAGATGGGATTGAGGTCGTGGGCGAGGTGGCAGGTTTGTTGGCGCTTCCCGAACACGCCCCCACCAGGAGCGAGGCGCCCACGGCGGAGCAGAGCATCCTGCCCGCAGAGCCACACAATTTCACGCCGCGATTCAAAAGGCATCCGGCCTGTCGCGAGTCCCGGATGGCGGGATTTGGCGTTCCTCCTGTGTGAGGAGGCGCGGAGGCGCTGCAGGGCATCTCCATGTCAGACCTGCTTCGAACCTTCGGCAATGTCCGGGATCGCCGCCCCATAGACCCGGCAGCGGAAGCGTCAAGACTTTTGGAACTCTCACTGGACGTTCGCGTCTCCGGTCGCTCCGGCGACGACCGGGTGGATCTGGAGATAGCAAAGGTAGGCGCCCCCGGCAAAGGCAAGGCGAACCGCCTGAGTTTCGTTGGGCGGAATGATGACCACGGCCACGTAGGTCGTACACGGCCCGAGAGAGGCCACCGGACCATTAATGCCCTCGAAAAGCGCGGAAGCCGACTGCCCGCTTCCCAGCTGCACGTTCGGTCCGGCCGTGACTCCTTCTGGCAGCCCGCCCAGGTAGCCATTCGGAGTTCGTTGAGCGGAGACGACGACGACGCCGTTGCTGCTCACACCATCGAGTCCGGGGTAGCCGTGGAGCTGGCACGGGTCACCGGTGTTCTTGAAGGCGATGACGTAGCCAAAGTGGCTGAGCCCGCCCGGTGTGCCGGCGAGCGAAATGCTGAGCTGCCTTGTGGTGCATGCCACAGCCTGGTTCACGGTTCGGTGCGTGGTCGGCGCTGCGGACGACGGAGTCGATGCGACGGGCGCCGGCACGACAGTCGTTGACGGTGGCGACGGCACCGCAGTCGGCATAGGGGTCGTCGCCTATGACGGGGTAGTGGTTGTTCCCGGGCTGCTGGCGGACTTCATTTTCCCTGAGCAGGCGCCCCACCAAAAGGATGCCCGCGAGGACGAGGACGCCCGCCGCATGCCCCCGCTTGGTCGCGACGGTTGTTGGCGCCCCGAAGTTGGACAGTGGGTTGCTCCTTGGGGTGGTCACAAGCCGCTGTGGTCGTCTGGAGGAATCGTCGGAGATTTCGTTACTTGATTCGATTCCACGACCCGCCATGCGTTATCGCGGTACTGGATCAGCTGATGGAGGGCGGAGCCGCTGCCGTTCTGCCAGGTGTCGAAACCCCCGGCCGGGTTCAAGAGCGCTTCTCCGTGGGGTACGGAATCGTGGAGCGCAACGACGCCGTCGGCCTCGACGACTTCGATATCAAGGGTGGCAGCCGGGTCGTTGAGATGGAACCCGAAGACGATCTTCTGCGCGCCATCGCCGGCTAAGGCAACCTGTCGCGCATTAACGAAGTCGAAGTTTCCGGCGGCGCGAAGCGACAATGACCACTGGAACTGCCCGGCCGGTCGATACAGGAAAGCCCGCCACTGCGGCGTTGACGAACCGAGCGGCGTGTTCTCGGCGATCCAGATAGCCAAGCCCTTCGGAGATGCCAAGGCCCCGCAAGGTCCCTGAAAACCTGGGTCGATCAGGGTGCTGCATTTGACCCCGGGATCCTCCGCCTTGATAGTCGGGGATACTGGTGGTGTCATCAAGGCGCCAGCGCCGGTCAAGATGTTGCTCCCACCGCTCGTCGGCTGAGTCGTGGCGGTCGCAGCCGTTGGTGGAGGTGTGGTCGTGGGCCCGGGGATCGACGATCCGGTCGTGGTCACCATGGTGGATGTTGTCGACGCGGTAGATGTGCTGGTGGTCGTCGGGGTGACGGCGGCCTTGTGGGCGCTGGAGCAACCGGCGACGACAATCAACGCCGCTGACCACAGGCGAAGCCGCCTGAGGCGGATCATTGGTTCATCCACCGCACTGAAGGCCACAAGGGGGCGTGAGTTGGGCGGTGGTGAGGGCGGTGACTGTCACCACTGAGTTCTCGGGGATGCTGTCTATGCCGGTGACAACGATCGAGGAGAAGTCGTTGGGTGGCGTGACGATCAGGGTGGTGGCCGCCAGTTTCGTCTCGTTGATCCACTCGATCCCGAACTCCGCCGGCTTCCCCGCCGCCAACACGATGGCCGCCGGCTTCACATAGGGGAAGATGAAGGCTCCTTGGGGCTGGCGGTCGACGGTCAATGAAACAGATCCTCCGGCCGCGTTGCGGAGACCCAAACCGGGATAGCCGCCGGTCATGCAAGCAGTGCCGCCCACGAGCGTGAGCGTCACGATTTCGCCCCCGTGGCCCGCCCCCCCGCCTTGTCCTGAGGCCGTGGCCCGCAGGTTGGCCGGTTGGCAAGGAGGAGTCGCGGCAGTGCCGGTGGTGGCGGCATTGAACGTACTGGTTGGCGCCCAGGAGACAGTGGTCGAGGAGGAGCTGCTCGGTGGCGCGATCGTCGAGGACGTGGTTGCAATCGATGATGCCGCGGTTGGCGGAGCGGCAGATTTATGCGCCGAGCTGCTGCATCCGACGAGCAGCAGCGCCGTCGCCGACGTGACTACGAGAGCGACAATGGCGTGGCGTCTAGTCGGTGTCATATTCAGAACGTGACGGGATTCCAGGTGGCGCCGCCGTCTCGGCTGATGATGAGTTGGGCGCTGTCGTGGGCCGGTCCATGGATAGCGACGCCTTGGGTGGGTGTCGTGAAGCCGAAATCGCCGAACCCGAGGCCACCATCGAGATAGGTGACCGGGCTCGGCCAGGTCCGGCCGCCGTCGCTTGACCGGTAGATCAAGCTCGCCGCCGATGAAGATGCAAGGACCCACGCGGTCGGGCTGAGCGCCACGAGCGCCCCTCCGTCGCCCGCGCTGGGCGCCATTCCCGCCACCTGGGTGGTGCGACCTTGGTCGCTGGAGGTGAGGAGCTGTTTGGTTGTGGTGCCCGAGGCGGGCTGGCCGACGCAGAGGTAGCCGACCGTTGTCGACCCGGCGGCGATGCTGTCCAAGGTGGTGTTCGCCGGGCACGGGTTGGCGGCACGGCTCCAGGTGTGGCCGTCGCTCGTGAAGAACACTTGGTCGACATGGGCCGCATCTTCCAGGACGACCCAGCCGGAGGCTCCGTGCAGGACGATCGGGTTCCGTGCTGCGAGGCCGGTGACACCGGGGACTTGCGTCCACGCGTCGGCAGCCGCGTCGGTGTGCCACAGCGTCACCTGGGGCGAGTCGCACGTCCCAGTCGACGGCGTGCACGCGCCGATCAGGGCGAAGGCCTGGCCGGCGGAGGCTTGGAGGTCCTCCATGGTGCCGGGAAGGGAAACCGGATGCCAGGTGGCGCCCCCGTCGTGGGTGGCGTAGAGGGCGGGGCCGAACGTCCAGCCGTCGAGGGCGGACGCGAACCGGATTCCTCGGACGCCGCCCGCGACGGGCTGGCCGGACACCCCGTTGGAGCTGATCGCTCCCCGGGGGGCGGGAATGCCGACCCAGCTGCGCCCGGAGTCACGGGTCCGCAGGATCGACGTGCACGGAGGGGTGGAGCAGGCGGCTCCCGCGAGCACGAATCCCTCGGTTGGCGAGTCGAAGGTCACCGACACCGGCGTCACACCAGTGGGCACCGGCCCTCCCGGCGGCCCACTCACCGAAGGCTTCGACGCCACGGTGGCCGGGACCGAGGTTGCCGTTGTCGAGGATTGTGCGACGGTTATCGACGACGTCGACGTCGAGGTCGATGTCGTCGACGTGTGCGGGGGCGCTTTGGTGCCGGCCCGCCCGCTGCTGCTGCAGGCTCCGAGGCCGAACAGGCCGACGACCGCAACGACCGCGGCGGCGCCCTTCGATACAGGCATTGCGGTCTTCACGGCTAGAGAGTCGAGTATTGGCTGTAGTTGAGCTTGCCGGGGCGCAGGGCGCCAACGCCCACATTTCCTTGCGGGTCGCACTCGATGAGCGTGGACCTGGCATTGACGTGGGTGGTCTCGTCCGGTGGGGTGACCTCGAGGGTGGTCGCGTGCGCACACGTGGTGGCGTTGCCATAGGGAACATCGCTGGTGGTGTAACCGAATGTGGCTTGCTGTTGGGGTTGAACGCTGAACAGCACCGGTGTCGGCCTGGTGCGCTGCACCGAGGTCGCCATGGGTTGCCCGTTGGCGTCGAGTCGCTGCAGGCTCGGGTAGCCGTCAAGGGTGCAGGTCCGGTTGCTGACATTGCGGAACACCGCCGTCCCCAGGAAGGTCCCGCCGGCGCCCTGGCCGCCGTCGTCGGTGATCGCAAGGTCGGCGGTGTGGCAGCGTGTCGTTGCCGCCACAGGCGCGACCGGGGCCGTCGAAGAGGTGCCCGGGGTCGTCGGCGACGTGGTTGACGGTGTTGGTGTCGAGGATTGGACGGTGATGGAGGTCAGGGCGGTGGTCGATGGCGCGGCGGCCGGATGCGTGCCGCCGCCACATCCGACCAATAGGGCCGCGGCAAACCCGACCGCGCTCAGCGCACAGCCGGCCCGGAGGTACCCGGACCAGGTGTTCACAGCGCGATTTCAGTGAGCTTCACGGTACGTTTCCCCAGTTCGGGCGGCCAGGCTGCGCCACCGAGGTCCGGGGCAACGCTCCCAGAAACTGTTGAGAGTTTCCTGGGACAGTCCAACAGAGCCGGGTGTCCACGCCCTGTCTGGCTCCACGGTACACCCCCCC
>JALYXV010000358.1 GCA_030947025.1 Actinomycetota bacterium | reverse complement strand
GGGGAACGCCGCCCGTTCCGGCCGCAGGGGTACCGCCCGACCCCAGCGCTTCACCACGGCCGGCGCCGCACTTCAACATGGCCCGGGCGGAACGAGGAGAGGACGGGGGATTGCCAGCCGACCCGGTGGCGATCGGAGGTGCGGCCGCCGTCATTCTCGGCTGTTTTGGGTTCGCCCGCCGCCGACCGGGTCCCGCCCGGGCAACCGCCCCATGTGGTCGCCCCGCACCGCAACAGAGCTGAGCCGATCGCCCACCCGCGTGAGACGGACCGCGTGAGCACGGTAGAGTTGCTCGGACGCCAGCAATCCAACAACTTTCAGCAAATCTTTATCTACGGGCAGCAATGGTGTGCATTAATGGGAAAGCCAGCGTCTCGGCGGGCGCCCGTGACCAGTCGCGTTGCAGTCGCGCTGGCCCGACCCGGCTGGGCCGGCATGACAGGCCATCCACCCTCGACTCGGAGCACAAATGGCATCGCACCAGACATCGTCGTTTCAGTACCCCCTTCCGCGCGGCGGTCGGCCCCGCAGGATGCACCGTCGGCGGATGTTTGCAGGTCCTGTGTTCCTCGCGGTCGCCTTCGCCGCGCCCGTCGTGGCCGGCGCGGCGCCGTCCGCCTTGGCAGGTGCGGCGGTACAGGCCAACATCCCCTATGTGCCCACCCGCATCGATTCGCCGCTGCAACCGGCGCACCGGTGGGGCGAGCGGTTGGTCAGCGCGACCCTCCCGGGGCCGCTCGGTGGAAATGGGGTCACGGCCGGTGACCTCAATGGCAACGGCGTGAATGACTTCTGGACTGCCGACCCCTTCGCCACGATCGGGACCAATGCCAACCAGGGCCGGGTGTACGCCGTCGACGGAAAGACCAAGCAGGTCATTTACACCATCGACTCCCCAGCCCCGCAGGCGGGAGCCGCGTTTGGCTTCTACATTTCTACCCCGGGGGATGTCAACGGCGACGGTATCCCCGATCTTGTGGTCGGCACCGATGCACAAAACGTCCCGGTGCAACCGGGCCTGGGCGGTTGCGCCACGCCGGCCGCCCCCGAGCCCAACGGGTGCAACGAGAAGCAAGGGGAAGCCTGGGTGTTCAGTGGCGCCACTGGGACCCTCCTGTATGCCCTGAACAACCCCATCCCCCAGGGCTCCCCCACCACCTCAGCCCGGTTCGGGTCCCGAATCGGACGAGCCGGTGACATCAATGGGGACGGCGTCCCCGACATCATCGTCGGCGCCTCCAACCAGGACGTGTGCGACACCGCGGGATGCACCGCTGCGGTGACGGCGGCCCAAACGACCGCCGGGACCCAGGCCAATGCGGGCGACCTGGCATGCGGCGACCTGACCCCGATCCCGAGCGGATGCGCCGTGAACCAGGGCCAGGCCTTCATCTTCAGCGGGGCCAACGGGGCGCTGCTGCGCACGCTGGATCTCCCGGCCGCCGACCAGGTCCCGACCGCCAGCACCACCTGCACCTCCAACTGCGGGACGTTCGGGTTGGCGGTCCAGAGCCCGGGCGACCTCAACGCCGACGGAGTGAACGACCAGCTGGTGGACGCGGCCAATCTGACCGTGGGCGGTATGACCGGCCAGGGCCGCATGTATCTCTTCAGCGGCTCATCCGGCGGCCTGCTGGCCAAAATCGACGACCCAGTCCCCCAAGCCGGGGCCACCTTCGGCTTCCAGGATGCCGCACCCAACTCGCCCGGTGACATCAACGGCGACGGAGTCCCGGACATCTACGCCAACGGTTTTGGCCAGAACGGACCGACCGGGGCCGGGCAAGGTCGGGCGTGGATCTTCGACGGAAAGCAAACAGTGGCCACCGGCTCGGGCGTGCTGCTCGTCACCGTCGACGACCCAACTCCGGAGCTGGGTGGCCAGTTCGGCTGGTCGATGACGACCACGTCGTACAATAACGACGGCAAGGCGGACTTCTATGTGGGCCAATCCCCCCATCACGTCGCGGGGGCGACCGGGTCGGGCGGGACCTACATCTTCAGCGGGCCATCCAGCGCCATCGCCGGTACTGCGCAGCTACTGAAAGCACTTGAGTTGCCGGCGGCGGACGCCCAATCCAGCACGCCTTCCAACCTGGGGCCAAACCTCGGATGGGGCCTGGCGGCACCGGGCGACCTGGACGGCGACGGCAAGCCCGACTATTTGGCCGGTGCCCCGTTCAAGGATGTCAATGGCGTCGCCGACGCCGGGCAGATCTTCGCCTTCCAGTCGAAGAAACGTCCGCCCGCGGCGGACTTCGACGGCAACACCACGACGGACTTCTCGGTGTTCCGCCCCTCGACCGGCAGCTGGTACATCAACGGAGTCACACCGGGGATTGTCAACTTCGGGACCAGCGGTGACATCGCGGTTCCGGCCGACTACAACGGTGACGGCATCGCGGACGTCGCAGTGTTCCGGCCTTCGAACGGCACCTGGTACATCCACACCGCCACGGGCAACAACACCTTCGCCGACTCTTCGTTGCCGTTTGGGACCAGCGGCGACATCCCGGTGCCAGCCGACTACCTGGGCACCGGCAGCGCCCAGATCGCGGTGTTCCGGCCGTCCAACGGCACCTGGTACGTCAACGGCGGCCCCACCACGCAATGGGGTGTCAACGGCGACATCCCGGTCCCGGGCGACTACCTCGGCAACGGGACCACCCAGATCGCCGTGTACCGCCCCTCCAACGGCACCTGGTACGTCAAAGGCGGCCCCATCACGCCCTGGGGGGCCAACGGTGACATCCCCGAGCCGGGCGACTACCTCGGCAACGGGACCACCCAAATCGCCGTGTTCCGCCCCTCCACCGGCACCTGGTTCGTCAACGGCGGTCCCAGCCTCAACTGGGGCGGCAGCGGTGACGTGCCCTTGCCGCTCCCGGCGGCCAGCAGGCCCTAAACTAAGGGGCGCTTTACACTATGGATCATCGGGGCCGGCACGACCGGACTCCGATGATCGGTAGCACTGCGAAACGGTGGAACGGTTCGTACGCCCACTGAGTCCCGGCCCGCGGCCCGGGTATAGGCTCGTCGGTATTCCACCCCGGTCTCGGCGGGCGATCATGTGCGAAGTGGACGACGACAGATGAGCAGGCCCGAGCCCGACGCTCAGGTCGAGTCCGACGACGCGTCCGGTCGGGCCACCGATGTTCTGGCCGAGGCCACCGACGCGTACGGGGCGGTAGGCCCCAGTGGGATCATCGTCGCCTGGAACCACCAGGCCGAGCGGATCCTTGGATGGAACCGGAGCGACGCCATCGGCCGTGACTTTCACGACACCGTGGTTGCCCCGTCCTCACGCTCCAATCCCCGTTTGAGCGTCCCGGGGTTGCTGGCGGCCGCCCACGGCCCGGTGTCGAGTCGGTGCATTGAGTTCGACGTTGTTCACCGACTTGGACGGTGTTTTCCGGCCGAGATGACGTTTTGGACCACCCCCGTCAAGGGATGCCCGGCGCTTCATTTCCTCCTACGTGACATCAGTTATCGCCGTCACACCGAGGAAGTCCTCGTCCGCACATCGAGGCTGGTGTACTCGTTGGACGAGGCCGTCCTCGCAGTGAGCGCAGACGGGACCATCCGCAGCTGGAATCGAGGAGCGGAACGAACCTTCGGCTATTCGGGCTTCGAAATCGTCGGGCGTGACGTTTCGTTCCTGGTCGACCCATCCGATGCCCCCCAGCTGGTCCAGTGGTGGCTCGACCTTCGCCCGGGGGCCCGAACCCAACGACATGAGATCTCGGCCATCCGGAAGAACGGAGTGGTGATCACCGTCGATGTGACCGTCTCGCCGCTCGAGGACCGAGTCGGCTCGATCGACGGGGCCAGCATCATCGCCCGGGATGTCACGGCGCAGCGTTGGATGGCCACCACACTGGAGGGCACGCTGCGCTCACTGGAAACCGCCCTCAAGGAGACGCGACAGTCGGAGGAACGTTGCCGGCGTTTCCTGGCCGACGCGGCTCATCAGCTGCGCACCCCGATCGCAGGCATCCGGGCCTGCGCCGAGACGCTCCTGCGAGGCGCTCCCCACTCCGAACGGGAACAACTGCTCATGATGGTGGTGCGAGAGACGGCCCGCGCCAGCCGGGTGATGTCGGGCCTGTTGGCCATGGCCCGGGTAGACGGGGGCCAGCACGTGACGGTCAAAATCTGCGACGCCGTCGCCCTCTGCCGAGAGGAGGTCGACCGTTGGCGCTCGTTAGCTCCCGGCCTCGACATCCAGGTGTATGTCGAGGGTCCCATCGACCCCTGGTCGGAGCTGGACGCCAACGTGGTGCGCGAAATCCTGACCAACCTGTTGGATAACGCCAGTCGCCATGCGGCCAGCCGGATCGGCGTCCTCGTCGCCCGCGGCGACGGGCTAGTAGAGATCCGTGTTGTGGATGACGGCCCAGGCATTGCCCACGACCTGGTGGGTCGGGCCTTTGAGCGGTTCGTCAGCCTCGACGGTGGCGGTGGATCGGGGCTCGGCCTTCCCATCGCCAAGGGGCTGGCCCAGTCCCACGGCGGCGACCTGACCTATGACGGGGGATTTGTGCTGCAACTACCGTCAAGTGGGATGCGGGTCGATTGCGGGGGTGCGGCCCGGCCGGGACCGCTCCCGGCCGGGTAGCGGCGGGGTAGGCGTCTCCGCGTCTCCGGGCGCCGCTACTGATCGAGTAGGCGAGTTGCGATCGTCCTCACGGCGCGGAGGGCGGGACAATTTGCGTCGAGCTCCAGCAGCGAGACTCCCAGCCGGTCGGCGGCGGTGACCGCACTGTCCTCGGGGATCTCGATCACCTCGCACCCCGGCAGGAATTCGCGTATCGTGTCAACCTGGTCGTCCCCGTCGATTCGGTTGGCCACGATGATGATGCGGTGCACATCGAGGTCGCGCGTAACCTGGACGGCCCGACGGGCCACCTCAAGCGAGCTGCGATCGGATGTGGCCACAATGAGGACGGTGTCCATCGGTTTGGGATCGGTCCAGCACAGATCAAGCACGCCGGCTTCGAGATCGGCGACGATCACCCGCCCTTCTGGGGCCAGCTCCTCATACAGCCGCCTGGTGGCCCGATGAGAACCACAGCACAAACATCCCTGAGACGGACGTTCGATGCGGCCCGTTTGGATTAGCCGGACGCCGTCGGGACCGAACACGCCGATTCGGTCGAGGAGTTCCTCGGCCTCCATCCGGGGCGGAGACGCCACCCCGCCGCCGCGACCATCGCCGTGACCGTGCGGAACCTCGTGGCCGTGCGGGCCCTCTTGACGGAGAAGGAAGTTGACCACACTGTCCAGGCGCTCGGTGGCCTCAACCCCCACCCCGAGAGCAATACCGAGGTTGGGGTTGGGGTCGGCGTCCACAGCCACGACCTTCCGGCCGCGGCGGGCCAAGGTCCGGGAAAGGGCAGCCGCCAGCGTGGTTTTGCCCACACCAACCCTTGCCAGTTACGACCACCTTCATTGGCGCCACACTCCACTCATCTGCGGCAACCCCCCGTCGCCTGTCACGAGCCTACTTTCTGGTTGCATCGTTTTCGGACCTGGCGGCGCAAAGAGCGGCTCAGAAACCGAGCTTGGTAACCAGACCCTCGACCGCGGCCAGGGCCGGACTGTCCGCGGCCAGGCCCTCCAGGCTGCCCGCCCGGCTGAGGCGGCGGATCTCGGGGTCGAACGGAACCGTTGTCAACGGTTTGGTCCAGTCGACCACGGCTTCGGATCCGTCCTCGGGTTCGGAATGCATGACTACCACCCCCGTGGTGATGCCATCGTCGGCGAGAATCGCGGCCAACCGCTTCCCGGTCAGGATCGACGTCGGTGTGGGCGCCACGGTGACCAACGCCAGTGATGCCAACCGGGCGTAGCCTTCGAACGCGGTGGTCGGCCCGGCGGCTAGATCGACGACCACTGCCCATCCGGGCTCGTCAAACCCCGACGCCACTTGGCGCACCGCGGACAGGTAGCGGTGCAGCGGCGTGTCGATCGTGGCCATATTGCCGTACCCGAGGAACGAGACTCGGTCGGCCACCCGTATGGCATAGCGCCGGACCGCTTCGGCGGGCGTCAGATCCTCTGCCAGCCCCCAGCCGTACGCAGCATCGGCCCGCTCCTCGACCGCCGCTTCGGGCAGGGCCAGATCGTACGGAGGAATCCCAAGGGAGACGGCCAGCCCCGGATTGGCGTCCAGGTCGACTGCCAGGACCATCAGCCCCCGTCCACTGAGGGCCCGCACCAGTAACGACGCCAGCAAGGTCTTCCCCGAGCCACCCTTCCCCAACACGGCGAGCTTGGCGTGGCCCCTGCCACTGCCGGCCGCAACCCCGTTACTCACGTCGGTCAGGCCCGCAGTACATAGCCGGCGCCCCGAATGGTGTGCACCTGGCGCGGCCCATGGGCTTCTAGCTTGCGTCGCAACGTGCTCAGGTGGACCTCGACCAGGTTGGCGCCATAGGCGTCGAAGCCCCAAACCAGCGTCAAGAGTTGCACTTTGGACAGCACCTGGCCGGGATGTTGGGCCAAAGCGCTCAACAGGGCGAATTCCGTTCGAGTGAGTTCAACAATGGCGCCCGCTCGGACCACGGCGCGAGCCCCCTCATCGATGACGAGGTCGCCGATCTGACGCACCTGGGAGGAGAGCCGGCCGGCCCGGCGCAGAAGCGCATGGATCCGGACCAGAAGTTCAGCCATGGAGAATGGCTTCACCATATAGTCGTCGGCGCCGGCTTCGAAGCCGGCCAAGCGTGACTCAAGGCTGTCGGCGGCGGTGAGGAATAGCAACGGCAGGTCGCTGGCGCGGCGCAGCAATCGAGCAATGGCGCAGCCATCGGGTCCGGCCGGCAATCTGACGTCGAGAATGGCGAGGTCCGGCCGGAACTCCTCCGCAACTCGGGCCACAGTGGCGCCATCGGCTTCGGCTCGAACGGCATAACCCTCAGCCCGAAGGGAAACGGTCACTGCTGCACGGATCGACTCATCGTCCTCAATGAGCAGAATCCTTGCCTCTGCGGTCATGGTCCTGCCCGACGAGGTGCGTTGGATTTACGGTGTGTACCCGCCCTGAATCCTACGAACCTAGTACCTGGCAAGATCCGATCAGGCAAGCTCGCCCCGTGACGGCGAGATGCCCGCGCTGTCACCGTTGAAGGTGGCGATGGGCACACCAGGGACCTGGGCCAGCAGTTCGCGAAGGTGGTCACCTCGGATCGTTTCCCGTCCCGCCAGCTCTTCGGCCACTGCCTCAAGCACCTCGGCGGACCGTCGCAGGACAAGTCGTGCCCGCTCCTCCTGCTCGCTCAGGATTTGGCGCACCTCCCCGTCAAGATGCTCCAACGTGGGCTGTGACACCTCCTTGGTGAGCAGGTAGTCACGGCCCAGAAATACCTCCCGCTGATCGCTCAATACCCGTACCCGCCCGATCCGCTCGCTCATCCCGAACCGGCCCGCCATGTCCCGCGCCGTCTCGGTTGCCCGCTGAAGATCGGATTCCGACCCGACGGAATGCTGACCAAACCTCAGTTCCTCGGCCGCGATACCGGCCATGGCGATGGCGACCAAATCCTCCATGTCGGCTCGGGTGGGCAACAGCGTCCCGTCGGCCAGCATCGCCAGATGCCCCACGCCACGGCCTCGAGAAATGATCGACACCTTTTCGATCGATCCCGCCTTGCCCATGGCGGCCGCGACCACGGCGTGGCCGGCCTCGTGATACGCAATGCGGCGTTTCTCCTCGGCCGTATACGACGTCACCCGCCGGCGGGGTCCGCCCACGACCCGCTCCACCGCCTCATCCAGATGGGCCTGGTCGATCGCCACGGCCCGCTCTCGGACGGCCAAAAGCGCGGCTTCGTTGAGCACGTTGGCCAGATCGGCGCCGGTGAAACCCGAGGTTGCGGCCGCAATGACCGGTAGATCGGTCTCGGCATCGGCGAAGCGTTTCCCCCGGGCATGCACGCGGAGGATGGCAAGGCGCCCGCTCAGATCGGGGCGTTCCACCGTGATGTGCCGGTCGAAACGCCCAGGCCGAAGCAGGGCCGGGTCGAGAATGTCGGGCCGGTTGGTGGCCGCCATCACCACGATGCCCTCACTGGGCGAGAAGCCATCCATCTGCACCAACAACTCGTTGAGCGTTTGTTCCCGCTCGTCGTGGCCTCCACCCAGCCCGGTGCCCCGCTGACGCCCCACGGCATCGAGTTCGTCAATGAACACGATGGAGGGCGCCGACGCCCGGGCCTGGCGGAACAGGTCGCGGACCCGGCCGGCCCCGATACCCACCAACGACTCTACGAATTCCGAGCCAGACACATTGAAGAACGACGCTTCGGCCTCCCCCGCCACCGCCCGGGCCAGCAACGTCTTGCCACAACCGGGCGGCCCGACCAGCAGTACTCCCTTGGGGGGCCGGGCCCCCATCCGGTCGAAGGCGGATCGATCCGCCAGAAAGTCCCGAATCTCGGCCAGCTCGGTCAGCGCCTCCTCGGAGGCGGCGACGTCGGAGAACCGGAGCGGGTCCGGGTCCCGTAGGCGCTTGTCGCCGATACGGGCGAACAGGGAAAACGCGCCGGCACCGTCAGCCGTCCGCGTCATCGAGAAGAGCAACGCGAACAAGTCGGCGAGAATCAGCAGCGGAAGCAGGAATTGAGCTACGAAGCGAATTAGCCGCTTGGTCGACTGCGAGTCGACCGTGATCCGGGCACCACCGGTATAGAACGTCTTCAGCAGATCGTTGGTGGCGGCGTCGCTGCTGGGGTAGGAGGCGACGAACTGGTGGGGCGCCTGACCGGGCACCGCCACCCACAAGCCCGTGATTCGCGAATCTTGGTCCAAGAAGCGCGCCGTCTGGAGACGATGATCGTTGGCGGCCCGGATCACGACGTCGAGCGGCAAGCGTTGACCCGAGGACGTTGGACGCAGCACGAAGAGCGCGGCGGCATAGATCGCCAGCAACGCCACCAAGGCCAGGGCGAGGCTCCTGGTCGGGCCGCCCCACGACCCGGTCGAGCGCTCCCGATCAGGCGTTGGTGGGTGCTTGGCGGCGAGCCGCGAGGGCAATATCCGAGATGGTTTCAACGAGGTTCAATCATTGGAAGGAGGCAACCCAGCGGTGCCCGAAGCTGCGCCACCCTACCAACCCGAAATCCGCAATTTGGCCGCGACCGCCGATGACGAGCGCAGGAATGCACCGTCCGATTCACACCGGGTGGCGGAGCCGACGATCAGATCGTGGCCCGAACACCTTCCCGCTTCACCTGGCGCAACGCCGCCGCCGCGCCAGCAGAGAAAAGCCCCAAACCAAGCACACCCAACGGGACCAAAACCAACGGCGACACCCCACCAACACGGTGAGGAACACCACCGAAGCCACCCCCAGACGACCCCACCGGAGCGACCGGCTGCCCGCCGGACGAAAACGCCGCAGCCCCCGCCTGGGAAAACCCCGACCCGTCCGCCGGGGCCGACACCGCCTGAGACGGCGCCGCCGGCTGAACCGCAGCCCCCCCAGCCGGCTCCACCACCGGCGCGGGCGCCGCCCCACCCGCCCCCTGATGACCCTGAGGAACCGGCGCCCGCGCCCCCGACGCCACCACCGGCGCGTGCGCCACCCCAGACGCCTGGGCCGCGATCGACAACAACGTCGTCCCCGAATACGACGGGCTGCCTTCCTCGATCGCCTCGATCAAATACTGGGAATGAGGGACCGCGTTGACCGGAACGGCCACATCCACCGCGAAACTGCCATTGGTCACCGCCGCGGTGGCCAACAACGCCCCATGGGACTGCCCGCCCCAATACACACTCACCGGACTGCCATGCAACTCAAACCCCGAACCCTCGATCCGGACCAACCCACCCGGATCACCCCGACCCGGCCTGGCCTGAACCACCGCCGCCACCGTGCACGCATACGCCGGCGCCATCCACAACGCCATCACCAAAGCCAACCCCGACACCAGCAGCGAACCCAACCGAACCCGCCCACGGCCCGACACCACTCCCGCGCTACTCATGGGCCGCCATTTTGCCACGCCAAACTGAAGAACGGCTAAAGATCAACCGAAATCCGGCTGACCGGCCGACCGGCCCCGCACCTGCCGGTGGATTACTCGCCCGCGAAGCTCCAGCGGGTCGCGCCACCCGGTGCGACCGTGCCGACCGCCGTGGCCGAGTTCGGCGTGAGGCGGTAGACGATCCACGGCGGCGGCCCAGCCGACGGGGCGCTGTACTCGGCGGTGAGCGCCACACCGCTGTCGTCGACGCGGGCGGGCCAGCCCTCGGCGTCCCACCGCGCTGCCATGGCGGCCACTACCCCCGGGTCGGTGACCCGGCGCGCCTCGCCTTCCACGACGAGGTCGAAGTCGTGGGTAGCGACGCTCAACGTGCAGCGGGGGTCGCGGGCAAGGTTCTTTCCCTTGCAGCTGCGCTCGCCCGTCTCGAACCAGAAGGCACCATCCGCCCAGAGGGCGCCGACGCCCGTGACGTGCGGGGTTCCGTCACCGTTGATGGTCGCCAACCAGCACGTGTGACGGTTGGGCCCACCAGTTTCCGGCGCCTGGCTCACCCCTTGGGCGAGACGGGATTCGATGTCAGTCCAGTCCAGCAGGGGCAGGCCGTAGAGGTTCGCGAGGTTCGTTGCTTCCACAACAGGGTTCGACGTTCACGAGGGTCACAACTCATCGCGTTTGGTTCTGACGCGGCGCGCCAGGTGGCCGACCGCGACGATCGCAGTTGAGTCTGGAGCGGCCTCAAAGGCGGCGATGCCCCGGCGGTCAGCCTCGAGCACGGCCGCATCCTCCGGCACCGCGGCCATCTCCGCCAGGCCGAGTTCCTGAGCAAGGCCCATGACATCGGCGGGGGCGGTGACCCGGTTGGCGACGCCGATCACGCGGCCGACACCCGTCTCCTCCGCCAAAGCGGGCCATCAGTTCCTCCGCGGACGGCTGGGGGTCGTTTTGGGTATGTCCGCTGTCCAAGAGGGCGTTCAGGATCGGCTTCATCGACTCTACGGTGGGGCGAGACACGCCGAGCGAGATACCGAGATTCGGGTTGGGGTCGGCGTCGAGAGCCACAACCGTTTCCCCGTCCCGCACCAGGTGCCGGATCAGGGCGCTCGCCTCGTCGCGGAACCGATTTTCGACGATGATGGCGTTGGAGTCGGCCACCATGGGAAGAAGGCGACGCGCCGTCATGGCCGACCGCCAGGCCGGCCCCACAACCACCATCACGTCGCTGGCAAAGGCGTGATAGCGCTCGAACGGTGTGGTGGGACCGGCCTCGAGGTCGGCGATCACATCCCAGTCGGGCGAACCCACGCCCAGCAGGATCTGCACGATCGCCGCCACTGACTGCATGGCGGCAGACTTGTTGGGAGAGGTGATCTTCCCGACCCCCAGGAAATGGACGCCGTCCGGCCCACGGGTCGAGAAGCGCGCAACCGCGTCGGGTGGCGTCAACCCCGAGGCCAGCTGCCATCCGTAGTTGGCGCCGGGATGTTCCTCCACCGCCTTGGCCGAGAGTCCGGCATCCGTCCGCGGCATCCCCAGGCTCATGGCCAGGCCGGGATTGGTGTCGAGGTCGGCGGCGAGGACGTTGCGGCCACGTCGGGCGAGCAGCCGGGCCAGGGTGCTGGCGATGACGTCAAAGCCGACGCCCGCCATCCATGGCCTGAGGTAGCGGACATAGCTCGGGGCCTGGCGGCCCAGCGCCAGCCAGCCCGCGCAACGCGCCACCGAGTCCGACATGTCTCGAACCTCGCGCTCCCGTGCGTCCAGGACCGCGATCTGGCGCGCTATGGTCTCGATGGCCCACTCGTCGCGGGGAGTAAGGAGCCGCTCGTTCAATCGCCGACGGCGCCGACCGGCGCCAGCGCCAGTGCCAGCGCCGGAAGTGCGGCTCTCCGTCGGGTTGACATGGGCGCTCCATCGGGTAGGACGATCAGCATCGGACGAACAGCGCCGTCCGAAGGACCGCGGAACGACCCGCGGGTTCCGGACTGCAAATCTTCCGACGACGCCTTTCTCTTGCGACACTATTGATCACACGCGAACATGGGCGTAACGTGGGTATTCAGACCGCTGACCTACTGGCCGGAGTGAACATTTCCCTGGCGGGGCGGGTCGCAATCGGCCCCGGCGGCGGTCGGGGCGATGAGGCCGAGCTGGGCGAGCGGGCCCGAGTGGCGCTCGCCTATCTCGTGCTCGAACGGTGGCGGCCGGTGGGCCGCGACGAGCTGGCAGAGGTGGTCTGGGGTCACGAGTTGCCGCCGACGTGGCGGCCGGCGCTGCGGGGCATCGTGCACCGTGTCCGGGTCGCGCTCGGCCAGGCCGGGATGGATGGCGCGGAAGTGTTGACCACCGGGCTCGGCGGCTACGAGCTGCATCTGCCGCCGGGCACGCAGGTCGATGTCGAAGTTGCCGTCGCCGCCCTCAAGTACGCCCTCGCCGCGGCTGCCGCCGGCCACGCTCGGGAAGCGACCGTTCAGGCGCGCAGGGCGGTCGAAGCGTCCCGGGGCGAGTTCCTGGCCGGCATCAGTGGTATGTGGGTCGAACGGCGACAGGGCGAGTTGCGTGAACTGCACGTCGAGGCCCTCGAGGCCCTCGCACGAGCGGCGGCCGCGTGCCATGACGGCGCCACCGCAGTCTGGTCAGCCGAGGAAGCCATCGCCCTCCAACCGCTACGGGAGTCGGCCTACGTCGGCCTGATGGCCGCCCACGCCGCGGCGGGAAACCGAGCCGAGGCACTCCGGGCCTACAGCCGGTGCCGCCATGTCCTCGTTGAGGAGCTCGGTGTCGGACCCTCGCGGGAAACCGAGACCGCCTACGTGGCGCTGCTCGGCCACGAGTCCAGCCCCGAGGATGATTGCGCCGGCAACCTTCACGCCGGCAACCTTCACGCCGGCAACCTTCCCGCGCCGGTTACCAGCTTCGTCGGTCGAGACAACGAAAAGGCGGAGCTGCGGAGGTTGCTCGGGGGCGCCCGCCTGGTCACCCTCACCGGTATGGGCGGGGCGGGAAAGAGCCGCCTGGGCCTGGAGGTGGCGGGGAGCCTCCTGGGTGACTACGCCGACGGCGTGTGGCTGGTGGAACTGGCGAGCGTCACCGATCCCACCTTCGTGGCCGAACACGTTCTGTCGGTGCTGGGCCGAACCGAGGGTTCCGGATCCACACCGACCGACGCACTGATCGGTCATTTCCAGCAGGGCCAGGTGTTACTCCTGCTCGACAACTGCGAGCAGGTCGCGGCCGGGTGCGCGTCGCTGTGCGACACGCTGCTGCGTAGCTGTCCGGGACTGCGCATCCTGGCGACAAGTCGAGAGCCCCTCTCGGCCTCCGGTGAGACGATCTGGGAGGTGGCGCCGCTGGCCACACCAGGCCCCGAGGCTCAACTCACCGCGGAATCGATGCTCCGCTACGAATCCGTCCGCCTTTTCGTGGACCGGGCCCGGACGGCGTCGCCCAGTTTTGCCTTGGAGCCGGTGATCGCGCCCACCTTGGACATCTGTCGGCGCCTGGAAGGCATACCCCTGGCCATCGAGCTGGCGGCCGCCCGCACCCGCCAGTTGGCTGTCCCCGACATCGCCCGCCGCTTGGGCGACCGATTCGGGTTCCTGGTGGGCGGACCCCTCACCAGCCCCGAGCGGCACCAGACCCTCCGGCAGGCACTCGACTGGAGCTACGACGGGTTGGCGGTGCGAGAGCGGGAGGTGTTCGACCGGCTGTCGGTCTTCTCCGGAAGCTTCACCTTGGAGGCGGCCGAGACTGTGTGCTGCGACGGCGCGGCGGTGTGGGAAACGGTCTCCCGACTGGTGGACAAGTCGCTTCTAATGTCGGACCGGTCGGGTCGGGTGACACGCTTCCGCCTCCTCGAGACGGTACGCGTGTACGGCCAGGAACGGCTGGTGTCGGCCGGTGACGAGGCTTCCGCCCGCCTGGCCCAGTTGCAGTGGGCCGCGGCAGTGACCGAGTCAGCCGAGGCGGGTCTCGACGGCCCCGATCAGGCCCAGTACCTGGAAGTTCTCGACGCCGAGCACGCCAGCCTCCGGGGAGCGCTCGATTGGGCCGCCTCGCATCAGACCGACGGGCTGGGTTTGCGCACCGCGGCATCCTTGTGGCGCTATTGGGAAATCCGAGGCTTCCTGAGCGAGGGCAGGTCGCGCCTCGAAGCGTTGCTGGCGGCGGATTCGGCACCACCGGCCCTGCGGGCCAAGGCGTTGAACTCCGCCGGTGTCCTGGCGCAGAACCAGCTCGATCACGCCGCCGCCCGGTCCTTCTACCAGGAGGCCTTGGACATCCGCCGATCACTCCACGACCGCCTGGGGGTGGCCGCGGCCCTGAACGGGCTCGGGAACGTGGCGGTCGGCGAGGGCAATCCGTCGGCCGCCCAGGCGTTGTTCGAAGAGAACCTGGCAACCAGCCGGGAAATCGGTGACCCACGGATGATCGCCGCATCGCTCATGAACCTCGGCGTGGTACTGCAGCTGCAGTTCATCACCGGGCAGACCGGCAGGCTCGACGCGGCCGTGCGAGTGCAGGCGCTGTACGAGGAGAGCTTGCAGCACTATCGCCAATTGGGCGACCGCCGCGGTGTCGCGCTGGCGCTCGAGAACCTCGGCGCGGTGGCGCCGTACCGAGGCGACTATCCCGCGGCGCAAACATTCCTGGAGCAGAGCCTGGCCCTGCGCAGGGAGCTGCGCGACAAGAGTGGCATCGCGGCATCGACGCGATTTCTTGGTCACCTCGCCCTGCGGGAGAGGAAGTACAGCGCCGCACGGCGTATGCACGAGGAAGCGCTGACAATCGAGAGCGAGTTGGGCAATCAGCTTCTCATGGCCACCGATCTTGCGTCCCTCGCGGACATCGCGGAACGTCAGGGCGACCACGTCGAGGCGCGGGCCCTTCAGCGGCAAGCGCTGTGCCTGTTCGACGAAGTGGGCGACGACGCGGAAGCGCGCCGGCTCCGCCGGGCCCTGGCTGGGAGCACCTAACGCCCAATCCGGTTGAGCGACGTGAGGGCGCCGACGGGAGGGGCCAAGCTCCGTGAGAGCCGAAACCTGAAATCGGCGATCTACCGGTCCCGCCGGCCCTTTTCCCCCCTTCCGGCGGTCGAGGGCAGGCGCCCGCGCATTACGCCCGCATTACAGGGCCGGTCATATTTTGCCACTGGTACTTCCACCCCGGGGGAAAGGATGTCCGGATGAGGCGATTGGCACGCGGCGCGACTGCTGCGGCACTGGCAATTAGCGCGGCCATAACGGCAGCACCGGCGGCATCGGCCTGGTATGGGCCGGCCGCCTACGTCACCCCATCGAGTGCCACTCCTGGCGCGACGGTCAACGTCCACGGCGTCTCCTTCGACCAGGACGACCCGGTCAAAGCCCGGCTGGATGGGCTTGACGGCCAGGTTCTGGCCACCTTCACTCCCAACTCGGGCGAATTTCAGGGTCCGCTCGTCGTGCCCGCGGACATCAAGCGAGGCAACCATGTCGTGGTGTTCATGCAGTACGACGACAAGGGCGCAATCGAGGAAATGCCACCTCGAGCCATGCTGGCGGTGACTTCAGCAGCGGGCGGAACCCCACTGGTCGCCACCCCCGTGGCGGCCGACGCGGGCGTCCGACTGGCGGATCTCACCCGCAGCGGGCCACATACCGTGGGATTGGGAACCCTGGTCCTCGTCGCCCTGGGGGCAGCCGTCCTGTGCATGTTGGTGGCCGCCATCGTCGTGCTGGCGACGCGCCGGGCTGAAAGGGGCGTGACCCAATGAACTTGACCAGCGCCCCCGGTTCCCGACGTCGCCTGTGGCTGGTCGCCGCCCCCGCCGTCATGCTCCTTCTGCTTATTGGTCCTGCGAGCGCGGCATCCACCGCCCGCGTCACCCAACCAGCCCGGGCGACCGCCGAGGACAAGAACCCCGAACGCCTGTACAGCACACCCTCCGTGGCGGTCGACCCCAAGAACCATCTGAACGTGGTCACGTCGTTCATGGACGCCAGGACCCGCCTGTGTGGGATCAGGGTCTCTCGGGACGGCGGGACCACGTGGTCGAATCCCAACGCCAAAGCCTCCCCGGACGCCTATCCGTTCTGCATGGACGAGCAGTTCGACACCATGAGCAACCCCGTCGCGTTCGGCCGAGATGGCACGCTGTATCAGGCCTTCGACGGCTGGGCCACATCCGACGGGGGGTGGGCCAAGGGAAATGTCAGCGTGTTCCTCGCCCGCTCGAAGGACCTGGGCCAAACATGGCAGACGACCACTGTCCGCGACGCCCGGGGCAAAGTTGGTGTGGCGGGTGAGGGGAACGGACCCATGACATCGCTCGCAATCGACAGCCACAGCGGCAGCGCCGACATCGTGTACGTCGGATTCAACACGGACTACCCCGGCCATCGCGTGGACCAGATCAACCGGCTCCCCTACCAGCCCCGGATGGCCGTATCCACCGATGGCGGCAACAGCTTCTCGGAGCCGATCAACTTCGCCGAGCGCGCCTTCACTCAAGCGTCGTTGCGTGCTGAAGCATTGGCGGGCATCAAACCCGGCTCGGGTCCCAGTACGCCACCGCCGGCGGGTAGTAAGGCGGCCACGCCCGACCAGGTCGGGAACTTCGGTGGCTGGGGGCTGGCCACAGCCATCGACGCCAAGGGGACCGTGTACGCGGAATGGACCTCCACCACCTCGAACATATCCTCGCCTCCCGCGGCCCATTACCTCTCGCGCTCCACCGACCACGGCAAGACGTGGACCCACACCCGTATTACGCCCCTCAGCTACGATATCTACCAGTTCGTCGCCGGTGGGTTGGCGTGGACGCCCGACGGCGGCTCCGACGGCACCTTGCACGCCGTCTACGACTTCAACCCCCGCACCAAGGTCGCCAGCTACGGCGAGGTGTTCTACGTACAGTCGAGGGACGCCGGGAAGACATGGTCGAATCCCCGGTCGATTTCCGGAGGGGGGGAAAATTCGGCGCAACTGCTGGGGCAGTTCTACGGAAATCTCAGCGTCGCGCCCAACGGCCGGCTCGACGCAGTCTGGTGGGACTCGCGAAATGATCCTGGGATTCAGGGCTATGACGTGTATTACTCTTCGTCGTCAGACAACGGTGCGTCCTGGTCGCAGGGCACTCGTGTCACGGCCCAAACCATCAGCCGGAAATTCGGGATCTGGGGCCAGGGTTACGACATGACCTCGCCGCCCGCAATCGCCTCAACCAACGACTACGCCATGATGGCCTGGGATGACACCAGCCTCACCGACCCTGCCCTGGCCGACAACGCCAACCTGGGCGGGGGGCTGCAAGATGTTGTTACGGCCGCGGTTCAATACCATCCGGTCGCGGCGGGCGGATCCAACAACAACGGTCTGCGTGTCGCCCTGGCGGTGATCGCGGGCGTCCAAGCGGCCGGAATCATTTTGATCTTCGCCGCCTTCGTGGGCCGAGCGCCCCGCCGGGCTCGGGAGTCGACCGTCGCAGTCACATAAGGAGCGACCGCGTTGGCGGTGGGCCGTCCCTCGTGCGCCCCACCGCCGCCAGCCCCTGCGGTTTTGTCATGGCACACCCCACATCCAGTGTGGGTTTGCCATAACAAAGCAGCTGTTGAGCGGCGGCCGGGCGCCCAATGGCGTCGATCCACCGCCGGCCGCTCGCGCCTTTGTCACCTCGGTGGTCGACGCCCGATCAGTCTCGGACTTGTGAGATCGTCATTGTCGATCACGCCGGCTCGCGCCGGTCAGGACGCACGGATCGGATGGGCGATCTGGAAGACGTTGCCAAACGGGTCGCGCACCATGGCCCGTCGATCGCCGTAGGGGGTATCGAGCGCCGCCTCTAGTGTTGTCGCTCCGGCCCGCTGGTATGCCTGGTCTGGGTCATCGACGTAGACTTAGAGGAACGCCGGGAGGAGGTCACGCACGGTAGCCGCCGACACCATGATCAGCGAGTCGCCGATCCGGATCTCAGCCGGGCGGTCCGGGTCGACGTCGCCGGTCGCGTCGAATACTGCTCGGAGAAAGTTGACCTGTGCTGCCACGTCGCTCAGGACGATGCGGGGCGTGACGGAGTGATACCCCGCTCTCGGGCCATTCGCCGCCGACATGTCTAACCACCGATCATCACCGGTTCCCGTGTTCATCCGTTGCTTCAGGTCTCCGGGTCGGATCGCATAGGCCTACGACGTTGCCCTGGGGGTCGCGGAAGCGGGCGATCTCACCGACCCCCGGTAGCGTCGTAACCGGGAGCACGACCTCGGCACCGCCTTCCACCGCTCGTTCGAGCAGCGAGTGCGGGCGGCGACCTCGACGTAGATCGTCACAAATCCCTGGTCGCCTGATGCCAGCTTACCGACCCCGCCACCGATCCCTTCCTCGGGCACCGGGATATAGGCATAGGTGGAGTACCCCGTCACGGGGACTTCGCGCAATGGCCACCCGAAAAGATCTCGATAGAAAGCAATCAGTGAGGCACCCTCGCGTCCGAGGATCTCAAAATGAACGATCGGGTTGTCCATCGCCGGCCTCCTTGCCCGTGTCGTGCTGTTCCACACACTCTTGCAATCTCCGCAGCGATTCTGCCGGCAGCATCATCGCCAGAAGTGGTGCTGATTGGTGTCCCCAACCTTCGGGAGGGCTCGGATCATTCCGCTCGCCAGATCGCAGATGGTAGGTGGTCGCCCCCGGCGGCATAGGCGAACGACCCGTCATCGGGTGACGAGGGCTCGCTTGCCTGCCTACCTGATGCGGG
>JALYXV010000325.1 GCA_030947025.1 Actinomycetota bacterium | reverse complement strand
GGCCAGGGGGGGCCGATCGATATGACCAGGATCCACCCCGCTGGCATCTTCGAGGCAACGGTGCCGCCTGGAACCGATCACTACCGCCTGGAGGCCGACTACGGGCAGCCCGGCTTTGTCTCCACCTTCACCTTCTACGACCCCTACCGGGCCTGGCCCACGCTTGGGGAACTGGACGTGCACCTCATCGGCGAGGGTCGGCACCACCGGCTGTGGACCGTTCTCGGGGCCCATCCTCGGGTCCACCAGGGCGTGGAGGGAGTCTCGTTCGCCGTGTGGGCCCCCAACGCCCGGGCCGTACGGGTGGTGGGCGACTGGAACTTCTGGGATGGCCGGCTGCACCAGATGCGATCGCTCGGCTCGTCGGGCGTATGGGAACTGTTCATCCCCGACATTGCGCCCGGCGCTCGCTACAAGTACGAGATGATCACGCCCGACCGCCACCTGTCGTTGAAGGCCGATCCGTTGGCATTTGCCACCGAGGTGCCGCCCGGAACGGCGAGCATCAT
The DNA here is from genome assembly GCA_030947025.1 of Actinomycetota bacterium. Lineage (GTDB taxonomy): Bacteria > Actinomycetota > Acidimicrobiia > Acidimicrobiales > Palsa-688 > JALYXV01. Next base: position 8,725 of record JALYXV010000325.1, on the reverse strand, counting down.
CGCCGCCCCTCCGGCCCACCAGTGGTCGGAGGCGGACGCCCGTTGGTTGGCCGAACGGCCCCAGATGGTCGCCTGCGAACAGCCGCTGTCGATCTACGAGCTGCACCTCGGGTCGTGGCGTTGGGCGGCCGAGGACGACGGACGTTGGCGCCCGCTCACCTACCGGGAGTTGGCCGAACGTCTGCCGGAGTACGTGGCCCATCTGGGTTTCACCCACGTGGAGTTCCTTCCCGTGGCCGAGCATCCGTTCGGCGGGAGCTGGGGCTACCAGGTGTCGGCGTACTACGCGCCCACCGCCCGCTTTGGGACCCCCGACGATTTCCGCGCCCTGGTCGACGCCCTTCACCAGCGCGGCGTCGGCGTGATCGTGGACTGGGTGCCGGCCCACTTTCCCCGGGACGAGTTCGCTTTGGCACGCTTCGACGGCACCGCCTTGTACGAGCACGAGGACCCTCGTCGGGGCACCCAGCCCGACTGGGGAACCCTGGTGTTCAATTTCGGGCGCAACGAGGTACGCAATTTCCTCGTCGCCAACGCCTTGTTCTGGCTGCAGGAGTACCACATCGACGGGCTTCGGGTCGATGCCGTGGCCTCGATGCTCTACCTCGACTACTCCCGCAAGGAGGGCGAGTGGATCCCCAACGTCTACGGGGGCCGGGAGAACTTGGAGGCGGTGGCCTTCCTGAAGGAGACCAACGAAAGCGTCTATGCCGAGCATCCCGGGGCGCTCATGATCGCCGAGGAGTCCACCGCCTGGCCCGCCGTGTCGAGGCCCACTTACGTCGGAGGCCTGGGTTTCGGGTTCAAGTGGAACATGGGGTGGATGCACGACACCCTCGAGTACTTCTCGCGTGACCCACTGTTCCGCCGCTACCACATTGACGAGCTGACCTTTGGGCTCGTGTATGCCTGGACCGAGAACTTCGTGCTCCCGCTGTCACATGACGAGGTGGTGCACGGCAAGCGGTCGCTGCTGGCCAAGATGCCGGGCGACCGATGGCAGCAGCTGGCCAACCTGAGGGCGTTGTTCGGCTGGATGTGGGCCCACCCGGGCAAGCAGCTGTTGTTCATGGGCGGCGAGCTGGCCGAGGAGCGGGAGTGGTCCCACGACCGCAGCCTCGACTGGGACCGGCTGGCGTCTCCTGGCCCCGCCGGCGTCCACACCTTGGTTCGGGCCATCAACGGGCTGTACCGGCAGCGGCCCGCCCTATGGGCCCAGGACATCACGCCGGAGGGCTTCCGTTGGATCGATGCCAGCGACACTGACAACAGCGTGCTCTCGTTCCTGCGGTTCGGTCCCGACCAGTCGATGCTGGCCTGCATCGCCAACCTGACGCCGGTGCCCCATGTGGGCTACCGGGTCGGATTGCCCCGGGCCGGTCGCTGGGGCGAGGTGCTGAATACCGACGCCACCTGCTTCGGCGGCAGCGGGATGGGCAACGGCGGCCACGTGATTGCCAGTTCCACGTCGTGGCACGGGCTGCCCGCATCGGCTGATCTGACCCTTCCCCCGCTCGGGGTCATTTGGCTCGAACCCGATCAGGAATGGCCGGTCGCGGGTTCGTCATGACCGTTTGGGCGAGCACCCGACGTGAGATATGGTCGAGTCTTACGTATCCTCAATGCTGTGGCTGACAAGCCCAGAGCGCTTCACGCCAAACACGCAGCCGGTCGGACCAAGGTGATCACCGTTCTGGTGGTCGCGGCCGTGCTGGCGGCCGGTGGCGCCACCCTCGCCTACGCTTTGAGTTCGTCGTCCTTTGGCTCTTCCAGCCTGCTGGGCGCGGCCCCGACCACCACGACGACCATCCCCTTGTCGCTTTCGGTCGAGCCGCCCGACGGGTCGTCCGGCGTGACGCCGGACACCATCGTCAGCGTGACGGCCATGACCGGGCGCATCAACGGGGTCACCGTTGCCGGAGGCGACGGAAAGACCGTGGCCGGATCCGTCGCCCCGGGTGGCACGTCTTGGCGCGCAACCGGCGGCCTGGCACTGAAGACCGACTACACCGTCACCATCGACGCCAACATGCCCAGCGGTAAGCCGACCGAGCAGGTGACCCATTTCAAGTCGCTGGTGCCCACCGCCACCCTCGGGGTCGCGCTGGCGCCCGCCACCGGGCTCACCGTGGGTGTAGCCCAGCCCATCGTGCTGCGGTTCGACCATGCCGTTGTCAACAAGGACGCCCTGCTGGCGCTCCTCCAGGTAAGCGCGACCCCGGCGGTGGTGGGCGGGTGGCACTGGTTCAGCGCTCGGGAGCTCCACTTCCGGCCCAAGGACTACTGGCCCACGGGCCAGAAGGTAACCCTCACGGCGAACCTGGACGGGTTCAACGCAGGCAATGGCGTTTGGGGTGCCACCACCGCCAGCACCACCTTCACCGTGGGGGACAAGCACATCTCGACCGTCAACGTCGTCACCCACGAGATGACGGTTACCAACAACGGGGCGCTGATCGCGACCTACCCGATCAGCGCGGGACGCACCAAGTACCCGACCATGGGCGGCATCCACATCGACCTGTACCGCCAGCAGGATGTGCACATGGTGTCGGCGTCGGTCGGTATCCCGGTCAACTCCCCCGACGGCTATGACGAGCACGTCTTCTCGAATGTCAACATCTCCGACGGCGGGGAATTCGTGCACGCCGCGCCCTGGTCGACGGGCGCCCAGGGAAACAGCAACGTGTCCCACGGATGTGTCAATCTGAGCCCCGCCAATGCCCAGACCTTCTTCAACTTCAGCCGGATCGGCGATGTGATCGAGGTGGTGGGCTCGCCGCGAGCCCCCGACCTTGGTGACCACGGGACCATGGACTGGAACACGCCCTGGTCCAGCTGGACGCCCGCCACCGCCTGAGCTCGAGGCAGGGGCGCCGGCGGTTCGCTATTCGAAGCGGCGGCGCAGATTGTCGAGGTTGCGCCGCCAAATCCGCGTGAGGATCAGTCCGCCCGCCCGGCCGCCCAGCGAGCCCCCCATCCAGGGCGGGAACCGGAGGTTCTCCTCCCAGGTGAAACGGGTCTGAACGGGAACGCCCGGGATTTCCTCCAGGATGAACCGTCCTGACCCGGTGACGACCCCGGTGTGGCGGATGCCCATGACCCGCCCCGCCTCCCACTCGGTGATCACCATCTTGTCCGTGAGGCGGAACGGGCCGACCCTGGTGTCGGTGGTGAAGGTCGTGCCAACGCCGTCCTGCTGGTCCGATTGGAAGTGGATGGCCATGGCGTCGGCCATCCACTCGACATGACTGGCGATACGGGCCACGTCCTCCCACACCCGATCGGGCGGGGCCGGGATGACCGTGGTCACCGTGATGGCGGTCAGACCAGCGCCTGGATTTCGGCTCGCAGTTCGGCCGCGGCCTGCTCAGGGGCCATCACGTTGATCAGCACCCCCGATCCGAGCTCGAAGCCGCCGCGCGTGGTGGCCTTCGGGAGGATGTGGGCGTGCCAGTGGTACTCACCTCGCACCCGGTAAGGGGCGGAGTGGAACATCACGTTGTACGCCAGGTTGCCCAGCCGGGCCCGCATGGCGGCCAGCGACAGCCGGATGGCCCGCCCCGTGGCGGCCAGGTCCTCGGCCGAGCTGCGGTGGAGGTGCGGGTTGTGTTCGCGGGGCAATACCAGCATCTGGTACGGCGTCCCGCTCCAGAACGGGCAGATGACCACGACTCTCTCGTCGGCATAGACCACCCGGTGAGCGGCGTCCTCTTCGGCATCGAGTACGGCGCAGAGCAGGCAGTTGCCGTGGAACCGGGCGAAGCTGCCCACCTCGTCGGCCGCCTCTCCCGGCACGAACGGCATCGACATCAGCTGGGCGTGCGGGTGCTCGAGCGACGCACCCGCCTCCCGGCCGCTGTTGACCACCGCCTGGCTGTAGCGCAGTCCCGGTTCGAGGGCGTGCTCGTTGATGCGGTCGCTGATCGCCAGCATGACCAGGCCGGCATGGGCGTCGGACAGGTCAGCCCAGGTGGCCCGGTGCTCGGGCGAGAGGATCAGGACCTCGTGGATCCCGCTGGCGGGCGCCTGGGTGAAGACCGGGCCGAGATGGGTGACCACCATGGGCGCGTTGCCCTCGAAGGCGGGGTACTTGTTGGGCACCACCCGCACCAGCCACTCACCGTTGGGGCCGTACGTCTCGCGGGCCGGCGGTGTCGCATCCTCGCCTCCCGGGCAGAACGGGCACGGCCTGGGGTCGTCCTCCACCGGAAGACTGCGGGCCCGAAAGGCGGGCCGCTCGGCCCGTTCGCTGGCGATCACGACCCACCGGCCGGTCAGCGCGTCGAGACGAAGCTCGCTGGTCTCGGCCATCGCTACGCAGGCACCCTCGTTGTAATCACCGAGTGGAAAAGTAGCCGCCCGGACAACCCCCGTGAAACGGCTCGGCCCGCTCCTTTCCCGTGGGCCCCGTCGGCGATGGCGTTAGGGTGTGCCGTGCTCGTGCGGGTGGCTGCCGATCTGCCCGCGCCGACCAACAATCCGGCTCGGGTGAAGGATCTGACCGGGCAGATCCTGCGGCGACCCGAGTTCCAGCCACCCCGGCGAACGCTGCTGCAGGCGGCCTGGCACTGGCTGGCGACCCAGTTCGAAAAGCTCCTGAGCAGGCTGTTCGGCGGGGGGGCGATCGGTTCCCGCTGGGGCGCCCTGATCGTGGTGGCCGTGGTGGCTGCGCTGGTGATCGGCCTGGTGGTGTTGACGGTGGCGCGCCGAGGTTGGAAGGGGGGTGAGCATCGCCCATCTCCGGTCGTGCTCAGGGGCCACGGCCCGTCTCGTTCGTCGGCCGAGTGGCGGGCCGAGGCGGCCCTTCATGAGGCGGCCGGGCGGTGGCGCGACGCCCTTCGCTGCCGGTACCGGGCCCTGGTGGCGGAACTGGCCGGACGGGGCCTCGTGACGGAAGTTCCGGGCCGGACGAGCGGCGAGTACCGCCGCGACGTCAGCGCCGTGGTTCCGGCGGCCGGACCGGCGTTCGACCGCGCCACCGACCTGTTCGAGCGGTCGTGGTACGGGGACCGCCCGACCAACTCGGAGGACCAGGAGACCTTCGACGAGTTGGCCCGCCGGGTACTGATTCCCGTCGGCGGTGGTACGACATCTTGGGACGTAGCCGGAGCCGACGCAGCCCGAGGAGGGCGGTGAGCGCCGCCCGGGGTGCTCCGGCCCGCTTGCCGGGTGCGGTGCGGTGGCTGATCCTCGTGGCCGTGGTGGTGGGCCTGGGCGCCATCGGCGGCCGACGTGGAGCGGGTGGGCCACCCCTCGACCCGACGTCGACCTCGCCCGACGGGGCCAAGGCGCTGGCTCTCCTGCTCGACCGCTTGGGCGCGGGGGTCGATCAGGTAACCGGCGCTCCGGCTCCTGACTCGAGCGGCGTCGCCCTCATCCTGCAGGACCGCCTCGACCGCGACGGCCACCGCCAACTGGTGGACTGGGTCCGATCCGGGGGAACCCTGGTCGCAGCCGATCCCCAGCTGGTACTCAGCTTCGTCCCCCCGGCGAGAAAGCCCGGGCCGGGCGGCCTGGTCGCGGTCACGGGAACGCTCGGGGCGGACTGCAGCCTGGTGGCCGTCCGGGACGTCAAGGCGATCGACGTGGCGAGCGGGTTGTCTCTCCGCCCTCCGCCCGGGTCAACCGGGTGCTTCCATTCGACCGACGGGGGCGCCTTCTTGGTCGTCCGACCGTTGGGAGCAGGGGAGCTGGTGCTGGTAGGCGGACCCGACCTGTGGACCAACGCCCATTTGGGCCGGGGGGACAACAGCGTGTTGGCCGCTGACCTGGTGGCGCCGAGGGCGGACCGGGCTCGGGTGCAATGGATCGTCGGTCCCCGGGCGGGCGGCGGGCACAAGTCACTCCTGCAGTTGATGTCGCCCCGGGTGAAGGAGGGCTTGATCGAGGTGCTGGTGGCGCTGGTCCTCTTGAGCCTGTGGCGGGGCCGCCGGCTGGGCCGTCCCGTGATCGAGACTCCCGCAGTGGAGCTACCCGGCTCCGAGCTGGTCGTCGCGGTCGGAAACCTGCTCCAGCAGGTCGGCCGGCTCGATGATGCCGCCGGGATCCTTCGGGCCACGGTGCGCCGGAGCATCGTCGACCAGCTGGGAGTGGCCCCGACCGCCAGTCCCGACACGATGGCGACGATCGTCTCGGCGCGCACCGGTCTCAGCCGTGAGGTCGTCTTGGCCACCGTGGCTGGGCCGCCACCGAGGGTCGAGGCCGAGCTGGTCACCCTGGCCGGCAACGCCGACACCATCCGACAGGAGATGGCCCGTGCCCGTTAGCACCCGCTACCACCAGCGCCCCCACGATGCCGTGGTGGCGATTCGCACCGAGGTGGCCAAGGTGGTCGTGGGCCAGGACGGGACGGTCTCAGGAGTGATGGCCGCACTGCTGGTCGGCGGCCATGTGCTGTTGGAGGGGGTCCCCGGGGTAGCCAAGACCCTGCTGGTCAAGACCATGGCTGCCACGTTGGATCTGGGTTTCAAGCGGTTGCAGTTCACTCCGGACCTGATGCCGTCGGACGTGGTGGGGCAGTTGATCTACCGTCAGCAGGAAGGGTCGTTCCGGTTCCGGGAGGGGCCGGTGTTCACCAACTTCCTGCTGGCCGACGAGATCAATCGCACCCCGCCCAAGACCCAGTCGGCGCTGCTCGAGGCCATGGAGGAGCGTCAGGTGACCGTCGAGGGCGAGGCCCGGCTCCTGCCCGCGCCGTTCATTGTGTGTGCCACCGAGAACCCCATCGAGTACGAGGGGACCTATCCGCTGCCCGAGGCCCAACTGGACCGGTTCCTGTTCAAGCTGGTCGTGCCCTACCCCAGTGCCGAGCAGGAGTTGGAGATCGTGGGTCGCCACGACCAGGGCCTCGACCCCCACCAGCTGCTCGGATCGGGGCTGCAACGGGTGGCGTCCGCAGCCGACCTGGACGCGGCACGAGCCGAGATCGCCACCATCCGGGTCGACCCTGCCGTCCAGGCCTACATCGTGACCCTCGCCCGGGCCACGCGTGAGTCGCCGTCGGTCACCCTCGGGGTGTCGCCCCGGGGGGCCACCATGCTGCTGCGGGCCGCCAAGGCGTGGGCGTGGCTGTTGGGCCGGCCGTTCGTCACCCCTGACGAGGTCAAGGCCATCGCCAAGCCCACGTTCCGGCATCGCATCCAATTGAGGCCGGAAGCGGAGCTCGAAGGGGTGACCGCCGACCGGGTGCTCGACGGCCTATTGGCGGGCGTCCCCGTGCCCCGCTGATGCCGGCCCCGGTGTCGCTGAACGGGTTTTGTTCTGGCAGCTCCCACATCCAGTGTGGGTTTGCCAAAACAAAACCGGCGGCGGTCTGACATGCCCGTCCCCACCGGGCGGCTGGCGCTGGCGGCGGCGGTGCTGTCGTTGGCGGTTGTGGCCCTTCCGGTGTCGGCTCCGCTCGGATTGCTGACCGTGAACGCCACCCTGCTCCTGCTCGCTGCCGTCGACGGCCTCTTTGCCCCCCGACCGGCCCGGGTAACCGTCGACCGGGATTTCCCCGCCGTCCTGCCGTTGAACGGCGAGGGTCGCATCGCCTGGACCGTCGGCAACCCGCTCCGCCGCCGCCTGCGGATAGGCGTCGCCGACGAGTTGGCGCCCTCGCTGCGAGCCGGAACGCGGCGGGTGCGGTTGACCGTGCCCGCCCACGGCCGAGTCACGGCCGAAACGACCATCCAGCCCCGCCGGCGGGGCCGGTTCGAGCCCCGCGAGGTGGTGGTGCGGGTGAGCGGTCCTCTCGGCCTCCTGGCTCGTCAGGGTAAGCGGGAGCTGCCGGGGCTGCTGAGGGTGTACCCGCCGTTCGCCTCCCGCAAGGAGGCCGAGTTGCGGATCGACCGGGCTCGGATTTTGGAGATCGGTCTGCGGTCGGCCCGGGGGCGGGGCGGGGGCACCGAGTTCGACCAGCTTCGGGAGTACAGCGTCGACGACGAGTCCCGGCGCATGGACTGGGCGGCCACCGCCCGAACGGGCAAGGCAATCGTGCGCACCTACCGGGCCGAGCGCAACCAGACGGTGATCGTGGCGCTGGACAACGGGCGGACCATGGCGGGCCAGGTGGCGGGGGTGGCGCGGGTCGAGCACGCCATGGACGCCGTGCTCATGCTGACCGCGGTCGCCACCCGGCTGGGCGACCGGGCCGGGTTGATCGTCTTCGACCGACGGGTGCGGGCGGTGGTGCCACCAGGCCAGCGGGTCGACCAGCTGACCCGGGTGAGCGAGGCCATGTACGAGCTGGAGCCGGAGCTGGCCGAGAGTGATTACCGGGGGGCGTTCACGGAGACGCTGGTGCGTTTTCATCGCCGGGCGTTGCTGGTGGTGCTGACCGAGCTGGCCGATCAGGCGTTGGGCGATACCTTGCTGCCCGCGCTGCCGCTGATCCTGCGCAGCCATCTGGTCGTGGTGGCGTCGGTGCGGGACCCGGACCTGGTGCGCTGGGCGTCGTCACCTGCGCCGAACGCCGAGTTGACCTACCGAAAGGCGGCGGCCCAGGCGGCGCTCGAGCAGCGGCGCATCCTGGCGGCCCAGCTGCGCGGGCTGGGGGCGACGGTGGTCGACGCCCCGCCCGGGGCACTGGCCCCGGCCCTGGCCGACGCCTACCTCAAGGTCAAGGCCACCGGCCGGCTGTAGCAAAGTAGGCGGCTGGATGCGGCGGCCGGTGGCGGCGGGGTGGTCGGGGTGGGCGGTGGCGGCGGGGTGGTCGGGGTGGTCGGGGTGGTCGGGGTGG
>JALYXV010000320.1 GCA_030947025.1 Actinomycetota bacterium | reverse complement strand
GGGGGTAGGAGTCGATCGGCGCCACCTCGTGGGGCGTGTCGCACGCCGGGCACGAGCGCCAGTACGACTTCACCGCCGCGCCACAGCTGGCGCAGGTTTGGTGGGGCCCGGTCGGTTGAAGGGTTGGGGCGGACATGGCGTCCTCTCGATCAGCCGGTTGTCACAGAGGTACGAACCCTTGTATCGGCCATCGCATCTCTAGACTGAGGCCGTGTCTGGATCGGTGATCATCTCAGGGGCCCGTACCCCAATCGGAAAGCTGTCGGGCGCGCTGGCGGGTTTCAGCGCCATGGAACTGGGCGGCTTCGCCATCGCCGAAGCCCTGCGCCGGGGCCAGGTACGGCCCGACCAGGTGGACTACGTCTTCATGGGCCAGGTCCTGCAGGCAGGCCAGGGCCAGATCACGGCCCGCCAGGCGGCGGTCAAGGCCGAGATACCGATGACGGTGCCCGCCACCACGATCAACAAGGTGTGCCTGTCCGGGCTCAACACCATCTTCCTCGCCGACCAGCTGATCAACGCGGGCGAGGCGGACATCGTGGTCGCCGGGGGCATGGAGTCCATGAGCCAGGCGCCCCATCTGCTGCCCAAAGCCCGGGCCGGTTACCGGCTCGGTGACGGGAAGCTGATCGACGCCCTCATGTACGACGGTCTGTGGGACGCCTTCGACGACGTGGCCATGGGCGCCGGGACCGGGAAGTACGCCCGCGCCCGGCCCGAGCTGACCCGGGAGCGCCAGGACGCCTTGGCGGCCGGCTCCCACGAGCGGGCCGCCACCGCCATCAAGGACGGGCGGTTCGCAACCGAGATCGTGGCGGTGACGGTGCCCCAGCGGGGGCGAGGCAAGTCCGCCGAACCGCTTGTGGTGGACACCGACGAAGGGGTGCGGCCGGGCACCACCCCCGAGTCCCTGGGTGGGCTGAAGCCCGCCTTCGACCCGGACGGCACCATCACGGCGGGCAACGCCAGCCAGATATCCGATGGGGCGGCGGCCGTCATCGTGGCCTCCCCCGCCGCGGCCGAGCGCCTGGGCGTCGTTCCCCTCGGAGAAGTGGTCGGCTACGGCCAGGTGGCCGGACCCGACCCATCGCTGCTCAGCCAACCGTCGCGGGCGATCACCCGAGCCCTGGAGCGGGCCGGAGTCGATCTGGCCCAGCTCGACCTGTTCGAGATCAACGAGGCCTTCGCCGCGGTTGCCCTCGCATCGATGTACGACCTGGGGCTGTCCGACGAGGTGGTCAACGTCAACGGCGGTGCCATTGCCCTGGGCCACCCCATCGGCATGTCGGGGACCCGCCTGGCCCTGACCCTGCTCTTCGAACTGGGCCGGCGGGGCGGGGGGATGGGTGCGGCCGCCCTGTGCGGAGGCGGGGGGCAGGGCGACGCCATGCTCCTCCGCACCCTTTGAGCTCAGCTGGTGGTACTGGGTCCCACCGTCCCTAGTCCGAGGCCCAGCCGTCCGGGGCAACCTGAGTGATGGAGGGCGGCAACCGGCCGGGGAGTCGACGGAAGCGTCGTGGGCGCATCACGGTGCGTTCGGCGGTGGTGGCGTTCGTGGCCGCCGATTTGGCCGCGGTCGTTGTCATTGCGGTGGCGGTGGCGGTGGTCGTGGGTCGTGGCGTCACGGCCGCGGCGGTGCGTGACGCCCGGGATTTGACGGTGGCGGAGGGCAAGGCGGCGGTATGGCCGTTGTTGACCGATGGTGTTGTCGGCGGCGATCCGGCCGCGTTGTCGGCGTTGGATCACACCGTGAGGACTCGGGTGTTGTCGGCGCGGGTCGTGCGAGTCAAGGTGTGGTTGCCCGACGGAACGATTGTGTATTCCGATGAGCCCCGGTTGATGGGGCAGCGGTTCGCGTTGGGTGCCGATGAGGTGCGGGTGTTGCGCGACGGTCGTCCCGCCGCCGGCGTGTCGAATCTGGCCGATCCCGAGAATCTCTACGAACGCCATTTCAACAAGCTGCTCCAGGTGTACGACGGGCTGCACACCGCCGGCGGCCAGCCGGTGCTGTTCGAGGCGTACTTGCAGTTCTCCGCGGTCGACGCCAACCGAAACCGCGAGTTGGTCTCTCTTCTCCCGGCCATGGGGGCGGGACTGGCGCTCCTGTTCTTGGCCCAGGTGCCGCTGGCGTGGACCATGGCCCGGCGTCTCGAAGCGGGCCAGGCGGAGGAGCAGCGCCTGCTGCAACGGGCCTTGGACTCCGCCGACGTGGAACGTCGCCACATCGCCGCCGACCTGCACGACGGGCCGGTTCAGGCCTTGGCGGGCACAGCGTTGTCGTTGACCGCGGCGGCTGACCAGGCTGAGAAAGCCGGGCTGAGCCCGGTCGCGGCCACCGTGGCTTCGGCCGCCAGCGAACTGCGCCAAGGGATCCGGGATCTGCGCAGCTTGATCGTGGCCATCGCCCCGCCCCGCCTCCACGACGAAGGCCTGGCGGCGGCGCTGGAGGACCTGGTTTCGCCCCTGCGCGCCCGCGGCGTCGACACCACCTTGAGCGTGGCCGAGGACTTGGAACTGCCCCGCGACATCGAGGCCCTGGCCTACCGCAGCGCCCAGGAGGCGATCCGAAACATCGCCCGCCACGCCCCCGACGCCGGTCGGGTCACCGTCACCGTCTCGCGCCAGAACAACCGGATGACGCTCGAGATCGGTGACGACGGCACCGGCTTCGACCCCGCCATCCTGGCCGATCGCCCGGCCCAAGGCCACGTCGGATTGCACCTGCTGGGCGAACTGGCGGCCGACGCGGGTGGCCAACTCGATGTCGTGTCCGCCCCCGATCGCGGCACCACGCTCACCTTGGAGGTGCCCACGAGATGATCCGTGTCGTAATCGCCGACGACCACGACGTCGTGCGGCGCGGGCTCGCACAGCTCTTCGCCGGCATCGCCGACATCGACGTGGTAGGCGAAGCCACCAACGGCGCCCATGCCGCCGAACTGGCCGCCGCCCACCAACCCCACGTGGTGCTCATGGACCTGTCCATGCCCGGTGTAGATGGCGTCGAGGGAACCCGACGCATCAAAGCCGCCCAACCCGACCTGCCCGTGGTCATCCTCACCTCGTTTTCCGAACGCGAGCGGATCCTCGAGGCCATCGATGCCGGCGCGGTCGGCTACCTACTGAAAGACGCCGAGCCCGACGAGTTACTCCGGGGCATCCGATCCGCCGCTCAAGGAGAATCACCGTTCTCCCCCAAAGCCGCCAAGGCCCTCCTGGCGCTGGGTGCGCAACGCAAAGCGGCCGAAGACCTCACCCCGCGCGAACGCCAGGTCCTGGGCGCCCTGTGCACTGGTCTCGCCAACAAACAAATCGCCCGGCAACTGGGCATCTCGGAAAAGACCGTCAAGTCCCACCTCACCAACGTCTTCACCCGCATCGGCGTCCAAGACCGAACCCAAGCCGCACTCTGGGCGCAACGCCACGGGCTGGGGAATCCCGACTGACCGCGTCCGACCGGCGCCACGACCGGCGCCACGACCAGGCGGCATAGCTCGTTGGTCGTAGGTCCATCGGCCCATTGTGGGCCACACCGTTTGAGGCGGATGCTCACTAGCAGCCTCCCAAGGTGGGCGGTCCATGGGAATGCGTTGTAGGAGAGAACAATGAAGAAGCGATTGATCAGCGCGGCCGTGGCGGCGGTCGCCATGTCACTACTGGCCGCCCCCTCGGCCTTGGCCCAGGGCGGTGCCGGCGGCGGAGCGGCAGGCGGTGGCGGCGGAGGCGGCGCTCCGGCCCCCTCCCCCAGCCCGGCCCCTTCCCCCAACCCGGCCCCTTCCCCCAGCCCGGCCCCTTCACCCAGCCCGGCCCCCGGTGGTGGCGGGTGCGTGAGCATCGACAAGTTCACCGTCACCGCCGACCAGAGCGTGGTCACGACCAATGCCACCGGCTCAGCCAGTATCGCCTTGTCCCGTTGCGGGTCCTCGGGGCGCGGGTACACGATCACCCTGACCGCCACCGACCCGTCGGGAACGCTCGCCTGGACCACGACCGATTCGTGGACTCCCGCTCGGAGCCTGCCGTTCAGCGCGTCGCACCAAACCGACAGCCTCGCCTTCAACACCACCTACCAGGTAGTGCTGGACGTGTCTGACGCCGGCACCTCGGTGGCGTCAAAGACCGTGAGCCTGCCGACGCCCGCGGCTCGCATGCCCGGGTGCGCCACCATTCTCTCGATGAACGCCTCGGGCGGATACCGGCCCGGCTCGACCACCGTCGGCGCCATTTGGGCGGGATACAAGGTGTCCAACTGCGGCGGGGCCGACCAGCTCGACATGGAACTGGTCGAGACCAATCAGGCGACTGGGGTCGTCGCCTGGCGGAATCCGTACTCCTCCGTCATGGCCGGCGGTGGCACCGGCGGCATCGGCCTGGTCGACAATGACTACGCCCCGCTATCCACCACCTATGACGTGGTCGTCAACGTGCGTGAGCACTCCACCGGACAGCTGCTCGACACCCGCAGCATGGTGGCCGCTACCCCCCCACCCAAGTAGAGGCACTAAGACCCCCGAGGAGCCGGGTCCCGACCCCGCTCCTCGGCGCGTCCGGGCTCAAGATCGGGGGCCGACCGGTCGAAGCCTGCTGAGAGTGAACCGCCGAGTGTTCCAATTTGTCGTCGCCCTGATGGTGACCGCCCTTCCGTGGGACGCCGCCGTCACACCCGCGTCCGCCGACAACGCCAGCACCTTGCTGGGTCTCGTCAATGGCCTGCGGGCCAACCACGGTCTGAGCCCGCTGTACGCCGACCCCGCCTTGACCGCGGTCTCGCAAGCGTGGGCGAACCACATGGCGGGCGGCAATACCGCCACCCACAACCCCAACCTGGCGTCGAAGGCGGGGGGCGGGTGGACCAAGTTGGGCGAGAATGTCGCGGCCGCGGGCAACATCGACGCCGTCTTCAATGCGTTCGTCAACAGTTCGTTTCACCTGGGCAACATGCTCGACCCCACCTACAACCTCACTGGCATCGGAGTCGGAGTGAGCGGGCCGACCCTTTTCGTGAGCGAGGACTTCGAGGCCAAACCGGGTGCCACCCCGGTCGTCACCCGGCCGCCCGCCACCAGCGCCACCACGTCGCGGCCTCAGGCGCCGCAGGTGCCCACTGGGAGCAGCAGCGGCGGTGCCGGGAGAACGACCGCCCCACCGACGCCACCGCCGACCGTGACATCGCCCCCGACCACCGCATCGGGTGTCCGGCCACCGGATTCCGCCACCGTCACCGCCGGGAGCACTGGGACCGGCGTTGCGCCCCGTTACAACGCCGCACCGCCCGCCCCGTCCCCGGTGCCGGGCCAGCTGGCGGCAGGGCCGTCCCTCTCTGCGCACCGGGATACGGGAGGGTTGAGCGGCTGGGTCGCGATGATGGCGGTGTTGGCCCTGGCCACGACGGCAGGGGCGGCAGTGGTTATCGCCAAGTGGGCCCGATCGGGCGTCGGATCGGGTTAGACAGCCAGCAGATCGACGACGAACACCAGGGTCTCGCCCGGCTTGATCGCCCCGCCCGCACCCCGGTCGCCGTAGCCCAGTGCGGGTGGGATGACGAGCTTCCGCCGGCCCCCGACCTTCATCCCGGCCACGCCCTGGTCCCAGCCCGCGATCACCTGACCCTGCCCGAGGGGGAAGCGGAACGGGGCGTTGCGGTTCCAACTGGCGTCGAACTCCCGGCCGTTGGAAAACGCCACGCCCGTGTAGTGCACGGTGACCACATTGCCGGGGGCCGCCTCGGCGCCGTCGCCTTCCCAGAGGTCGGTGATCTCCAGTTGCGCGGGCGGATCACCAGTCGGCGGGTCGATGACGGGCTTTTCGAGATTGGGCACAGGGATTGAAGCTACCCGCTCGACTCGGCCGCCGCCCGCGGCTCGAGGATGAACACCGGAATCGGGCGGCTCGTCCGGGTCTGATAGATGGCGTAGCCCTGATACCAGTCGACCACCCGGGCCCAGGCCCGGGTGCGCTCGTCGCCCGTCGCCAGGCGAGCCGTGAACGGGCGGGCCACCCCGTTGTACAGAAAGGTGCAGTCGGCGTGGGCTCGCAGGTTGAAGGCCCAGGACGGGTCCCTGGCCGCGCCGCCGGCCGAGGCCACCAGCAGCACCCGCTCACCATCGGCCACGAACTGCAGCGGGGTGGTCCGGGGCTGGCCCGACTTGGCACCGGTCGTGGTCAACAACCCGACGTGCTGCCCCCGACCAGCGCAACTCCACCGGCCCTTGCTCAGTGGCAGCAGCCGTTTGTCAATACGGTTGACCACGTGGACGAACAACCAGGCGCCCGGCTTCGACGACACAAAGGCCTCGCCTCCGGCTTCGAAGGCATTGAGCCGGCGGCCCCGGGTTTCGCTGTAACGGTGAAGAGTGATGCCAGCCGACGTTAGCGTCGCCCACCGTTTCCGGGGTCGCTTCGGGCGAGACCCGGAGGGGGTGTGGCGGGCACCGGGGCGGGTCAACCTGATCGGCGAGCACACCGACTACAACGCCGGCTGGGCCCTGCCCTTCGCCATCGACCGTGAGGTCGTGGTTGCCGCCGCCCGGCGCCGCCACGGCTTGGCCCGGTGCTGGTCGGCCCATGGGGAGGGGGCGGTCCAAGCCGAAATCGGCTCCCTTTCCCCCCGATCCGTTTCCGGGTGGGCCGCCTACCCGTTGGGCGTCCTGTGGGCGTTCGGCCAGGCAGGTGTCGAGGTCGGCGGGGTCGACCTGGCGGTGGACTCGACCGTCCCACTCGACCGTGGGCTGTCGTCCAGCGCCGCTCTCGCCGCCGCGGTGGCGGTCGCACTGGACGACATGGGGCAGGCCGGGTTGGGACCGCGCCGGCTGGCCGAGCTGTGCCACCAGGCCGAGGCCGGCTTCGTGGGGGTGCCGGTCGGGATGCTCGATCCGCTGGCGGTGCTGTACGGGCGGCGCGATCACGGCCTGCTCATCGATTTCCGCGACCTGGCGGTCGAGCCGCGGGCGCTCACCATCGGGCCGCTGGTCGTGGTCGACACCGGGGTGCGGCGGCGCGTCGGCACCGGCGCCTACGACGAGCGCCGCCTCCAGTGCCGGGAGGCGGCGGCGGAGCTGGGCGTGGCCCACTTGCGCCAGGCCACTGTCGCCCAGGTAGAGAGCCGGCTCGACGGTGTCCTGCGCCGCCGGGCTCGCCACGTGGTGAGCGAGAACGAGCGGGTGCTGGAAGCGGCCCGGCGCCTGCGGGTGGGGGAGGACATCGGCGACCTGTTGTGGGCATCGCACGCGTCGCTGCGGGATGACTATGCCGTTTCCTGCCCGGAGTTGGACGCCGTGGTCGACGTGGCCGGGCAGGCTGGCGCGCGGGGGGCCCGCCTGACCGGAGCCGGGTTCGGTGGTTGCGCCATCGTCGTGGGACTCACCGCCGAGGAGATGGGCGCGGCGCTGACCCGTCGGTTCGGGCCCGGGGGACCGACCGCCTTCGCCGTCACGCCAGCGGACGGCGCGGGCCGCGTGGTTTGATCGCTACGCCAGCTCCCGGCGCCCCTCGAGGGCACGACCGAGCGTCAACTCGTCGGCGTACTCCAGATCGCCCCCGACCGGTAGGCCGCTGGCGATCCTGGTGATCCTGACCGGAAGAGGGCGGAGCAACGACGCCAGGTACATGGCAGTGGCATCGCCCTCGATGTTGGGATTGGTGCAGACGATCACCTCGGAGATGGGCTCGGAGTCGATGCGGGCCAGGAGTTCTCGCACCCGCAGCTGATCGGGCCCAACGCCCTCGATGGGGTTGATGGCGCCCTGCAGGACGTGGTAACGACCCCGATACTCCCGGGTCTTCTCCACCGCCACGATGTCGCGGGGCTCTTCCACCACGCACACCACGGTCTCGTCCCGCCGGTCGTCCCGGCAGATCTCGCACTCGCCCTGGCCCGCGCCGTCCCCCGCCGCCGTCTCCGAGACGTTGAAGCACCGGCGGCACCAGGAGATTCGCTCTTTCACCACCGAGATGGCCTGGGCCAACCGCAGGGCATCCTCCTGGGGGGCCTTCAACAGGTAGAAGGCGATGCGCTGGGCTGACTTGGGCCCGATCCCGGGCAGCCGGCCCAGCTCGTCGATCAGGTCCTGAACGGGCGGGGCATACATCAGCCTCCCAACAGGCCCTCCAGGCCGCCGCCCAAACCCAGCCCGCCCAGCGCCTCACTGTTGAGTTCGTTGGCCTGGGCGACCGCGTCCCGCACCGCCGCCAGGACCAGATCCTGGAGCATCTCGACGTCGTTGGGATCGACCGCGGCCGGATCGATGGTCACCGACTCGAACACCATGCCGCCGGTCACCGTCACCTTGACGGCCCCGCCGCCGCTGCGCCCTTCCACGACCGTGGCGGCCGCGTTGGCCTGCGCGTCCATCAGATGCTGTTGCATCTGTTGCATCTGTGACAGCAGGTTGCCCAGATCGGGGCCTTCGGCGGTCATGTTGAAACCTCCTCGGCGCCCGGGAATGCGTCCATGAGGCGCTGCTCGGGCGAGATTACTTGCACGTCCGCGTCCTGCAAATGATCAAGGTCGTCGTGATCGAGCGTTTCGTCCGGCGGGGCTGGGGCGGGGGGAGGGGGTGCAACGGCGGCCTCGACCACCAGCTTCAGGGGCACGGGACGGCCGAATCGGGCCGCCAGGGCGGCCTCGGCCTCGCCCCGCACGTCCAGGCTGCGGGCCAGCCATTGCTGGTTGGGCACGGCGTACACCGCGCCGTCGGGGTCGACGCTGACGAACCGCCCGCTGCCCAGGTAGGCCTTGGCCTTGGCGGACAAACCGCGGAGCAGGCCGTCGCCCCAGACCTTGGTCAACTCGTCGCGAGACGGCATGGCCGGACCGGGGGAAACTCCCGCCGGTCGAGCACGGCCCGGGGTGGGGGGACGTCCGGCCCCCGCCCGGTCGGCCCGGGACGCTTCCGCCCCGACGTCGGCCACCAAAGGAGGCGATGGTGGCAAGGGCGGGGGCGGCGGGGGCGGGG
>JALYXV010000300.1 GCA_030947025.1 Actinomycetota bacterium | reverse complement strand
TGGATACCGGCCTGGTCGATCGCACCGGCCGGATTCGAACCGGCACCGGTGATCGTGTGCCCATTCAGATCGACCGTGACATTGCTGGCCTTGACCACCAGACCGTCACCCAGGCACGGCCCCAGATTAGCCCTCAGCGTGATGCTCGCCATCACCGTCTGGCCGCAGACAACAGGTGTCACGGCGTGGGCGGCTGGGGTGAACCCGAAGATTCCGGCCACCAGCGCGGCCACCCAGACGACAGTGACTCTTCTTGCGGTCCTCAGCACAGTCCCCCCCCCGACGCCGTACGCCACCCTGGACGGCGCACGTAACCGTAGCCCATACCTAGCCCGCGTGGCAATACGTAGATCTCCCTACTTCTTGGTTGCTGCCAACTACCGGGCCAGGCGGGCCAGGTCTCCCAAGCGGGCGAAGGCCTGGGGGTAGACGCCCAGGGCGACGACCAGCAGGACGCAGATGCCGATCGACGAGGCCAGGGCGGCGGGCACGCGGATCGGGGTGTGGTCATCGTCGGGCACCGGTGCGGTCCACATCAGGCGGGCCACGTTGGCGTAATAGAACAGGGCGATCACCGAGTTGACCGCCACCAGCACACCCAGCACCCACGCGGCCGGGGTGCCCGCTTCGGCCACCGCCTTGAACACGTAGAACTTGGCGAACCAGCCGCCGAGGGGCGGGATGCCGGCCAGGGAGAACAGGAAGGCGGTCATGACCACGGCCAACCCGGGGGCGTAGCTGATCAGGCCGCCGTAGGACGTGATCTCGCCACTTCGGGTCTTGCGGGCCACGGCGATGACGACGGCGAAGGCGCCCAGGTTCATGGCCGCGTACAGGAGCAGATAGACCAGGCTGGCGGTGACCGCGTCCTGCTGGTGCTTGGTGGCGATGTCGCCCGCCACCGCGAACGGCACCAGGATGTACCCGGCCTGGGCGATCGAGGAGTAGGCCAGCATGCGGACGATGTTGGTTTGGCGCAGGGCGATCAGGTTGCCGACGGTCATGGTCAGGGCGGCCAGGATCCAGAACAGGGGCTGCCACACGTCCGAGCGGCTGAAGAACCCGACGTACACCAGTTCCATCAAGGCCACGAAGCCACCGGTCTTGGACGCCACTGACAAGAAGGCGGTCACCGGGGTGGGTGATCCCTCGTACGTGTCGGGCGCCCAGAAGTGGAACGGGACGGCCGACACCTTGAAGGCGAAGCCGATGATGACGAAGAAAATGCCGATCGTGATGAGCGGTTGCAGGTCGTGGCTGACGGCGAGGTTCTGGGAGATGTCGGTCAGGACGGTGCTGCCCGTCGCCCCGAAGATGAGCGACATCCCGTAGAGCATGATCCCCGTCGCCAGCACCCCGAGCAGGTAGTACTTGAGCGACCCCTCGTTGGACTTGACGTCGCGCTTGCGCCACCCGGCCAGCAGGTATCCGGGGATGGACAGCAACTCGAGGGCGATGAAGATGGTGATCAGGTCGCGGGCGCTGGCCATGACCACCATGCCCAGCAGGGACGACAGCACGAGGAAGGCGAACTCGCCCTCGTAGTAGTCCCCCTCCTCGATGTAGGTCGTGCTCATGAGCAGGATCACGTAGCCGATCCCCAGGAACAGCGCCTTCAGCACCAGCGAGAACACGTCCACCTGGTAGGCCCCACCAAACATCGACCGGGGATGGCCGCTGATCCCTTGGACCGCCAGGGTGACGATGGGGATGAACGACGCCAGGATCCCGATGCCGGCCAGCTGGGTCACCAGCGACTTGTGGGTCTCGTCCACCACCAGGTCGACCACCAAGACGAGGAGGACGACGCCGGTGAGCACCATCTCGGGCGCCAGGGCGTGGTAGTCGAAGTACGGCGTCTTGAATGCGGGCGCGGCGGCCAGCAGGTGGATCATGGGGCGGGGGCGGGGGCGGCGGCAGTAGGACCGGACGTGATGCTCACCGGGGCGGGCACGTTGGCGGTGGCCTGGTTGACAGCCCCGTCGGTCGTCTTGAACAGGGCGTGGGGGTAGATCCCGAGGAACACGATGAGCAGGAGGAGCGGGGTCCAGGCGATCCACTCGGGCCTATGGACATCGTGGATGTGGGCCTTCTCGAACTCGGGTTTGGGCACGCCGAACGCGACTCGTTGGAACATCCACAGCAGGTAGCCGGCGGCCAGCACCGTGCCCACCGCGGCGATGACCATGTAGGCCCGGAACAGGCCCAGATGGTGGGCCAGGGCCGAGGAGGGGGCGAACGACGACAGGATGGAGGGGAACTCACCCCAGAACCCGGCCAGGCCGGGCAGGCCGAGCGACGCCATGGCGCAGAAGCCCAGGATCCACCCGAGCCGGGGCGCCTGGACCAGGAGGCCGCCCAGGCGCCTGATCTCGCGGGTGCCGTAGCGCTCGCCGATCGAGCCGGCCAGAAAGAACAGCATGCCCGTGATCAGCCCGTGGGCCACCATACCGAAGACGGCGGCGTTGATCCCATACGACGTCAAGGTGGCGATCCCGAGCATCACGAAGCCCATGTGGGCCACCGACGAGAAGGCGATGAGCCGTTTCAGGTCGGTCTGGGCCAGGCAGCACAGGGCGCCGTAGATGATGCCGATCACCGCCAGCCCGCCGATCCACGGAGCCCACGAGGCGGCCGCGTCGGGGAGCATGGGAATGGCGATGCGGATGAAGCCGTAGGTGCCCAGCTTGAGCAGGATGGCGGCCAGGATGACCGAGCCGACGGTCGGGGCGGCGGTGTGGGCGTCGGGCAGCCAGGTGTGGAACGGGAACATGGGCACCTTGATGGCGAAGCCGATGAACAAGCCCCCGAAGATCACCAGGGCGGTGGTGTGGGCCAGGGCGTGCTGCGGATCGGAGAAGTAGGCGATCAGGCCGGGCAGGTCGAAGGTGGTGCCGCCCGCTTTGAAATACAGGGCCAGGAAGCTCAGGATCATCAGGGCCGACCCGAACAGGGTGAACAGGAAGAACTTGATCGAGGCGTACTGCCTGCCCTCGCCCCCCCAGCGGCCGATCATGAAGTACATGGGCAGCAGGACCAGCTCGAAGAAGACAAAAAAGAGGATCAGGTCCTCGGCCGCGAAGGTGCCGTTCATGCCCACTTCGAGGATGAGCATGAGGATCAGGAAGCCCTTGGGGTCCCGGGGCTCAGGGAAGTGGTCCCAGCTGTAGATCACGCACAGCACGGTGATGAACATCGACAGCACCAGGAGGGGCAGCGCGATCCCGTCGACGCCCACGTGGTAGCGGGAATGGATCACGTCGATCCACGGCCGGTTGACCGAGAACTGCAGCACCCTGGACCGGTCGTAGTCGAAGGCAGCCACCAGGTAGACACCGAAGCCCAGCGTCACCAGTGTGGTGGCCAGGGCGACCGCCTTCATCTGCACCTCGTTGGCCCGGGGGATGAACGCGATCAGGATCGCCCCGACGATGGGGAGGAAGACCGCCCCGCTCAGGACCCAATGGTCAAAGCCGCTCACAAAGCGCTCCCAATTCTCTCGAGGACCTCAGAACGAATGGGTCAGGGCCAACAGCCCGATGCCGATGATGACCACGCCGAAGCCGAAAAAGGCGGCGGCGTACTGCTGGACTCGCCCGGTCTGCAGCCGGCGCAGGACGCTCCCGCCCTCCTCGGCCGAGAGCCCGGTGCCGTTGACCGCCCCGTCGATCAGGTCCTGGTCGATGTAGCGGTACACGAACTGGGCCGCCAGGCGCGACCCGGCGGCGGTGCCGTTGACGATGCCGTCGATGACGTTCTGGTTGATCCAGTAGGCCGCGGCCCCGATGGGGCCCTTGATCGACCCGACCACCATGTCGGTCCACAGATGGTCGAGGTAGTACTTCTGCTCCACGAAGGTGTAGCCCGCCTTGGCGGCGGCGGAACGCTCGGTCAGGCCGTGAAGGAACCCGAAGGCGTGGTACTCGTAGTAGGCCCAGGCCAGGCCGATGGCGACCAGCACCAGGACGGTCGACAGCGCGGCCGCCCCGAAGGAGAAGGGGGCCTCGGTGGCGTGGCCCAGCGACATGGCCCCGGCTACCACCGGGTTCTCGGTCCACTTACCGAAATAGTGCAGGCCGAACCCGTTGAGCCAGCCGGCCACCACCGCCATGAATGTCAAGACGACCAGGGGGCCGGTGATCTGGCGGGGCGACTCATGGGGGTGGCCGTGGCCCCGGAACTCGCCGAAGAAGGTGAGCCACACGCACCGGGTCATGTAGCCCGCGGTCATCATGGCGCCGATCAGGCCGATGACCATGAAGGCGACGTAACCATTGTGGCCCGCAGTGACCAGGATCTCGTCCTTGGACCAGAACCCGGCCAGGGGGAAGATCCCGGCCAGGGCAGCCGAGCCGATCACAAACGTGGCGAAGGTGACCGGCATCTGCTTGCGCAGGCCGCCCATGTCCTTCTTCATGTCGAAGCTGTGGTGGGACCCGCTGTGGCTGACCGACCCGGCGCCCAGGAACAGGTCGGCCTTGAAAAAGGCATGGGTAAAAAGGTGGAAGATGGCGGCCGTCCACGCGCCCACTCCGAGCGCCATCACCATGTAGCCCAGCTGGCTGACCGTGGAGTACGCCAACACCTTTTTGATGTCGTGCTGCACGAAAGCCAAGAGGGCGGCGATGACGATCGTGACCCCGCCGATGATGGCCACCAGGTTGAACCCGGAATGGCCGGGGGTGAAGATGTGGAAGGCCTGGGAAAACACCCCGTAGAAGCGGCTGACCAGGTACACGCCGGCGACGACCATGGTGGCGGCATGGATCAGGGCCGACACCGGGGTGGGTCCGGCCATGGCGTCGGGGAGCCAGGTGTGGAGCGGGAACTGGGCCGACTTGCCCACCACCGCGGCCATGAGGGCGAGGCCCGCGAAGAGGAGCAGGGTGTGGGGCATGGTGCCGGCCACGGCGGCGTTGTTGATCTTCTCGATATCGAAGGTCTGGCCGGCCAGGAAGAACGTCATGGTCAGGCCGATCAGCAGGCCGATGTCGCCGGTGCGGGTGGTGAAGAAGGCCTTGAGGGCGGCGTCAGAGTTGGGCTTGTCCTCCCACCAGTGGCCGATCAGCATGAAGGAGCACACGCCCATGCCTTCCCAGCCGAGGAGCAGCTGGAGCGAATTGCCGGCGGTCACCATGGTCAGCATCGAGGCCGTGAACAGCGACAGGGCGGCGTAGTAGTAGGTGTAGCGCCGGTCGCCCCGCATGTACTCGAGGGAGTACACGTGCACCATCAGGGCGATAAAGGTGACGACGAAGAGCAGCATGACGGCCAGGCCGTCGATGTGGATGCCGAAGCTGGTGGTGTTGCCCCCGAACTTGAACCACAGGAACAGATCGTTGACGGCGGCCGGGCGGATGTGATCGGGCCCTTCGGGCGCCCGCTGGATCCAGGCGATGGCGGTGCCGATGGCCAGCACGAACGAGGCGGCCACGGCGGCCACGCCCACCTCGGAACCCTTGCGGGGCAGGCGCTTCCCGAACAGCAGGATGACGACGAAGCTGAGGCTGGGCAGGAGGGGGATGAGCCACGCATTGGTGAGGAACCAGTCCATGCTCGGTCCCTCAGCCCTTCATGACGTCGACCTTGTCCAGGTCGATCGAGTGGCGGTTACGGTAGATCAACAGCACGATGGCCAGGCCCACGCCGACTTCGGCTGCGGCCACGGCGATCACGAACAGGGCGAAGACCTGCCCGGCGACGGTGTTCCTGAAGGCGCCGAAGGCGATCAGGTTGATGTTGACCGCGTTCAGGATGAGCTCGATCGACATGAGGACAAGCACGCTGTTCTTGCGGGCCAGGGCGCCGTACACCCCGGTGCAGAACAAGAAGGCGGCGAGGAGGAGGAACTCGTTGAGGAGCATCTAGTCCCGCCGGGCGATCACAACGGCGCCGACCAGCGCGGCCAACAGGAGGACCGACGCCACTTCGAAGGGCACGACGAAGTCGTGGAAGAGGGAAATGCCGATGGCGGCGGTGTTGCTCCCGCCGTTGTTGATCACCGTGGCATTCACATGCTCCCCCTTGAAACCCCGCTGCAACGTAACCGCCAGCACTCCGAACAGGAAAAGGGCGATGATGGCGGCCAGCCAGCGCTGGTTGTTGTCCAGCTCCTGGCCGCCCCCGAGGGGCGCCCGGGTCAGGAACAGGCCGAACAACACCAGCACCACGATGGCGCCGATGTAGACCAGCACCTGGGTGACGGCCACGAACTCGGCCGCCAGCAGGATGTACAGCCCCGCCGCCCCGGCCAGCACGACGGTGAGATACAGGGCGGCGTGGACCAGGTTGCGGGTCGTGACCATGCGCAGGGCGGAGAGCGCCATTGCCGCGGCCAAGGCCGCGAAGGCGATCTGCTGCGCCACGTTGAGGCCGTGGACGAGCGCGAGGTCCGTGCCCGCCATGGCTTACTTTTTCCCCCCCTTCTTGGCCAGGGCGCCGACCTCGAGGGCGGGCGGTTCGGGCACACCGTCCATCCATTCGCCCAGGCGGGTCTTGTCGTGCAGCAGGTCGGCGATGTGGGACTCGGAGTATTCGAACTCGGGGCTCCAGAACAGGGCGTCGAAGGGGCACACCTCGACGCAGATCCCGCAGTACATGCACAGCCCGTAGTCGATGTCGAAGCGGTCGAGGTACTGGACCGAGCGGGGCTTGCCGCCCTCCCGCCGGGGCGGGGCCTTGTCCTTGTGACCCTCGATATAGATGCACCAGTCCGGGCACTGCCGGGCGCAGAGCATGCAGACGGTGCAGTTCTCCTCTTTCAGGGCGATGACGCCCCGAGCCCGGGGGGGCGGGTCCTCGCGTTCCTTGCCGTGGGGCCCGGTGTACTGGACCGTGACGGCCGGTTTGAGCATGGTGCGCAGAGTGACACCCAGGCCCTTGACCAGTCCGGGAAGATGTGCTTTTCCTGCCATTTAACCCACCACCACCTTGAAGACCGCCGTGGCCAGGACATTGGCCAGGGCGATCGGTATGAGGACTTTCCACGCGAAGGCTTGCAGCTGATCCTCGCGGAATCGGGGGTAGGTGAACCGAATCCAGAAGATCAGGAACGATACGGCCATCGTCTTGGCGAACAGCACGCCGAAGCCGAACAGATCGCCCCACAGGCCGGTGGGGTGGTACAGGGGAAACCACCAGCCGCCCAGGAACAGGGTCGAGGCGATGGCCGCCAGCCCGAAGGCGGTGCCGAACTCGCCGATGTAGAAGAAGAGGAAGAGGAGGCCGCTGTATTCGGTCTGGTAGCCCGCCACCAGCTCGGACTCGGCGATGGGCATGTCGAACGGGGTCTGGGTCAGCTCGGCCTGGGCGGCGATGAGGAACAGCACGAACCCCACGAACTGGGGCAGCACGAAAGGCGTCACCAGCGAGGTCCCGAACAGCTGGAAGTGGGTCTGGGCCCGCACGATGCCCTGCAGGGAGAGGGTGCCGGCCATCATGACCACGCCGACCACGGCCAGCACCAGGGGCAGTTCGTAGGCGATCAGCTGGCCCGCGGCCCGCAGGCCCCCGATGAGCGAGTACTTGTTGGCCGAGGCCCAGCCCGCGGCCAGGATGCCGATCACCGATATGGAGCTGACCGCCAGGGCGAAGAAGATGCCCGTGTCCAGGTCCTCGCCGATGGCGCCGGGGCCGATGGGGATGACCACGTACAGCATGAAGGTACTGATCAGCACGATCACCGGCGCCAGGACGAAGACGTGCTTGTCGGCCCGGGCCGGGGCGATCAGCTCCTTCTGCAGGAACTTGCCCCCGTCGGCCATCAGCTGGAGCGAGCCGTGGGGGCCGGCCTCCATGGGCCCGAGCCGGCTCTGCATGTGGGCCATGACCTTGAACAGGAAGGTCTGGACGATGAGGGCGGTGGCGGTGGGGACGGCAATGAGGACCAGGAGGACCTTGATGAGCGTCTGGCCCCAGTAAGGGACATTCAGGGCGGCGATCGTTGCGCCGGTCATCGGTCGATGTCGCCCAGGATGAAGTACAGGCTGGCCAGGATGGTGATGACGTCGGGGACGAACACCCCGCGCAGGAGCCACGGGGTGATCGAGACATTGGAGAACGACGGGGTGCGGATCTTGCAGCGGAACGGGCCCAGCCCCCCCTGGCTGATCACGTAGTAGCCCATCTCGCCCAGCGGGTTCTCGGTGTGGATCCACGCCTCGCCCGCGGGCACCTTGATGATGCGGGGCACCTTGGCCTGGATGGCGCCGGGGGGCAGGCTGTCGACCAGCTGAGTCACGATCTTGGCCGCCTCCCGCACCTCTTGGAGGCGGACCCAGTAGCGGGCGAAGGAGTCACCGTCGGGATGGGTCCAGACCTTGAAGTCGCACTGGCTCCAGGGCAGCGGTGAGACCTCGTCCCGGCGCAGGTCGAAGTCGATGCCCGACGCCCGGGCGTTGGCGCCCGAGAGCCCGTACTCCAGGGCGATGTGGGGCGGGATGACCCCGATCCCCCGGGTGCGGCGCTCGAAGATCTCGTTGCCCATGAGCAGGGTCTCGATCTCGTCGCAGAACCCGACCACCTTCTTGAGCACGCCCCGGGTCTCGTCGATCCATCCTTTGGGGAAGTCGTCCTTCAGGCCGCCGATGCGGTCGAAGTTGGGATGGAACCGACCACCGGTCGCGCCCTCGATCAGGTTGAGGACGTGCTCGCGGTCGCGGAAGGCGAAGAACACCGGGGTCAGGGCGCCCAGCTGCACGCCCATGTCGCCCAGGAACAGGATCAGGTTGGCGATACGGCCCAGCTCGAACAGGATGCAGCGGATCCATTGGGCCCGGGGGGGCGCCTCGATGTCCATCAGCTTCTCGGCCGCCAGGATGAACGGGACCTCGTTGCAGAAGCTGCCCAGCCAGTCGATCCGGTTGACCAGGGTGGTGATCTGGGGGTAGGTGCGGACCTCGGTCAGCTTCTCGTAGCCCCGGTGCATGTAACCGGCCACGGGCTCGGCCCACAGGACCTGCTCGCCGTCCAGGCGGACCACGATCCTGAGGGTGCCGTGGGTGGCCGGGTGCTGGGGGCCGATGTTGAGGGTCATACCCTCGGCCTCCAGCTCGATGTTGACCCGGGCGTCGGCCGCTTGGGCCGCGATATAGGCGGAGCGCTGGCGATCGGTGACGTGGGCGACCACGGTCAGGCCCCGTTGGCTCCGGCCGCGGCGTCGGCGGCCGCGGCGGTGGCGGCGTCGTCGCCCTCGGCGTCGGCCTCTTCGCCCGGCATGGGCTCGACGTCGACCAGGCCGGGCCAGGGTTTCACCAGCCGGGCCAGCAGCGGGAAGTCCTTGCGCAGCGGGTAGCCCTCGAACTCACTGGGCAGGTACAGGTGGCGCAGGCCGGGGTGGCCCACGAAGGTGAAGCCGTACATCTCCCACGCCTCCCGCTCGTGCCAGTCGGCCCCGCGGTAGAGCGACACCAGCGAGTCGACTTCGGGGTCGGCGTCGTCCAGGTCGGCCTTCAGCGTGATGCCGACGTGGGTCGTCACGTTGTACAACCGGGCGAACACCTGGAACCGGCTGTCGCCGCCCGCCACGCCGGTGGGGTAGGAAGTGGTTTTTTCGGTCTCCTCGGGGGCCGCTTCTTCGGGGGGCTCCCACGCCTTCTCCCCCAACAGGTCAGGGTTGGGCTGCCAGTCGATGCCGGAGAGGAAGCAGAAGTAGGTGAGGCCCAGGTGGTCGCGGCACAGCTCGGCCGTGCGCCACCAGGCCGAGCGGTTGACCCGCACCACCAGGTCGTCACCCGGCATCAGCTCGGCTACCAGCAGGTCGTCGCCAAGTTCGGCCTCGAGCAGATGGAGCATGGGTTGGCGCAGTTGGTCGGGCGCTTCCGGCTCGGCCGTCGCCTCCACCGTCTCGTCAGCCACGGGTGGTCACCTTCTCGGGAGGCGCTTCGACATCGGGGGCGGAACCGGGCTCGGGGGCGCCGGCCGCGCCGGCTGCGTCGGGGTGGGTGTCGAGGTAGGCGGCGCTGGTCTCGCTCAGGGTGGGCTGGTGCCGGGTGCGGCGAGGCTTCTTGGCGATCGTGACGGGCGTCTCCCCGTCGATCTTGCCGCCCCCGACCACGATGGGGTCGCCCCGCCACCGGTCGGCCATGTTCTCTTTGCGGATGGCCTGCTGCAGCAGCACGATTCCTTCCAGCAACGCCTCGGGCCGGGGTGGGCAGCCGGGAACGTAGACGTCCACCGGGATGATCTGGTCGACCCCCTTGGTGACCGAGTAGCTGTCCCAGTACGGGCCGCCGCAGTTGGCACAGCTGCCCATGGAGATGACGTACTTGGGATCGGGCATCTGCTCGTACAGCCGCCGGATCGGGGGCGCCATCTTGTCGGTGACGGTGCCACTGATGACCACCAGGTCGGCCTGGCGGGCCGAGGCCGGGAACGGGATCACCCCGAGGCGCATCACGTCGTAGCGGGGCGATCCGAAGGCCGCCCCCATCTCGATGGCGCAGCACGCCAGGCCCCACTGGTAGACCCAGAGCGAGTAGCTGCGGGCGGTGTTGAGCAGGGCGCTCAGGGGCTTGGGGACCCAGCCCTTTTCCACTAGACCCACCGCAGCACCCCCTTCCGCCAGGCGTACAGCAACCCGAGGGCGAGGATGATGATGAAGGCGGCGGCCTCGACCAGACCGTAGGTGCCCAGCGCCTTGACCCGGACGGCCCAGGGCAGGATGAACACCGTCTCGACGTCGAACATGACGAACAGCAGGGCGAACACGTAGTACCGGATCTGGCTCTGGGACCAGCCCTCGCCCACGGGGTCGACGCCGCTCTCATAGGCGATGTACTTCTGGGCCTGTGGTCGGGTCGGCCGCAGCAAGCTTCCCAACCCCAGCATCAGGACCACCAGCACGAGGGCCGCCCCTGCGAAAATTGCCACCGTCAGGTAGCTGCGGAGGAAGCTTGACATCGCGAAAGGGAGCGTAGTGAGTGCATTCACAAGCCGCCAACCTGCCAACATGGCCGTACGGGCCTCGGGGCCACCCCTCGCCGGGTGGCGGTGACGGTCCCTCGGGGTGGGCGCCGGTGCCCGCCCCGCCCCTCGGGCTGGGACAGAATGGCCGGTCAACTGATCCGGGAGGATCGATGGTATGAACCAAGCGGCGGTACCGGACCGGCTGGCGGTTGACGTCCCTCTCGGCGGGCGGGTGCTCGTCATCGGCGACCTGCACCTCGGCCCGGTGGCCACCGCGGCCTCGACCAGCGCGACGACCGAACTGGCCCGGGCGATCGAGGCGTGGACCGGTCCCGGCCTGCTGGTCTTCAATGGAAGCTGCCTCGAGCTGTTGTGCCCGGGCGGCGCCGATCCCCGGGCCGCGCTGGCGGCCCACCCCTTCCTGGTCCGGGTGGTCCGGGAGTTTGCCGCCAGCCCGGGACGGCGGGTCCTGTATCTTCCGGGGGCGAGAGATGGGCAGGCGGCGTGGGACCCGGCCATCGGGGCGGCGGTGCGCGAGGTCCTGGGCGCCGAGATCGCCCTTACCGCCGAGCTGACGATCGACACCGGTGCCGGGCCCCGCACCGTCCGCGTCGAACCGGGCCACCAACTCGACCCGCTCACCCAGGTGGTCGACCCGCGCAATCCCGCCGAGAGCCCGTTCGGCCACCATCTGCTGTGCGAGGTGTTACCGGCATTGAGCGACTCGTCGCCATCGGGATCGCCGGGCGGGGGCCGGGACGGCTGGTTGAGCGGGCTGGACTCCCTGGACGACCCGGCCTCCTTTCCCCGCTTCCTCGCCTCCCGGCTGACCTACCGCCGGCTGGGCCGTTACTCCTGGGTGCTCGCCCTGCCTCTCCTGGCCGCGGTGCTGCTGCGGTTGCCCTTCGCCGTGGTCAGGCGAGCCAACGGCCACGTCGCCTCGGCCACGCGGGTCTCCGTGTTCCTGGCGCTGTTCACCGTGATCGGGCTTCTCCTGGTCGCCACGGTGGCCGCCTTGATGGTGCGGGGCACGTGGCGGTCCCTGGCCGGGGTGGCGCTGAGCCGGGGCTCCGCCGGGGAGTGGCGTGACGCCAACCAGGCGCCCCGGGCCCGGGCCCGCGACCTGGTCACGGCCGGCCACGCCGGCCTGGTCACCAGCCACACCCGCCACCCCGAGCTGGCCTACCTCGGGGAGGGCTTCTACGCCAACACCGGGGCCGCGTCCGAGGTGGTGTCGGAGTCGCCCGCCCGCTTGGAGGCGCTGGGGGCGCCGTCATTGTTCCTGGCCCACCGGCAGGTGTCGTGGGTCGAGATCGAAGCGGGCAACGAACTGCACGCCCGGCTGCTCCACGCCCGCCGGGACGTCCCCGGCGCCACCGTGGTCGAGCGCCTCCTCACCCGGCGCAGCCCCGACACCCGGGAGGTCCGTGAGGCTCGCCCGGCCGGGCTGGAGAAGGGCGCGGCCAGCGACCGGATCCAACCGGTCGTGGTGGCCACCTTCCCCCACAGCGGGTCCTGGCCCGCGCCGGTGCCGGTCGACCGCCGGCTCCGGCGGGTCCGGCGCTGGGCCGCGGGCCTGGTGGCGGCGGCGGGCGTGTTGAGCCTGCTGTCGGCGTTCCTCGCCCCGATGCGCCAGCGCCTGTCGGATGTGCTGCAGTTCGTTCCCCTGGCCGTGCCCCAGGCGGCCAACGCCCTGGTGGCACTGGCCGCCCTGGGCCTGCTGGTCCTGGCCCGGAGCATCCGGCGGGGTCAGCGGCGGGCGTGGTTGATCGCGCTGGCCCTGCTGGCCGGGTCGTTTGTTCTGCACCTGCTCAAGGGCTTCGACGTGGAGGAGGCGGTGGCGACGGCCGCGGTCGCCGGGTACCTGCTGTTCAACCGGGATGCCTTCCGGGCCGGGGTGGACAAGCCATCGACGCGGCGGGGGATGATCGCACTGGCCTGGGGCGCGGCACTGTCCATCGTGGCGGGCACCGGCGCGGTTGAGCTCGGCACCCGGCTGTCCCGCAGCCGCCACCATCAGCGCTTGCCGCTACCCCGGGCGTTCCTGGCCACGACGGGACGGCTGGTCGGGTTGCGTACCGTGCGCCTGCCCGAGCGGTTGGACGAGTTCTTCTCGCCGACCATGCTGGCGGTGGCCATTGGATTGGGGCTTTCGGTCGCCTACCTGCTGTCGCGTCCGGTGGTGGCCCGCCATGTGGGGGCCGGGGCCCATTCGTGGTCCGGGTCGGGGCGGTCGGGACGGTTGTTGGGTGC
>JALYXV010000246.1 GCA_030947025.1 Actinomycetota bacterium | reverse complement strand
CTCGGACCGCGCCCGTAGACGCTGTCCAGGTCGAATCGGGGAGTCCGAAAATCGACCAGACGCTGCAGCTGATGACGCGAGAGTTTCTCTCGAAGGTGAGACGTCAGGTCCAGCGTCAGATCATGGTCGATAAACTGCCCGAAATACGTGAAGGCCGATGCCATGCCGGGGTTTTCCTCGGGGTCGACTACTGACTCCGGCGTAGGCGGAATATCGGCAGCCGCGGTCATGGCCGCAGCCAGCGTGGTCAGGTCGGTATCGGCGAACGACGCTGCCTTGGCGTCAGGGAACAACCTGGTGAACCGGCCTTCCATGAGGTCGCCGGCTGGGACATTTTCCACTCGGTCCCACCACGCCCCGTGCCGAAGTTCGCTCTGCATGATCACGCCCCCAACTCATGGAACAACGGCCGTCAGCCAACAGAACACTACCGACTCCAGTGTGGGCGCACATAGGTAGTCATCCCGCTGACCGCAGGCTCCGAGGCACGGGTGTTGGCCGCGCGGATCGGCTGCTAGGGCTGGTCCGACCGCAGGGTCGTATGCCGCGCCAACACGTCGAAGTCGCTGTCGGCGTGAAGCACCGGCAGGTCGGCACGAATCGCAATGGCTCCGATGAGACAGTCGATCAGCTTCCGGACGGTTTCACCACCGCGGCGGCAGATGCGGCACAGGGCGGCGGCATCCTCGTAGTCGGCTGGCACGGTCTGGATCATGGCGGCTCTCGCGAGCAGTCTGCGGAGATCGCTGAGATGGCCCTCATCTCGCGCGCCGGCCAGCACCTCCATCCGGATCGCATCGCATACGGCGATGTCGCGGTCGAGAAGTTCATCCACCCGCGTGCAGACGGATCCGCCGGTGTCGCGGAGGAATTCCACCCAGGCAGACGTATCGACGAGGATCAACCGGTGCGGCCGGTACGCATCTCGTCGAGATCGCCGTCCCACCCCGACCCCCGCAGCCGGCGCGCCGCTTCCAGACCGAGCGGCTCAGCGGCCACCGTCCTGAGGGCGAAGTTGACTGCGGCCCGCTTGGTCGGCAGGTGGTATCGCTCCATGACCGCGCGGCACGCACGCTCGTCAAGGTCGATATTTGTGCGAGCCACACACCTACGATACACCAGGTCCGAGGTGCGCTGGGCGAGGTTGCGCCTGAGCTAGTCTCCGTTGCTACGGGCTACCCCGACGAAGGGGACGGGTCGCCGCTTGAGCACTCGGCGGGGGGCTTGCATTTGCGGCCTGCATTGGAGTCGACGGGATGGGGCCGACGACCTTCCCGGTCCTCACACATGGTTGGTTGACGGTCCCGAACTGGTTACCCGACCAGACGTTGTGGTCGCAGTGAACGCTGTTGTCGGACCCGTCGGTCCCGTCCCAGACCGTGTAGATGTCCCGAGCGTTGATCGCCGCGATGAGGGCCTTGTCGGGAGCGTTCCCGTGGGCGGTGTTACCCGACACCGTGGTATCAACCGTTCCCGCGGCCAGGATGATGCCGTCCAGGAGGTTGTTGTCGGCCAGATTTCCGACGATGGTGTTTCCTCCCACGCCGACCTGGCGGCTGCCTGGAAATGGCCCCAGGGCCTCGATTCCACCACCGAAGTTGCCCGAAGAGTTGTTGGAGGCGATGAGGTTGCCGTAGGACAGGGACACGTGGCTCGAACCGGAGTTGTGCAGGTAGATGCCCGACGAGCGGTACTCGTCCCCCTGGTCGTTGAGTTGGTGGGTCCTCAACCCGGTCTGCGAGATCGTGTTTCCGATGATCTTGTTGAAACCGTTGTTGGCCATCGGGAACGCCGTGACGAAGGCGGTCACCATGATCCCAGCCAGTCCGTTCCTCACGACATGGTTGCCGGTGAGCACATTGTGCTGGGCTCCTGGTCCCTCGATGCGCATCCCCACGTCTTGGGTCCACCGGCCCAAGGGCCCGATGTTCGCCAGTCCCCCGCAGATTGTGCCATGCACGGCACCCCCCGGAGGCTGGTTGAGGAGGTCGTTGTCGGCCACCTCGTTGTTCGCCAGGGTATTTCGATCCGACTGGTCGATCAGCGCGATCCCGTCGTACGGCCCATTGCCCATCAGTGTGTTGTGAAGGATCAGGTTGCCGTTCGAACCGACCACGGCAATACCGTCGCCCAGGTCGCAGAACGGTCCGTTGTTGAGGTCGATGTCGCCCGGCAGGGCATTGCGTCCGGTCACGAGGCGGTAGTTGACGTTGTGTTGGGCGGTGATGGCGCTGACCGTGTTCATGGCTCCACCGTCAATGGAGACGCCGGCATCGAAGTGCTGGACCGTGCCATTTTTCACCGTCACCCCATGGACCTGGCGAAGCAGCACGCCCGCCGCGTCGGGACCGTTGCCGCGCAGCTGTGGGTTCCCCGTGACCGTGTGCCCGTTGAGGTTCAACACGACGTTGTCGGCCGCGACGATGAGGCCCGCGTCCGGGCAGGGCCCGACGTCAGCGGTGAGTGTCGTGCTCTTGGTAATGACGCTTCCGCAGCCGACCGCGTTCTGAGCTGCCGCGGTACCTACCAGGCCGGTGCTCACCATCAGGAGCGCAAGTCCGACAGCCGCCACGGCACTCCGCGCTCGACGCGAACCAAACCCACTCGTAACAAAAGTCATGGCCATCATCCCCGCATTCGCCAGATTCGCCAGCCCGGACCGTAGCACCTACCAACCCGGGAGATAGGTGCCTGCCCTGCATAGCGGCGGTCTGACGGCCGGGAGGCCGTCCGCCCCGCTGGAAGGCTAGATGTCACGCACAGCTATGTAGGGGACTGATGCCTCTTTGACATCTAGATTGGTCGAGACTTTACTTGGGCGCCTAGATGTGATGGAGGAACGAGAGGGGTCGTGACGTGAGTTCAAAGCGTGGTTTGACGCAATCTGACGGGGGGCGCGCCGCCTGGACAGCAGGCGATGCTTCGAGGCGCAATGTTGGTATTGTCAGAGGCTTCCGCGTCATCCCCGCGGCTGTGCTTCTGGCTGGCGCTGTGGGCGTCGCAGCGGCATCTCCGGCAGCGGCATCTCCGGCATCGTCGATCGGATGCGGCGCGACGATCACTAAGAACACGATCCTCACGGCCGACGTCGGCCCCTGCCTGCGGGGCAATGGGCTGAACGTGACCGGCAGCAACATCATTGTGGACCTCAACGGCCACAAGATCATCGGATCTCACGGGACGGTTCCGCTGGCCACCAGAGAACAGGTCGGCGTCAACTTGGCCAACGTGAAAAATGACACCATCAAAAACGGGACCGTCGAGCTGTTCGACGCCGGTGTCAGCATCCTCCACGGCTCGGGGAACACCGTGACCCAGCTGGTTGTGAGGCACAACGTCAGTGTCAACCTTTTGGAACCGACGAACACGACCGACTGCAACTTCGGCGACGGGATCATTGTCGACTTTTCCAACAGCAACACAATTAGCTACAACACCGTCTCGGGGAACGGCCCCTTCGACGGTATCGCGTTGGTTGACGTCTCTGGCCACAACCTGGTCTCTCACAACAAGGTCTTGAACAACGACCTCATCAACCTCACGACCACCGGCGGCTTCACGCTCTGCGGTGGCCAGGCCCTGCAAGCCGGCTTCGCCCGCCCCATCCAGGACATGGGCATACGCATCGAGGGTCCTGGCGCCACGGACAACACCCTGGTGGCCAACACCGTGACCAACAGCGCCCTGTACGGCATCGAGATCCAGGCCAACTTCTGTGGCGCCCCCCCGGTCACCTCCCCACCAAATACACACAACCTGATCGAGAACAACGTTGTCACCCTCACGGGCAGCAATCCCGCCGTCTACAGTCGCGACCAGAGGGCGACGGGCATCGGGACCATCCAGCAGGGCGACGCCGGGGTTGTCTGCCCTGCCACCAACAACGCATTCATCGGGAACATTTCGAGCAATAATCGTGGCACCGGCATCGAGTTGCAATCGCCCAGCTCGGGTAACACCGTTTACGGCAACATCACTCAGAACAACGGCCGCGACGGCCTCTTTGTACAAGGCCCCCAAAAGGCGCCGACCTACGGAGGATTCCTCGACAGCCTCCTGAAAGCCAACGTGTCCAATGGAAACGGCGTCTTCGACGCCGCCGACTTCAACGATCACTGCTCGGCCACTACACCGCCGCCAAGATTCCCGGCTAACTCGTCACCGAACCGCTGGCTGGGCGACAGCTTCGGGACGATCAACGAACCGTGCGTGGGCGGAGGCGGGAAGGTGACACAGGTCCTCCTCCAGAACGACGTGTACACCGGTCCCCAGGTGGCGCCGGTGACATCCCCACCCGGTCTGATGACACCCTGGACCGATGACGTCACGGTCGCGAACGCCCACGGGTTCATTCTTTACAGCGACACCGCCTGCACCGTACCGGTCGGAAGCGGCACCGGGGTTGCCAGCGGCAACATGACTACGACGCCTACCATCTCGTTCGCAAGCGTGACCGGGGCGGTGGCCTTCACCATTGCCGGTCGCTCGGTCATCGGCGTCAACACCCCGCACAACCCACCCGTGCCCAACGCGGCAATCGGATGCACGGTAATCGGCTCCGGAAGTCAAGTCCCCGGCCTCTGACTAACCGAACTAACACGCGTACATGTGAGAACCCCCTGCGCAACCCTGTCGACGCGCGCCCTCAGTGGCGGCAGGGGAGAGGACGACGAAGGCTGGTTCCCCAGGTCTCCTACTGAGGTAGTATGGTTCCCTGTATGCCTCGTGGAAAGCCTTCACCGAAGCTCGCCATCACCGTGGACCCCGAGGTCCACGAGGGTGTCCTCGCAGCGGCTGCCGACGCAGGTGTCAGTGTCTCCGCGTGGATGACCGCCGCTGCTCGTCGGGCGCTCTTGGTCCGGGACGGGCTTCGCGCAGTCGTCGAGTGGGAGCACGAGCACGGGGAGCTCACGGCGGCTGAGCTCGAAGCCGCCCGTCGCCGCGTCGCCGACGAGTTGATCGCGGCCGGTCATCCTCGATCGGCATGACTGTCGTCTACGACGCAAGTGTGTTTGTCGCCGCCGAGCGCAACGACCGCCAGATCTGGGCCGATCATCGCGTACGGCTCGAGCTGGGTTTTGTTCCAACCACCACGGCGCCGGTAGTGGCCCAGGTGAGCCGATCGCATCGTCAGGTGCAGCTCCGGCGTCTCCTCCGCGGATGCGACATCGAGGCGTTCGCACCGGACCAGGCACATGAGGTCGGATCCCTTCTGGCTCGGGCCGGAATGTCCGACGTTGTCGATGCGCACGTCGTCATGACCGCCGCCAGACACATGTCGACCGTGTTGACCTCTGATTCAGAGGACCTTCGTCAGTTGTCGGACCAGCTAGCTGCGCCTGTCGAGATACGAAGAATCTGAATTGATCCCAACGGCACGTGGGTTTTCGCCGTGGACGAACTGCGAGCCGTCGAATCGTGAGCGCCGACGTCCGGACTTCGCCAACGGTTCGCACGTCTATGTTCGCTTCGCACCGAACAGCGTCGACAACGCGAGGAGGAGTCCATGACACCAGGGTCGCAACCCACTGACGGCACCGTGACCAAGCCGAGTCCTCTCACAGTCAGCGAGACAGTGAGCCGGCTGACGGGCCTGTTGAGCACAAAAACTTGACATTGTTCGAGGTGATCGACCACAGCGGCCAGGCAAAGAAAGTCGGCCTCGAGATGCCAGACACGGAGCTCGTGATCTTCGGCAGTCCTGAGGCCGGCACCCCGGTGATGGTCGCCGCACCGCTGGCCGCGCTCGATCTTCCCCTAAAGGTCCTTGTCTGGACGGACGCGGACGGTGCCGTGTCGGTCAGCTACAACTCCCCGGCCTACCTGGCGAGCCGGCACCATCTCACGGACGAGCTTCGTTTACGGTTGGAGGGGATCGAGTCCATCACCGACGCGACCGTATCCAACCAGTGACCGCCGCCGAACCCCCGTCGGCCGGCAATTCCCGCAGGTCAGGAGCGGGCCGTGCAACGGCGCTGGACGGCGTCGCTGCACCGCTGTGATCACTCGTTGCACCGACGTCGTGCTGAACCGCGGTCGTGGTCGGCGAAGGAACCGGCCGAACGGGTGTCGGGTCTGGAGAGACCGACCGCCTATTGCGCGATCTGCTCGGCGATGAACCGACCGGGCCCGAGCCGAGGCGAGGCCTGGTGAGTTAGGTTAGCCGGGCCGGAAACGACGGCAGGCGACCCCTGTCTGGTCGTGGGCCCGACGACCGGCCCGGCCACCCAGGCGGAGGCATAATCGTTGATAACCGTCCATTATCAACGCGTCGGGAGAGGCTGGAAGGAAGGTTGTCAGGCCAGGCAACTCGCGCCCGCACGCCACGATCTGGAACCTCGTCGGGGGTCGTGACCGCACCGGAGTCTGACGGTCGACGCGACGCTGGTCTTGTTTTGGCAAACCCACATTGGAGGCGGGGTTTGCCATAACAAATCCGAGGCGGAGCGCAGACGGGCGTTCGACCCCGCTGGTCGCCGGCGGTCCAGATCACATCGCCGTCGTAGCGCGAATCCTGCACGAGTGCTACCCGGTGTCCGACTGTACGGCCGCTCGCCGCCGCCGATACGTGCGGTCCATCGCAGGTCAAGTCCTGGTCAAGTCCCCCGCGGGCCGTTATGTGACCAGTCCGTGACCACGGCCTGGTCACGGACTGCACATCGATGCATCTCACACCGACCCACAAAGCCGCTGACCTGGGGATTTAGCTCAGGGTCGTCGTCGTGCCCGAGGCGGGATTCGAACCCGCACGCCCTTTCAAGCAATGGATTTTGAGTCCACCGTGTCTGCCATTTCACCACTCGGGCAACGCTGTCGGATGGTAGCGCGACGGTATTCCTGCCCGGCTGCCGGAGTGGCTCATAACTCGACGAGAATGTCGGTCCCGGTCCCGGTCCCGGTCCCGGCCCCGGCCCCGTCATCGGCCACCGGGGTGCCCGCCGGCTCAGCCACCGGGCGGGCCGGTTGGACCGCGGGCAGGTGGATCCGCACGATCGTTCCCCCGTCCGGTGCGGTCACCGCCGCCACCGAGCCCCGGCTGGACTCGACCACCTGGCGCACGATGGCCAGTCCCAGGCCCGAGCCGGGCAGCCAACGGGCGGCGGCGGAGCGGTAGAACCGGTCGAAGACGTGGGGCAGATCCTCGTCGGGGATGCCCGGTCCGTGGTCACGAACCTCCAGGCGCCACGATGGCCCCTGGCGAGTCACCGTTACCTCGATGGTCGACGCGGGCGGGCTCCATTTGGCCGCATTGTCCAGCACGTTGAGCACGGCCCGCTCCAGCAGGTTGGACTGGGCCCGGACCAACGCCTCGGGCACTTCCAGGTTGAACGTGAGCGACGGCGCCCGGCGGCGGGCTCGATCGACCGCGTCCTCCACGACCAGGTCCAACCGCACGTCGTCCGGTTCGGGGCGCTGCTCGTCGTCCCGTGCCAGTTCGACCAGGTCGCCGACCAGCGTGGTCAGCTCGCTCAGCTGGCCGGTGATGTCGCCGAACAGGGCGGCCCGGTCGGCGTCGGGAAGGTCCTGGACCCGCAGCAGCACCTCGATGTTGGTCCGCAGGCTGGTGAGCGGCGTGCGCAGCTCATGTCCGGCGTCGGCCACCAGCTGCGACTGCTGGCGGCGCGACTCGTCCAGCGCGGCCAGCATGCGGTTGAAACCAGTGGCCAGCCGGGACAGCTCGTCGTCGCCGGTCACCTCGATGCGCTCGTCCAGCTGCCCGGTGGCCCCCACCCGTTCGACTGCATTGGTCAAATCCTCGACCGGCCGGAGGCTGGTCGTGCCGACCAGATAGCCGAGGAGGAGCGAGAAGGCCACTCCTGCCGCTGCCACCAGCAGCAGGACCAGGGCCAGGTGGGCCAGGGTCCGGTCGGTCTCCCCGAGGGGACGACCCAGCTGCACGGCGAAGCCCCCACCGACGGAGAAGGTGAGCAGGCGCGTGTGGTTGCCCTTGGCCGCGCTACCGATGGACCGGAAGTAGTCGTCCTGCTTGCCGGCCGCCACGGCCCGATCCGAGGCCGTTATCGGCAGCGGGGGCGTGTACGGGATGACCGCCGGCCCCGAGGTCGAGATGACCTGGAAGGCCACGAAGGTGTTGAGGCCGCTGCGCTGCAGCGATCCGGTGAGGCCGGCCAAGCTGGGGATCTCGGGGCGGAAGCGCCGGGTCTCGACCAGGTCGGCCTGGCGCCGGAGTTGATGGTCCACCTCGCTGACCAGCGTCCGGCGTACGCCGACATAGCAGGCGGCCGATGCCAGCGCAACCGAGATACCGACCGCGGCAGCGGCGAGCGCGACCAGCCGCGTCCGAAAACTCATCCGGTGGGTCACGGGCTCCCCCTGGGAGCGGTGGGAGCGACCGACGCGATCGGTACGACCAGCCCGATCGCTGTGATCGGACTCGTCGGAGTCTTCGGAAAGGTCGGCGTCAGCCATGCCGGTCGCGCAGGACGTACCCTACGCCCCGAACCGTGTGGACCAGGCGCGCCTCGCCCTCGGCCTCGGTCTTGCGCCGGAGGTACCCGATGTACACCTCCAGGGAGTTGGAGTTGGCACCGAAGTCGTAACCCCAGACCCGGTCGAAGATCACCTCCCGGGGCAACACCTGACGGGCGTTGCGGAGGAGGAGCTCGAGCAGCAGGAACTCGGTCCTGGTCAACTCGATCGGCCGGGAACCCCGGGTGACCTCGCGGGTGGAAGGGTTGAGCGACAGGTCGGTGAAGCGCAGGACCTC
This sequence comes from Actinomycetota bacterium, assembly GCA_030947025.1. Taxonomy (GTDB): domain Bacteria; phylum Actinomycetota; class Acidimicrobiia; order Acidimicrobiales; family Palsa-688; genus JALYXV01. Next base: position 9,422 of record JALYXV010000246.1, on the reverse strand, counting down.
ATCGTCGGGCGGCGCCGACCGGCGCAACAGTGCCCGTAGGCGGGCCAGCAGCTCGTCCAGGGCGAAGGGTTTCACCAGGTAGTCGTCGGCCCCGGCGTCGAGGCCGGCCACCCGCTCGGAGACCGCCACCCGGGCGGTGAGCAACAGGATCGGGGTGGGATTGCCTGAAGAACGCAGCCGGCGGCACACCTCGAGCCCGTCGATCCGGGGCATGGCCACGTCCAGCACGACGGCGTCGGCGGGCCGCTCGGCCAGGGCCGACAATGCCCCCAGGCCGTCGCCTGCCATCTCGGTCTCGTAGCCCTCGAACCGCAGGGCCCGATCCAAGGCCTGGCGAACGGCCGGCTCGTCGTCGACCACAAGAACGCGCATCGCCTGGGAGTCTGGTCAAGAAAACTGAACAACGCCTGAGAGTGAGATCCGCTCATCGTGCCGGGGCAGGGACCGGCCCGACCGCCCTGGCACCGCCTCGGGGCAATGGGGGCTTGATGGCCTCAGTAGACTCACGCCAACGTGTCCAAATCCCTCATCGAGCGCCGCCTGACCGAGATGTCTCATCGTTTGAAGCGCGCCCGCCAGGATCTGGCCGTCGTGGACGAGCAACTGGAAGTCATGACCGACGCGGCCGAGGACGCCCGGCTGCGGGCCCTGGTCTCGGAGACACCGCTGGCCAACAAGGAGTACCAAGAAGCGCAGCGCCACGCCGACGCCATGGGACGAAGCCGCAAGGCCCTGCTGCACACGGTTGCCGAGTTGCGCCAAGCCCAAGACGAGCTGCTCGACCGGCTCGTCATCGAGTCCCGCTGACGACCCGAAGGAGCTAGCCCCCGGTGCCCGTGCGCGTGGTAATCGCGGAGGATGAAGCCATCATTCGCCTAGACCTCAAGGAGATCCTCCAGGAGGAGGGCTACGACGTGGTCGGCGAGACCGGCCGGGGCGACGAGGCCATCCAGTTGGTGCGCTCCCTCCAACCTGACCTGGTCATCCTCGACATCAAGATGCCCGGCACCGACGGGTTGAGCGCGGCGCGCGAAATCACGTCGGAACGGCTGGCCGCGGTCGTCATCCTCACTGCATTCAGCCAGCGCGACCTGGTCGACCAGGCCCGCGAGGCCGGGGTGCTGGCGTACGTGGTCAAGCCGTTCCAGAAGAGCGACCTGTTGCCCCAGATCGAGATCGCCCTGGGCGCCTTCCGTGAGATCCAGCACCTGGCCCACGACGTCAAGAGCCTGGAAGACCAGTTGGAGACCCGCCGGGTGGTCGAGCGCGCCAAGGGGCTGCTGATGGACGAGCAGCGGCTGAAGGAAGCGGACGCCTTCAGTTGGATCCAGAAGACCGCCATGCGCGAGCGGCTGCCGATGAAGGAGATCGCCCGCCGGGTGATCGAGGACGGCCTGCGCCCGCCCGCACCCGAAGGGGCCGACCAGCCCTAGCGCGGCTCAACCCGTGGTCGAGAGCGAAGCGAGTATCCGGAACCCCGGTCCGGGTTTGCCGAGGCACACCCGCGACAATGGCCCGTTGGGGCCATCTTTGGAGTAGTCAGTGACTAGACGCGCGACGTCACGTACAGCTGCTGGGCCAACGCGGGCCCGAGGGCCAAGCTGCGCTCGCCCAACGCCAGCGTCAAGGTCCCATCCGGCGCTCGGGACGTGACGGTGGCATCGGCGCCGGGGATGAAACCCGCCTCCGACAGGTAGGCCAGCGCCTCCAGGTCGATCTCGACCTGCTCGGTGACCCGGCGCAAGCGGACATGCTCGCCCCCCTGGACCGAGCTCAGCGCCACCTGGTTGGGAACGACGGGCGCCCCGCTGCCGGGGATGGGATTGCCATGGGGGCAGGTGGTGGGGTGCCCGAGCAGCTCGACCAGCCGGCCTTCGACCTCGTCGGAGATCACGTGCTCCCAACGGCACGCTTCGAGGTGGGCCTTGTGCCAGGGCAGGCCGATGACCTCGGTGAGAAGCAACTCGGCCAGCCGGTGCTTGCGCACCACACTCTCGGCCCGGGCCCGGCCCTTGCCGGTCAGGTGCACCGCCCGGTCCTCGACGGTGACATACCCGTCCGCCTTGAGCCGGCGGATGGTCTCCGACACGGCCGGGGCGGAATGCCCGACCCGTTCGGCCAGGCGGGCCTGGATCACCTGGGTCCCCTCCTCCTCCAGCTCGTGGATGGCCTCGAGGTACTCCTCGAGGGGAGGGTGGTAGCCGGCAGGCACGCCGTTATCGTATCGAGGGATGGCCTTGTTCCTGCTGTTGGATGGCAACTCGGTGGCCTACCGGGCATTCTTCGCCCTCCCCACCGACATGGCGACCGCATCGGGGCAGGTGACCAACGCCGTGTACGGCTTCACGTCCATGCTGATCAACCTGCTGAAGGACCACCGCCCCGACCGGATCGCGGTGGCCTTCGACCGGCCCGAACCGACGTTCCGCCACGAAATGATCCCCGACTACAAGGCGGGGCGGGCCGAGGCGCCCGACATCCTGCGCCAGCAGATGGGTCTGGTCCGCCAACTGGTCAACACCTTGCACATTCCTACCGTGGAGCTTGCAGGCTACGAAGCCGATGACATCATCGCCACCTTGGCGACCCAGGCGCGCGACCGGGACCTGGACGTGATGATCGTCACGGGCGACCGCGACACCTACCAGCTGGTGGAGGACCCCCACGTCAAGGTGCTGTACAACCGGCGGGGGGTCAGCGACTACGTGCTGTACGACGAAGCGGGCATCCACGACCGGACCGGGGTGACGCCGGTCCAGTACCCGCAGTACGCCGCCCTGCGGGGGGACCCGTCCGACAACCTGGCCGGGGTTCCCGGGGTGGGCGAGAAGACGGCGGCCAAGCTGATCAACACCTACGGCGACCTCGACGGCATCTTCGCCCACCTGGACGAGCTGACCCCCAAACTCCGCCAGAACATGGCCGAAGCCGAGCCCATGGTCCGCCGCAACGCCGAGGCCACGCCGCTCATCCGCGACGTCCCGATCGACGTCGACCTCGACGACCTGATCATGGCGGGCTGGGATTTCGAGGAGGTCCGGCAGCTGTTCAACTTCCTCGAGTTCCGGACCCTGTGGGACCGGTTGCTCGAGGTGTCCGACGGAGGGGGAAAAGGGGCGGCCGAGGTGGGCTCAGGCGCCGCCGCCCCCTTCGAGGTCGACGCGGAGGAGGTTCCCACGGCCGAGGCGGCGGTCCAGCTGGTCAATGCCTGGACTGCCGCGGCTGCGCCCCTGGCCATGGAGGCGGCCTGGGCCGGCCGGCCCGGGCGTTCGGCCATCGAGGGGCTGGCCTTCGTGGAACTGCCCGCGGAGCGAGCCGGGCCCGCTCCGGAGGCCAGTGAGGGCGCCCCCGTCCCCGTCGTGTGGGTCGGCGCGTCGCTGCTGGCCGACCACGACGTCCGATCGGCATTGTCCCGGCTGCTGGGGACCGGGGGAGCACCCGTGAGCGGGCACGACGCCAAAGCCCTCATGCGGGGCTTGTCGGTGATGGGCGTGGATTTTTCCCACCTTGAATTGGACACCGCCATCGGGGCGTACCTGGTCGATCCGGCCGGCGACCAGTACCTGCTGGAGGAAATGGCCGAGCGCTACGGCGGCATCGAACTGCGCTCGCCCGACGCCCCACCCGTGGGTCAGCTCGACCTGGGCGGGGGCGGGACCGAGCCCGCGCTCGAGGCGGGGCGGCGGGCCGCGGCGGTGGGCCTGCTGGTCGAGCCGCTCGGGGCGGCGCTGTCGGCCCGGGGGCTGTCGTCGCTCTACGACACCATCGAGCGGCCCCTGGTGCGGGTACTGGCCCGCATGGAAGAGGTCGGTGTCGGCGTGGACGAGGACTACCTGCGCAGCCTGGCCAAACGGCTGACCGAGGAGGCCCGGGCGCTGGAGACCGAGATCCAGGAGCTGGCGGGGGAGCCGTTCGTGGTCAACTCGACCAAGCAGCTCCGGGAGATCCTCTTTGTCAAGCTCGGGTTGGCGCCCAACAAGCGGACCAAGACGGGCTTCTCGACCGACGCCCAGTCGCTGGAGAAGCTCCGGGGCCAGCACCCCATCATCGAGGCGCTGCTGCGCTACCGCGAGGTCGAGAAGCTGCGGTCCACCTACGGCGACTCGCTGCTGGCCGAGGTAGCGGGTGACGGGCGGATCCACGCCACGTTCAACCAGACGGTGGCCCGCACCGGGCGGCTGTCGTCCGACCAGCCCAACCTGCACAACATCCCGATCCGCAGCGACGAGGGCCGGGAGTTCCGGCGGGCGTTCATCCCGGCGTCGGGATGCCGGTTCCTGGTCGCCGACTACAACCAGATCGAGCTGCGGGTCATCGCCCATCTGGCCGAGGACCCGGGCCTGGTGGAGGCGTTCCGGGCTGGGATCGACATTCACAACGTCACCGCCGCCCGGGTGTTCGGGGTCCCCGGGGCCGACGTGACCCTGGCGCAGCGGTCCAAGGCCAAGATGGTCTCCTACGGGCTGGCCTACGGGATGGAGTCCTACGGCCTTGCTCAGCGCTTGTCCATTCCTGTCGACGAGGCTGCACAGATCTTGCACGCCTACTTCGATGCCTTTCCCAACGTGAAGGCGTACATGGACCGGGTCGTGGCCGAGGCCCGGAGCCGGGGCTACACCGAAACGCTGTTCGGACGGCGACGGCTCATCCCCGAGCTTCAGGCGGGCAACTACCGGGTCCGCCAGGCGGGGGAGCGCCAGGCCATGAACGCGGGCATCCAGGGTTTGGCGGCCGACATCTTCAAGGCCGCCTTGGTGCGGATCGACCAACGGCTGGAGGGGGCGGGCATGGCCAGCCGGTTGGTCTTGCAGGTGCACGACGAGGTGATCCTGGAGGTACCGCCGGAGGAGGAGGAGGCGGCCGCGGCGCTGGTGGTCGAGGCCATGACCGGCGCGGCGGAGTTGTCCGTGCCGCTCGAGGTGCATCTGTCCTGGGGTGACACATGGGCGGGCGCCAAGTCCTGAACGGCCGGTCCGAGTAGTACCATTTATGCGGGCGGAACAGGCCGCCCCCTTATTGCTTGTAGCTGAAGAAGGCCAACTTTCCTATGTCGGATGACACCGCAACCGTTACTGCCATTGCCCATGCCACCGCTCCCAACCCACCGCCGAGCAACGGTATGGGGACTTTCGACGAAGCGGGGGTGTACACCCCACGCCAGATAACGGTGGACGATCTCGGTGACTTGTCACTCGAGGACGCCATCTCGGGCACGATCGTCGAGTTCGACGACGGCGACATCGTCAAGGGCACGGTTGTCAAGGTGGACAAGGACGAGGTGCTGCTGGACATCGGGTTCAAGTCCGAAGGTGTCATCCCGGCCCGGGAGCTGTCGATCCGCCACGACGTCGACCCCCACGAGGTGGTCACGCTGGGCGAGGAGATCGAGGCCCTGGTCCTCCAGAAGGAGGACAAGGAAGGCCGGCTGATCCTGTCCAAGAAGCGGGCTCAGTACGAGCGGGCCTGGGGGACCATCGAGAGCGTCAAGGCGCGCGACGGGGTGGTGTCGGGGCCGGTCATCGAGGTGGTCAAGGGTGGCCTCATCATCGACATCGGGCTTCGGGGCTTCCTGCCCGCCTCGCTGGTCGAGTTGCGCCGGGTACGGGACCTCATTCCCTATGTGGGCCGGGTGCTCGACGCCAAGATCATCGAACTGGACAAGCACCGCAACAACGTGGTGCTGTCCCGGCGGGCGTGGTTGGAGGAGACGCAGAAAGAGCAGCGTGACGAGTTCCTGGCCAACCTGAAGCCGGGCGAGGTCCGTCGGGGCGTGGTCTCGTCGGTCGTCAACTTCGGTGCGTTCGTGGACCTGGGCGGCATGGACGGGCTCATCCACGTATCGGAGCTGTCGTGGAAGCATGTCGATCACCCCTCGTCGGTCGTGACCGTCGGCGACGACGTCGAGGTCCGGGTGCTCGACGTCGATCTCGACCGGGAACGGATCAGCCTGTCGCTCAAAGCGACGCAGCAGGATCCGTGGCAGGAATTCGCCAACGCCCACCGGGTGGGGGAGCTGGTGTACGGGCGGGTCACCAAGCTGGTGCCCTTCGGGGCATTCGTCCAGGTGGGGGAGGGCATCGAGGGGTTGGTTCACATCTCCGAGATGGCGACCCACCACGTCGAGCTGCCCGAGCAGGTGGTCACCCCGGGCGAGGAGCTCTGGGTCAAGATCATCGACATCGACCTCCAGCGGCGCCGGATCAGCCTGTCCATCAAGCAGGCGGCCGAAGGGGGAGAGGTGGCGGCCGAGTACCGCGAGCACTTCGGCGAGCACGCCTACGACGACCAGGGCAACTACATCGGTGCCGCCTACGACACCGAGTTCGTGCCCGAGTCAGAGGCGCAGGCGGCCTGGGCGGAGTACCTCGAGCAGACCGGCGGCGTGACTGCGCCGAGCGCGGAGACGCCTGAGGCCCCGAGCGCAGGGACGCCTGAGGCCCCGAGCGCGGAGACGCCTGAGCCCCACCGCGCCGAGGGCACGGCCGAGGCTGACCCAGGGGGCCGTGGCGCCAGCGGCGAAGGCGGGGATCTGCCCGAGGGCTAGCGGCCTGTCCACTTACCTTTGCCGGCACAATCAGGCGGGGGTGTTAGCCATCACCAACGGCGTTCCGGGACCCCTCCATATTCTCGCCGCTCGGGGCGAAGCCCCGAGACTGTCGCACCCCGGCGCGATGATCGGACGGTGGGCTAGCGCTCGACCAACAAGACGGTCTACTCGGCCAAGTACCACATCATCTGGTGCCCCAAATACCGGCGCCGTGTTCTGACCGGCCGAGTGGAGACCCGTCTGAAGCAGGTCATCGCCCAGGTGGTCGACGAGGCCGGCGGCCAGGTGATCGAGGCCGAGGTGATGCCCGACCACGTACACCTGCTCGTCGAGGTCCCCCCGACGGTGGCGTTGTCGAAGTTGGTGCAGATGCTGAAGGGCCGGTCCTCTCGACTGTTGCGCGCCGAGTTCCCCGTCTTGTGCCGAGGGGCGGCCCTGTGGTCGCCGTCGTGGTCCGTCTCCACTGTGGGAGGCGCACCGCTCGAAGTGGTGCGCCGATACGTCGAGAACCAGAAGCGGGCGGCGTAGATGGAGGCGGTCGACGTCGCTACCGCTACCGGCTCCGGGTCGACGCCGACCAGCAGCGGCTGCTCCAGGGCGTGTTCGACGCCTGCCGGGCGGTGTGGAACCAGGCATTTGGGCCGTTGGCGTGACCTGTGGCGCCACGAGGGCGAGAGCTTGCGCTACCGCGACGCCGACTTGGAGTTGACCGACTGGCGGGGCCGCTTCCAGTGGCTGGACGCCCAGCCGTCTGTCCCCCAACAACAGGTGCTGCGCGATCTGTACCGGGCGGCGGCGGCGTTCTTCGACAAGTCCAACCCGGCGGGGCGTCCCCGCTTCACGGCCCGCAAGGCGGGGTACTCGACGGCGCGCTGGACCCGCAACGGCTTTGGTGTGTCGGGGACCGGGCTCGGCCGCGACGACGACCGCTGGAAGGTGGTCGTGGCCGGCGGGCGCATCGCGCTGCGGGTGGTGTGGACGCGGCCGTTGCCGTCGGCTCCTTCCAGCGTGACGGTTTACCGGGACCGGGCGGGGTGGTGGTGGGCCAGCTTCGTGTGCCGGCTCCAGCTGCCCGAGACACCGGTGGCGCCCACCGGGCGAGCCAGCGGCCTCGACGTCGGTCTGACCACCATGGCCCGGCGTCCCGCGCTTTGCTGCAGCGCCTCGAAGACGATCTGGCCGGACAGCTGGTCGCCGTTCCAGGGGGGATGGTCGAACTCCTCGAGGTCGGTCAGGTCGTCGATGATGGTGGTGCCGGCCCGGCCCACGACCGCCACCCGGCGGTGCCGGTCGGGTTGGGGGGCGACGTAGAGGTTGAACTCGACGCGGCCCCACAAGGTGGGCCGGGCGGGCAGGGCGAGGTGGATGCCGTCGGGTTCCTCAGGGGTGACGACCTCGGCGGCGCGGCCTTCCTCGACGACGATCTGGTAGTCGCCTCTCGCCAGGGCGGGGCCTCGGCGACGGCGCAGGTAGTCGACCACCTTGCGCTGGGTGAGCATGCGCAGCACGTCGGGTTCCAGGTCGAGGAGGTAGACGGTGGTGCCGGGGCGGTCCCGGCGGCGGCGTCGTTCGTGGGGGTCCAAGGTTGCGTTGGCGGAACCCCGCTTCAGGCACAGCGACGCCGTGGCGGGGCTGTCGGCGGCGCGGGTCACGGATCCGGGCGCCCACGGTGCCCGCCTCGGCGTACTCGTCGGCCGCGTTGGACACGAACTCGTTCAGGGCGTCCTTGGGGTCCTGATACGACAGGCCCGACACCAACACCGCCTTGGCGACGTTCTTGATTCGCAGCCGGACGGTTTCGGTGGGCACAACCCGGGCAGCCTATGAAAGACCACCCTCGAAACCGGGCACCTCTTCGAACTCCGACTATCACGACTGCCCCCAGATGGCATGCTGGGATCGTGGCTATGGCCCTCAGCGTCCATGTCGGTCCCTGGAACGAGGAGGACCTAGTTGGCCTGCCCGAAGACACGCAACGCTACGAGCTGCTGGAGGGGACCCTCCTCGTGAACCCCCCGCCCGGCGGGGCCCATCAACTGGTCAGTCTGAAACTCGCCCGCGCCTTGTACGCCGCGGCGACTCCCGGCCTGGTAGTCGTCGAGGCGATGGGTGTACGCCTGTCCGACGACACCGTGTTCATCCCCGACGTGCTCGTGGCCGCCCGCCCGGTCGTGGTGGCCAACACCTCCGGCATCCTCGACCCCGCCGACGTCGCCCTGGTAGTGGAGATCGTGTCTCCGGGCTCTCGGACCATCGACCGCCTCACCAAGCCGGCCGTGTACGCCCGGGCCGGCATCGCCTCGTTCTGGCGGGTCGAACTTGACGACGGCCCGGCCATCTTCGCCTACCGTCTCGAGCAAGACGGCTACGTCGAAGCGGGCTCAGCTCGCCCTGGGGAAAGCCTCGTGGTCAACGAGCCCTTCCCGGTCACCATCGACCCCGGCGATCTTCGACCCTGACGCCACAGGACTCGACCCCAGCACCCCCCCGGTCGTTCCCTGGTTGTTGTTCGGGCTGGGGGTGGCGGACCGCGTCGGCCCTGTTCCTTGAGAGGGAGCATCAATGCGCGTTTCGCGCTTGGGATTGCATCGCGGTTGGATGTCGGCGGTGGCGGTGGCGACGGCTCAGGCGATGACCAGCGGTAAGCGGTGGAGGTCGTTTCCAAGCGCACCGAGACCGACACCACCTACGCCAACCCGGACGGCACTTTTACCTCCGAGATGGCGGCTGGGCCGGTGCGGGTGTTGCGGGGCAACAGTTTCGTGCCGGTCGACCCGACGTTGGTGGCGGCCAACGGTGTGCTGGCCCCGCGGGCATCGAAGGGCGCCATCCGTTTGTCGGCTGGGTCGACGGCGGCGGGTGCCGAGGTGGCGGC
>JALYXV010000226.1 GCA_030947025.1 Actinomycetota bacterium | reverse complement strand
ACCCCTGGGGATCAACCCGACCCAACATGAAAGCCTCCGGGGAAGTGGAAGACCACAACTACAACCCTGTAATTCTCCCACACCGCGCTCGCGATCGCGAGCACCCTCGCCGACTTTCTGCTCACTCACCTAGAAACGTGCTCGGTGCCACTGAACCGTGTACCGCCGCCTGGCAAGTCGCGCCGAAGTCAGCCAGTACCCCCGACTACACGACAAAACCGCCGCGCTAGCGGACGACCTTGGTGACCTTGCCCGCCCGGATGCAGGAGGTGCACACGTGGATTCGCCGCGGGGAGCCGCCCACGACGGCCCGGATACGCTGGATGTTGGGGTTCCAACGGCGCTTGATGCGCCGGTGGGAGTGGCTGATGCTCATGCCGAACGAGGGATGCTTCCCGCACACCTCACACACTGCTGCCATGGAAAAGAACACCTCGTAGCTGGTTGCCGGCGGGGCGCGCCGGTAGGCCCGGAGACTCAGGGACAGGTGAAAGGATAGCATCGCCATCCTTATGAGGACGCTCGAGCGCCTCGGAGCCGACGATCTGGCTTCGGTGGTGGTGGCTTATCGGGACGCCCTGCGGGCCCATCAGGACACGATCAACCGGCTCAACGTCTACCCCGTACCCGACGGCGACACCGGCACCAACATGGCCCTCACTTTGGAGTCGGTGGTGGCCGAGCTCCCGGACCCGGCCGGCACCGACCTGGCCGCGGTGTGCGCGGCGGTCAGCCACGGCTCGCTCATGGGTGCCCGGGGCAACTCGGGGGTGATCCTGTCGCAGATCCTGCGGGGGGTGGCCGAGGCCTTCCGCGACGGTGGCGGCGATGGGGCAACCGTCGCCGACGCCCTGGCCCGAGCTGCGGCCGGGGCCTACCAGGCCGTCATGCGACCGGTCGAAGGGACCATCTTGTCGGTGGTCAAGGCGGCTGCGGCGGCGGCTGGGGCGTGCCGGGCGGCGTCGCTGGTCGAGGTGCTGGACGCGGCCAAAGGGGCGGCCGCGTCCGCCTTGGCCCGCACGCCCGACCAGTTGCCGGTGCTCAAGGCGGCTGGGGTCGTCGACGCCGGTGGGGCGGGCTTCGTGCTGCTGCTCGACGCCTTCTTGCACCGCAGCGCGGAACGCCCGCTTCCCATCCCGGAGATGGTGGCGGTCGACCCGCTGGTCACCGTTGGTCCCGCCCGGTCGGGCCCGCAGGCCCCGGCCCATGATCCGGTCGGTGAGCTGCGCTACGAGGTCATGTTCTTCCTGGAGACCGAAGACGACGCTATCGCCGCCTTCCGCCGGGTGTGGGCCGGAATTGGCGACTCCATCGTGGTGGTGGGCGGCGACGGCCTCTGGAATTGCCACATCCACACCGATGACATCGGCGCGGCGATTGACGCGGCCGTCGACGTGGGCCGGCCCCGGCAGATCCGGGTGACCGACCTGTTGGAGCAGGTCGAGGAGGAGCGGTGGGTGGGCGAGGCGGAGGATTCGCAGGCGCCCATGCGGTGCGCGGCGGTGGCGGTGGCGACGGGTGCGGGCATCCGGCGCATCTTCCGCTCCCTCGGGGTGCAGCACACCGTGACCGGCGGCCAGACCATGAACCCGTCCACCGCCCAGCTGCTGGCCGCCATCGACGCCGCCCCCGGCGCCGAGGTGGTGCTGCTACCCAACAACAAGAACATCATCCCGGTCGCCGAGCAGGCGGCTCGCGTGGCGGCCAAGCCGGCCCGGGTGGTGCCCACCCGGGGCATCGCCGAGGGGTTCGCGGCCCTGCTCGAATACGACCCCCGCGCCAGCGCCGAGGAGAACGCGGCAATCATGGGGAAGGCCGCGGCGCGGGTGTTGTCGGGTGAGATCACCATCGCCATGCGGGCCAGTTCCAGCGAGGTGGGCTCCATCAGCCAGGGCGACTACCTGGGCCTTTCGGGGGGCGCGGTCGCGGTGGTGGCCCCCACCCTGGCCGGGGCGGCTCTGGACCTGCTGGCCAAATTGCTGGCCGACCACCACGAGATCGTGACCATCATCGAAGGCGAGGGGGCCACCAAGGCCGACACCAGGCGCATCACCGAGTGGCTGACCGAGAAACGCCCCGACGTGACCGCCGAGGTCCATCACGGCGGCCAGCCCCTCTACCCCTACCTGCTGTCCATCGAGTGACCGGGCGCAGCCTTGCGTCGCTCGACCAGATCGACGTCTCCCGGCTGAAGGGCGTCGGCGACAAGAAGCGCCAGGCGCTGGCCGACGCCGGGATCGACAGCGTGCTGGAACTGCTGACCCACTACCCCCGCCGGTACCTCGACCGGACCGCCCAAGCGCCCATCGCGGCCATGGTCGAAGGGCAGGAGGCCACCGTCGTCGCCCTGGTCAAGAAGGTCAACGCCCGCCGCACCCGCAACGGCCGCAGCCTGGTGGACATCGATGTCTTCGACGGGTCGAGTTATCTCCGCTGCAGCTTCTTCAACCAGCCCTGGCGGGCCAAGCAGCTGCTCACCGGTACCGAGGTGGTGATCTTCGGGAAGCTCGAGCGCTACCGCGGGACCCGCCAGATGGTCAACCCGGTGGTCGACCTGGTGGGCAACCGGACCGGGCGGATCGTGCCCGTGTACCCCCAGTCGGAGAAAGCGGGCGTCATGACCTGGGAGCTGGCCACCTGGGTCGACGAGGCCCTCGAGCGGGCGGGCACGTTGGTCGACCCGCTCCCCGCGGAGTGGCGTGACCGGCTGGACCTGGTGGGCCGGACCTGGGCCATGTCGCAGATCCACCACCCCGAATCGATGGCGGCCAAGGAGGCGGCCCGCAAGCGACTGGCCTTTGACGAACTGTTCCGCCTCCAGACCATCCTGGTGATGCGGAAACGTGCCGTGGAGCGGGATGCGACCGGTATCCGGCACCGGCTGGATGGGGACCTCGTCGCCCGCTTCCTGGGGGGGCTCCCCTTTCCCCTGACCCATGCTCAGGAGGAGGCGATCACGGAGATCCAGGGTGACCTGGGCGGCCCCCATCCCATGCACCGCCTGCTCCAGGGCGACGTGGGGGCGGGCAAAACCGTCGTGGCCGTGGCCGCCCTGCTGACCGCGGTCCAGGGCGGGTACCAGGGGGCGCTCATGGCGCCCACCGAGGTGCTGGCCGAGCAGCATCATCTGGGCGTCTCGCCCCTGCTGGCCGGCCTCGCTGTGCCCGATCCGACCACCCTGTCGGGGGAGCGGCCGGTGACGGTGGGGCTGTTGACCCACCGCACGAGCGGGGCCGAGCGGTCCCGACTGCACGCCGGACTGGCGGCGGGGACGGTGGACATCCTGATCGGGACCCACGCCCTCCTGACCGAGGAGATGACGTTCCGCACGCTCGGGATGGTGGTGATCGACGAGCAGCACCGTTTCGGGGTCGAGCAGCGGGCCGCGCTGCGCCAGAAGGGGGACCAGGCGGCCGTGCCCGATGTCCTGGTCATGACGGCCACGCCGATCCCGCGCACCGCGGCCATGACGGTCTACGGCGACCTGGACACCACCGTGCTGCGCCAGTTGCCCCCCGGGCGCACCCCGGTCCGTACCGTCTGGGCCCGGGGTCCGCTGGAGGAGGCGGCGGCCTGGGACCGGGTCAAGTCCGAGGTGGCGGTGGGCCACCAGGCCTACGTGGTGTGCCCCCTGGTGGAGGAGTCGGAGCGGGTCCAGGCTCGTTCCGCCACCGAGGAGCGGGAACGGCTGGGCACCGGGGAGCTGGCCGGGCTGGGGCTGGGCTTGCTGCACGGACAACTGGCCTCCAAGGACAAGGAGGCGGTGATGGCCGAGTTCCGGCGGGGCGCGATCGATGTTCTCGTGGCCACCACGGTGATCGAGGTGGGCGTGGACGTGACCAACGCCACCGTGATGGTGATCGAGGACGCCGACCGGTTCGGCATGGCCCAGCTGCACCAGCTCCGGGGTCGGGTGGGGCGAGGTCAGGACGCCTCGTGGTGTTACCTGCTGGGCGGGGGCAACACGCCCGACTCCGAGGAGCGGCTGAAAGCGGTCGAGCGCAGCACCGACGGCTTCGAGCTGGCCGAGGTGGACCTGGAGTTGCGGGGGGAGGGGACGATCCTCGGGACCAGGCAGAAGGGCGCCACCGACCTCAAGCTGGCGTCGCTGCGGCGGGACCGGGACCTGGTCGAGGCGGCGCGGGAGGTGGCGTTCGCCATCGTCGACTCGGGGCGGGGGTTGGCCGGTCATTCCGACCTGGCCGATGAGATCCGGGCCCTGGTGGACGAGGAGGACCGCGACTTCCTGTTCAAGAACTGATGCTTGCACTTGGGCCCGGCCTACGCTGACCGGGCCATGCCCCGCACGGACGACTCCACCGCCCATGCCTCCAACTGGCGGGTGGTGCTCGCCGCCGACGCCCTGCTCGGAATCCTCGTGTCCTGCGCCGGCGTGGTGCTGGTATTCGCTGTCAGTCGTGCCGTGGGCATAGCTGTGGTGGCCGTGGGCGCCGGCTACGCCGCCCTGGTCGGGGCCCGGGCCCGGCGCTGGTCGCGGTTGCGCCGCTCGGGACCGCGCTGACTCCGAGGCGAGCGCGGCATGCGAGTCGTGGGGGGCGAGGCGCGGGGCCGGCGGTTCCACGCCCCGCCGGGCTGGTCAACCCGGCCGACCAGTGACCGGGTGCGGGAGGCCATCTTCGGCGTGTTGGGCAGCCTCCCCGCGGATGGGGGGAGGCCGGTGGGCATCGAGGAGGCGACCGTCGCCGACCTCTTTGCGGGAAGTGGCGCCTTCGGTATCGAGGCCCTGTCGAGGGGCGCGGCCCGCGCCGTGTTCGTCGACGCCGACCGCCAGGCGGTGGCGACCATCCGGGACAACCTGAAGGGTCTGGGCCTAGCCGGCCCCCGGGCCACCGTGGTGCGGGCCGACGCCCTTCGGTGGCTGCGGGCGGCCGCCCCGATGGACCTGGTCCTCTGTGATCCGCCCTATGCGTTTGGCCAGTGGGCCGAGCTGTCATCGCTCCTGGCGCCGCTGCTGGCCCCGGTCGCCGGGGTGGCGGTGCTGGAATCCGGGGCCCCCCTCCGCCTCGGCCCGGAGTGGGAAGTCCTCAGAGAGAAGCACTACGGCGGTACCGTTGTCACGGTCGCTCGGCCGGGGCCCTCGCCGGCCCAACCGCGACCGGAAAGGTGACACGTGAGGATCGCCCTCTTCCCGGGGACGTTCGACCCGTTTCACAACGGGCATCTGGAGATTGTCGAGACCGCGTCGAAGCTGTTCGACCAGGTCGTGGTCGCGCCCATGCGCAATTCCCAGAAGTCGGCCCCACTGTTCACCGTCCAGGAACGCCAGGAGATGATCGGCGAGTCGGTGGCCCACCTCGCCAACGTGTCCCTGCACCCGTTCTCCAGCCTGGTTGTCGACCTGGCCCGGGAACTGGGCGTGGACGTGATCGTGAAGGGTCTGCGGGTCGCTTCTGACGCCGAGTCCGAGCTCCAGCAGGCCCAGATGAACAAGGCGGTCTCGGGGATCGAGACGTTGTTCATACCCTGCTCGTCGGAGTATGCCTTCGTGGCATCCAAGTACGTTCGGGAGTTCGCCCACTTCGGTGGCGCCGACCGGATCGGAGCGATGGTGCCCGGCCCGGTCTTCACCAAGTTGAAGGAGAAGTTCGCGTGATGGTTGTGTGTCTGTCTGTAGGCGCAAAGTTGGTACTGCCATGACGGTTTCCGATGGCCGGCCCGAGCCCAACGCCGAGGTCCTGCTCCGCCGGGTGATCGACATCATCGGCAACACCCGGGCCTTGCCCCTGTCGTCCTCGGCCAAGCTGGACAACAAAGAGGAGGTCCTGGAGCTGCTGGAGGAGGCGTGCGAGCGACTCCCGGAGGAGTTGAAGCAGGCCCGGTGGTTGCTGAAGGAGCGCCAGGACTTCCTGGTTAAGACCCAGCGGGAGGGCGAGGACATCCTCGAGGCGGCCCGCATCCGGGTCGAGCGCATGGTGCAGCGCACCGAGATCGTCCGGGAGGCCCAGCACACCGCCCGCCGGACGGTCGACGACGCCCGCGAGGAGGCCCGCCGGCTCCGGCACGAGGCCGAGGACTACTGCGACCAGAAGCTGGCCGCCTTTGAGATCGTGCTCGAACGTACACTGAAGACGGTTCACTCCGGTCGGGAGCGACTGTCGGCCACGCCGCTGCCGCCGTCCGAAGGTTCCGAGATAGCCGGCGCCATGGACGACACGCTGGCGGCCGAGGACACGTTCTTCGATCAGGACCGCTTCTAACCACTCCTGCCTTCTGTTTCTGCCCCTTTTGCCATGAGCCCCAAGCCGTTTCTTGTCAACATCGCCGCCCTCCGCCCCTCCCCGGGTGGGCGCCACCATGTCGTGCGCACGGGACGGCTGGGCGGTTTGGTGGTCACCAGCAGCACCGTCCCGGCCGACGCCGAGGTGGTCGTGGATGCCGAAATCGAGGTGGTCGACGGCGGGGTTGTTCTGACCGGGACGGTCGCGGCCGCCTGGGAGGGTGAATGCCGCCGCTGCCTGCGCCCGGTGACCGGCGAACTGGTGGCCCAGGTCCGCGAGGTCTTCGAGCGGGCGCCCCGCCTGCGCCCGAGCGACCTGAACGAGGCCGACCACGCCGACACCTATCCCCTGACGGGGGACACCCTGGACCTGACCGCCCTGGCGCGCGACGCCCTCCTGCTCGAGTTGCCGCTGGCTCCGCTGTGCCGGCCGGACTGTGTCGGGTTGTGCCCCAACTGCGGGACCGACCTCACCGAGCGGCCCTGTGACTGCACCGACCAGCCCGGCCATCCCGTCTGGGCCGCGCTCGAAGGGCTCCGGATCCTGCCGGGCGATGACCTGGGGCCGGAATCGGCGTAGACTTTGGTGACCGCGGGCGCAAACCCGCGGGTCTGCCGCGACCGAAGTAGCAGTACCCGTACCGTTTGGCCTTCGCCGTTTGACCTCTGCCGTTTGACCTCTGCCGTTTGGCCTTCGCCCCCGAACCCGCCCCGAACCCGCCCCGAACCCGAGAGGGAGCTGTCCGATCATGGCTGTACCCAAGAAAAAGACCTCCAAGGCCAAGAGCCGTAGCCGCCGGGCCAGCGCGTGGCAGCTTTCGGTGCCGGCCCGGAGCGTCTGCCCGCAGTGCCGGCAGACCAAGCTGCCGCACGTGGTCTGCCCCAACTGCGGGTGGTACGGCGGGCGACAGGCGATCGACGTCGACTGAGCGCTCGGTGAGCGCCAGTCCGATTCCCGCCCACGCCGGTCCCGAGTGCGCCGTGGAGCCCATGCTGCCGGTCGCCCTCGACGCCATGGGCGGCGATCGGGCGCCCGAGGAGATCGTGGAAGGAGCCCGCCAGGCGGTGGCGCTGGGCATCCCCGTGCTCCTGGTCGGTGACCCCGATCGGTTGGGCGATGTCGGCGACCTGCCGGTCGAGCCCGCCCGTGAGGTGATCTCGATGCACGACGACCCGGCCCAGGGTGTGCGGCGGAAGAAGGACTCGTCACTGGTGCGGGCGGCCGAAGCGGTGCGCGACGGCCGGGCCTCGGCCATGGTCAGCGCGGGGAACACCGGTGCCACCATGGCCAGTGCCCTGTTCCGGATGGGACGACTCCCGGGAGTGGCCCGGCCTGCCATCGCCACTCCGATCCCGGTCCCCGGTGGTGACTACACCGTGTTGATCGACGCGGGCGCCAACGCCGAGTGCACCCCCTCCTGGCTGGTCCAGTTCGCCCAGATGGGGTCGGCCTTCGCCCGCCTGCGCTTCGGCATCTCCGATCCACGCGTCGGCCTGCTGTCGATCGGGGAGGAGGCGACCAAGGGAAACACGCTGGTCAAGGAGGCCCACGCCTTGCTGGCGGCGGGGGCGGCCGGTCCGAGCGTGAAGTTCATCGGCAATGTGGAAGGCCGCGACATCATGTCCACGCACGTCGATGTGATCGTGACCGACGGCTTCACCGGCAACGTTGCCCTAAAGGCGCTCGAAGGCGGCCTCAAGCTGTTCATCGGCGCCATCATCGAGTTGATGATGTCCACCGAGGAGACACGTGCCGCCTCCAAGGTGCTCCTGCCCGCGTTGGCGCCGT
This sequence comes from Actinomycetota bacterium, assembly GCA_030947025.1. GTDB lineage: Bacteria > Actinomycetota > Acidimicrobiia > Acidimicrobiales > Palsa-688 > JALYXV01. The sequence continues at coordinate 1,470 of JALYXV010000226.1, read as the reverse complement.
TGGCCGATCAGTTCGACGCCGACACCTATGGCGGGGCCATGCTCCTCGGTGTCGACGGGGTGTGCATCATCAGCCACGGCTCGTCCAGCGCCCGGGCGATCGTGAACTCCCTCAAAGTGGCCCGCGACTCGGTTCAGGGCGGGATGGTCGCGCGCGTCAAGGCGGCGGTGGCGACGAGCGGGGTAACATAACGCGCTGACCCGAGTTCAGCCCGAGTTCAGCCCGAGTTCAGGAGTGCCCGTGCCCGCCGAAACCCATGTCGAACAGGCGCCGCCCAGCCGGCGCGAGGTGTTCGAGCTCATTCGCGACCGGTTGGCTGACATCCTCGAGATCGATCCCGGGACCGTGACGGAGGCGGCGTCGTTCGGCAACGACTTGGGCGCCGACTCGCTGGCGCTGATCGAACTGGTCGAAGCGCTGGAGGAGGAGTTGGGGGAGCGGACGGTGGGTTTCCGGATCGACGACGAGGATCTGGAAGACCTGAAGACCGTGCGCGACGCGGTCGACTATGTGGTGGCCAAGTTCGAGGCGGATTGATCGGGACTGACCTGTCTCGCGGCTGTCTGGCGCTGTCTCGAGGCCGTCTCGCGGCTGTTGGGGCTCGCTGCGGTCGGGCGGGCTGGACGCGAGGATGAGACACGGGAGATGAGCGTCCGCTGAGCGACGGGGCCGAGCGAACGGTCGAGCGGGCCGCGGCCGCCTTGGTGGCTCGGCTGCACTGGGAGGTCAGCGACCAGGACATGCTCCTGCGGGCGCTCTCGCACCGGTCCTGGTGCGCCGAGACGCCGGGCTCCGAGTCCAACGAGCGTCTCGAGTTCCTGGGCGACTCGGTGCTCGGGTTGGTGGTCACGGACCACCTCTACCTCACCTACCCCACCCTTCCCGAGGGCGAGCTGGCCAAGGTTCGGGCGTCGGTGGTGAACTCGTCGGTCCTGGCCGAGCTGGCGAGTGAGCTCAACGTCGGCGATGCCATCCTGCTGGGCAAGGGTGAGGGTCAGTCCGGTGGCCGAGAGAAACCCTCGATCCTGGCCGACGCCATGGAGGCCCTTATCGGGGCGGTTTACCTCGACCGGGGCTGGCACGCCGCGTCGGCCCTGGTGATGCGCCTGCTGGGAGAGCGCATGGTCGAAGCGGCGGCCGGACCAGGGGGACAGGACTACAAGACCCGGCTGCAGGAGCTGTGTGCCCGGCAGCTGGACGAGCTGCCCGAGTACCAGGTGATCGATGAGGGGCCCGACCACGCCAAGGTGTTCGATGCCCTGGTTACGGTTCGGGGCAAGGTCTGCGGCAGCGGCCACGGCCGGTCGAAGAAGCAGGCCGAGCAGGCCGCGGCCCGGGTGGCGTGGCAGCGCCTGACCCAGGAGCTACAGGCGGCGCGGGCTGCGCCGGCCTCGGCTGGCTCGGTGGCTGCGCCGGCCTCGGTGGCTGCGCCGGCCTCGGTGGCTGCGCCGGCCTCGGTGGCTGCGCCGG
>JALYXV010000206.1 GCA_030947025.1 Actinomycetota bacterium | reverse complement strand
GTCAGTGGCTGAGGCTGAGCGCTCGACCGCCCGTCACCGGTGAACCGGCGCCGGCGGTGGCCTCCGCGCTCGGAGGGCCGGCCGAAGCCGAAGACACCTGCTCGATCAGCGTGATGCCGGTTCGGGCCGCGCCCACGGGCTCGTCATCGACGGTGGCGAGGCCGGCGAACAGCGCCAGCAGGCGGGCGTAGCGCAGCGTCCCCCGCCGGACGTTCGGCTCACCGGCCGCGGTCGCCGCCAGGGCCAGGTACCCCGGCAGTTCGGACACCGTGGCGTCCCATGCCTGTTGGATCGCGGCCGTCACGACGGCGCCGGGGATCCCGGCCACGTCAGCGTCGAGCATGGCGTCCAGGCGACTCAGCAGGCGCTGCCACCATTGGGTCTGGGCTGCGGCCGCCAGCTCGGCCCGGTTGGCAAAGGCGGGGCCGCAGCCGCCTGCGGCCAGAGCAGCCTCGATCCGCCTGTCGAGGTGACCTGCAGCCGCGTGCTGGGCCGCGATGGGCAGAGCACGCTCGATCATGCGGTAGCGGCTCAGCCGCTCCTGCCGGGTGGTCGTCTGGCCAGCGAGGGGTTTCGGCATGGGCCCGTAGTATGCGGGACGCCCGCCGCCCCGGATCCGATTTAGGACCTTTTGTCTAGAAGAGCGGGTTCCCAGGCCGCCGAGGTATTTCGGCGACGGGCCACGAACCCCGCGCGCGGGTCAGCGGTCGCCTAGTCGCCTAGCCAGGCGGGTGCCGCGTCCAGGAGGTAGCGGCTCACCGCCAGGCAGCGGTCGAATACCTCGCACAACAGCTCCTCACCGCCCAGGATCCGGGCCAGCGAGACTTGCTGGCGGGCCACCACCGTGAGCCGGCGCTCGGCCGCGTCGGTGGCCGAGGCGAAGGAGTCGATGGCTGAGACCTCCAGCGGGAGGTCCATCCCGCCCACGCCCGCCAGGTCGATGGCCAGCCGTAACAGGTCAGGTCCGTTGGGCAACGGCGGCAGCGCCCACGTGAAGGTCAGCGGGAAGGTGAACTCGTCGGGCGGGTCGGATTCTTCGGGCAAATCGACCACGGTGTCCTCGAACGCCAGCAGGATCCGGGGGTCCACTTCCAGGCACAGGTGGAGGTCGAGCGGGCCGCCGCAGCCCTCCTCGGGATGCAGATCGACCTCCCAGGCCTGGCGGAGCGAGTACGTCTCGACAAAGTGGCGTTCGTCGTGCACGTGGAAGCCGTGGTCGACCGCGTGATCCTTGAGTTCGGCCACGTACCCGGCAACGTCGATAACAGCCACGTTCCTCAGGCTATCGGCGGGGGGTGACAGAAACGGGTTAGCCAGGAAGGTGCCGCTAGCGTCGGCACCGGTGCCTCCCGACCCTGACCCTCAACAGCTGCTGGCGGTGTTCCGCCAGGTGGCGGCGGCCATCGGCCGCGCCCTGGCCGGTCTCGACGACTGGGGACTGGCGGGGACCCGGCCGGGCCAGTACCGCAGCGACCTCATCGCCGACGAGGCGGCGGTGGGCCTACTCGACCAGGCCGGGCTGGGCGTGCTGTCCGAGGAATCGGGGCTGCACCATCCCGATCGGGCTGTGCTGGTGGCCCTCGACCCGGTCGACGGCTCCACCAATGCCTCCCGTGGCCTGCCCTGGTGGGCCACCAGCCTGTGCGCCCTCGACCACGACGGCCCGCTGGCGGCCGTAGTGGTCAACCAGGCCACCGGCACCATCTTCGAGGCCATCCGCGGCGACGGGGCGTGGCGCGACGGCGCCCCCATCACCCCGTCGGGAGCCACGGTGCTGGGGGAGTCGCTGGTCGCCCTGTCCGGCCTGCCGGATCGCCACTTGGGATGGCGGCAGTTCCGGGCGCTCGGGGCGGCCGCCCTGGACCTGTGCGAGGTGGCGTCGGGGGGGCTCGACGGCTACATCGACTGCAGCATCGACGCCCACGGCCCGTGGGACTACCTGGGCGGCCTGCTGGTGTGCCAGGAGGCGGGAGCGCGGGTGGCCGACGCCGGAGGCCGCGACCTGGTCGTGCGGGGCCACGCCGACCGGAGAACGCCAGTGGCCGGGGCCACCGGGGCCCTTTTCAACGAGCTGGTGGCGGCGCGGAATAACCAATGAGATGGTTAGGGCTCGTGCACAAACAAGTTGGTCGCCCGGAAAAGAGAAACCCGCTCATGGAAGGCGATCTCGACTGGGATTCGACCGGGTTAAAGATGGACGAGCCCTTATCGTAAAAATCGCTTGACGAGTTTGCCCCGATCTGATCCCATAGGGAGGCCTCGGGAAAGGTCCCTGGGCGTATTGCGACCGCGAGAGGAGTCCCCGGTGGAACTGCGCCATTACGCCATGAAGCCCACGGGCGACGGTGACTCGTGCGCGCTCGCGTGTGTCTCCAGCACCATTTCGCCGTGGGCACGGTTTGGCGCCGCCACCCACGCGCTGGTGCAAAACACCCGCAACGGCGTCGTGCGGCCAAAGGGCCTGTCGGAAGGGTCGACTGTGTAACAGCCAGTCACCGTTTCGCAGAAAGGCCCAGAGGCCGCCGGGAGACTCCCGGTGGCCTTTTTGTTTGCCATGAAGCGAGGACCGAGGAAAGGGAAGTGCGAGATGTTCGGCAATGAGATGCTCAACGAACTGATCGACCAGGCCGGCCTCGCTGCGTCGTGGGCCGACGCTCGCTGCCGGGACGGGGCGGGAACGATGACGGCGCTGTTCTTCTCCGAGCAGATTGACGACATCGCCCGGGCCAAGGCCATCTGCGCCAAGTGCCCCGTCATGGATGCCTGCCTCGAGGGCGCCCAGGACCGGCGGGAGCCGTGGGGCGTGTGGGGCGGCCAGCTGTTCTTGAACGGGCACATCCTGGCCCAGAAGCGCAAGCGCGGCCGGCCGCCGAAGCACCCTCGGCCCGAGATCGAGCTGAGCGCCTGAGAGACGTTGGGGGGGAAAGCCGCCCGGATCCGCGGTGAGCGGGGCCGGGCGGTGAACCCCCCGCGCCTGGGTCCGGGGCGCCGCGGCGGGAGTTTGTTATGGAGCTCGCACCACCGGCTGGCCTACCGTTGGTCGATGCCTGTGACCCGTCCGCCCGCCGTCCTGGTGTCGGCCTGCCTGCTGGGCGTTGAGTGCAATCACCGCGGCTTGGCCAGCCCCTCGGCCGGGGTCGCCGCCCTGGAACCAGGCGCGCGGCTGATCCCGGTGTGCCCCGAGGTGGCCGGGGGTTTGCCTACGCCGCGGCCGGCGGCCGAGATCCAGCCCGATGGGCGAGTGTGCACGGCTGAGGGCGCCGACGTGACCGACTTCTATCGGAGCGGTGCTGCCCAGGCGGTCGCTCTGGCCCGGGCCACGGGGGCCACTCGCGCCGTGCTCAAGGCCCGGTCTCCTTCGTGCGGGTGCCACCAGGTGTATGACGGCGCCTTTTCCCGGACCCTTCGGCCGGGCGACGGTGTGACTGCCGCGGCGCTGCGGGCGGCCGGGGTCGAGGTCCTCTCCGAGGAGGATCTCGGTCCGCATCACTAGCATGACGGGCCCGGGCGCTTAGCTCAGTTGGTAGAGCGCTGCCCTTACAAGGCAGATGTCGGGGGTTCGAGTCCCTCAGCGCCCACGGGGAGAACGGGTAAAACCGCGTTCGCTGGCTGTTTCCGCTCCCACTGGAAATGACCGCCAGTGACCTCTGGCGACCGGTTCGTGCCACGGGGTGCGGCACGGGTGCGGCACGCCACTGGGCGCCGCCTCGCGGCGCGTGCTCCTTCAGATCTTGACGACGATGCCAACAGGACCGGAGGCTTCTACAAATTGGCACTCGACATGGCGCGGCCGGACGGCGCACGGCTCGAGCGGGCGCTCGTCGCGGTGCGGGGAACCTCTTTCCGGCGGGCGGTGCTCTTCGGTACTCGGGGCGTTTCTGTAGCTGAACTCACCGCTCAACCATGATGGGGTGGTGGCTAAGGACTCGGCTCGACGGATCGGGGTTGACCGGTTCAACCCTTTCGGGGTCAACCGCGTCGGGCTGAATGGCCCAGGCTTCCCGATGTCCATAGACGTGACCATCCGAGATGACATGTGGACGGCTCACGGAACGGCGCTCCGAGCGACGGACCTAGTCCTAAAACAAGCGCTCGGAGTGGGCCGGGGGGTGCGGGTCCGGATTTTGGGGGCGGCGGCTGTCTGTTGTGGCGTCAGGACTGGATGTTGTTGACGGTTTTGGTGTTGTTGTCGGTGGTGGGGCCA
>JALYXV010000194.1 GCA_030947025.1 Actinomycetota bacterium | reverse complement strand
GCAACGTCCCGATTGGGACGGGACTTCGTGGTCAGATTCGAGCAAACTAAGGCCATGAGTCGAATAGCTAGATGGGCGATAGGTTCGATGGTTGTCGTCGCAATATCGGCGGGTTGCGGCGGCGGATCGAGCGGTAAGCCGGCGACCAAGGCCCAATGGTTGACCCAGCATGGCACCGCCACATCGGCGGTGGGAACAGAGTTGGAGCAGGCCAGAACGGCGCTGATGGCGGGGGATCGTCAGGCGGTGCTGGGGGCATGTTCACTTCTTGGTGACGACGTGACTGAGGCGAGGAAGGGCCTGCCGGTACCCGACGCCGCCACCGACGCGGCGCTGCGGCGAGGCTTGGATGCGGTGGGTGTGGGCGCCGCCGACTGCCTACAGGGCGCACGGGTGGCATCGAACGCCAGTCTCAATGAGAAGGCTATGGCCGAGCTCACCGATGCCCGGGCCCGCATGGATGCCGCCGATCGAGCGCTGGCGGCCTGGCACTAGCGAGCGGACCGTTCTCGTCGATCGGTGACGAGAGTCGACGCGCCCGCAGCCGGACGCCGAGCCCCAAGAACCTCAAATGAACGGCGGTCGGAATGATGGCGGCATCGCAATAGCAGGGATCGGCTGCGGCGGGGATAGCAGAATCACCCGTGCTCGAGGCGGGGATTGACCAGGCTCGCAAACGGGTAGGGCCTGTGTCGAACCCGTCGAAGGAGAACGAATGCCTGATCCCGTCATGAACCTTGTGGAGCAGCACAACCAGGTGCGCCGGCTCTTCAAGCAGGTGCCGCAGGTGGGAGCTCACCAGTCGGCCGAACACAGGGCGCTCGCAATCTGCGACCTGCTTACCATCCACAGCCGCCTGGAAGAGGAGATCGTCTATCCCGCCATTGAGAATGTGGATGCGGCGATGGCCAAGGAGGCCGAGGAAGCGCACGAGCGGATCGACGCCTTGATCGACAACATCCGCAACGCGGAATACGCCGACAATGGCGAGGTCAAGAGTGACCTCGAGTCGTTGGACCAGGAGGTGGAGGCGCACGTCCAGTGGGAGGAGGCGACTCTTTTGCCGCGGGTGTCCGCCCTCCCGGCCGAGGAACAAGAGCGGATCTGGCGGGCCATGTACGCCCGCCAGCAAGAGTTGCTTCAGGAGCACTCCGAGGCGCTCTCGACCTCAGCCGAGACCGAGGGCTTCATCGCCGCACCCCGGATCTAGCTACACGGTCGGGCGACGCAGTCACGACCCGCCCGACCCGAGAGCCGACAACGAGAGGAGGCCAACATGGTTGACAAAGACGTGCGTGAGGGAAACCAGAGTGCTGTGATCGGTACCAACGAAGAGAAGCACCGCGCCGGACCGGGCGAGGGAGTTCGTGCCCCATTGGTCCAAGATGGAGCGGATCACGCCGAGTTCTCCATCTTCGACGGCGCAGGCAACGAGAGCGTGGTGGTGGTCGGTCCCGACGATGAGGGCCGTACGTCCGAAGGGACCGGCCCGACTTCGGCCGCGGCGATGAAGGATGCCAAGAAGCCGGGGAACCTTCTGGGCGAGGTCTTCGGCGGCCACTAGACCACGGCCGCCTGGAACGGCCCCAAGAGCGACACCTCGGCTCCCGCGGTTCTCGACCGCGGGAGCCGCTTGGTGCGTGGTCATCGATGCCGCGAGTTTGGCTTGCGCCGTCGGGCCGCGGGCTGCACAGTCTGAGGCGTGACAGCATTCCCCGAACGACTCGGTCCCTCGGACGGGCGAGACATTTTGGCGCTTGGCCGTGATGGGCTCGAACGGCTGCCCAGCCCGGACCAGTTGGCCCAGCTGCCTGCGACCGAACGCTACCAACTGCTTGACGGTCTCCGGGGCGAACTGTACGGCGTGACATCGATCATCGCCGACCGCAGCGCCCAGCGCGCCTGGCAAGAGCGCTCGTCCTTTCCGCCCTACGGGCTGGTGCGCTCCTTGTTCTCGCAGCTTCGGGTGGTGGCGGACAATCCGGGCCCCTTTGAGCAAGGATCGATCGGCACCTTCGCCGATCTGGGCCGGGCGTTCCTGGACGCGGTCGTGTTCCACCTGGAGCGGGAGATGGCCGCCATGCGCACGGGCGAGCTGGTCTGGGTGCCCGAGCGACTCGAACACCTGCTGGCGTTGCACCGGGTGGATGCCGGGCGAACCGGCCAGGCCCGGATCCGCGACCCGCTCAGCTTCCTGTACGGGGGGCTGCACTTCGGAGCCAGCCTCTGTGTCCAGATGGTCGAGGTGATGACCCGGCTTCTCGACGGCAACGGCAACCTCAAGGTCGGGGAAAAGGTGGAGGTGATGGGCCGTAGCATCCGCGCTCCCTACCAGGTGGCCGCGGTCAACCTCTACGACGTTCCTGCCGTGTACGGCCAAATTCATGGCACGCCGAACAGCTCGTCGCCGTGGCTGTCGGCCGACTCATTTGTTGTCCCGATGGAGGACGGCCGGCCCCGGAGGATCGACCTCCGGCCGGGCCTGGTGGTACCGCCGTCACCTGGGGCGGCGGAGCCGGCGAGGCCCGCGGATGGGCCGCCTCGGTATACGACCCGCGGCTGCCCGGCCCGCAACTCGGTGTCGGGCGGACAGGGCGCCATAGCCATCCTGTGGTCGTGGTGCATCGACCTGGCCGCGGCGACGGGGTTGATCGCCGACGGCTAGCCGGGCGGGCGCTCCGCCCGGGCCCGCACCGCGTCGGCTAGGTAGGGCGATTCGAAGTAGTGCAAACCGGCGGCCTCGACCAGCGTCCGGGCCTGTTCGGATTCAGCCTCCGGCACCCAGCACCCTCTCGGGTCCTTGGAGCCCGCTTCCGAGCGACCGGACTGGTGCCACACGGCGCGAGCCCCAAGCTGGCGGGCTCGGGCCACGATGCCCGGCAGTTCGTTCAGGGGGCGGTGGGAGTAGACCAGGTCTGCCTGTTCGGGTGGATGACCGACCGGTCGCGACACGACCTCGTCTCCCTCCATCTGATAGGCGGAGTAGTTGTCGGGCTGCGGTCCGCCCTTCACGAACACGGTCCATCCCGCCCGCGCCAAGGTGTCCGGTACGTCCCGCGACGGCCAGTCGACCAGCAGGACACTGGTCGTTGTGGCCAGGACATCGTGATAGGACGTCACAGCTGAACACTACGGCTCAGGCCCGGCGGTGCCTTCCCATCGGATGATGGCCGCGGGGACGAAGCGAAGCGGTGGGGCCAGGCGCCCCTCGCGCTTGATCAGCCAGCCGGCGAGCAGTCCCTGCAGCTCGCGCCGGAGCGCTCGCTCGTTGGGTAGCAGCAGGTAATCGGCATACTCCCTGGTGGCTGCCGCCAGGGTGTCGAACCGGGTGCGGTTGGGCAATTCGACCACCTCGACCTCGGGTGCCAAACCGAGCTGGTGCAACACCGCCACCGCGTCCAGGTAAGACGGGCCGGGACGCCTCGGTGCGCCGTGGAAATATCGCCACAGCGGGTCGAGCACGGCATCCATGGAGAAGGCGCCCAGGTACAGGAACACCTCCCCCCAGGCGTGGTCGCTCAGCTTGGCCAAGAACAGGGGGGCGTCCTCGACCGCGGGCAGGACGTACGATGAGAACGCCACATGGGCCGGTTCGACCTCGACGTCCTCCCATCGCCCCAGCACCGGCCGGATCAGGTCGCTCAGCCCCCGGGTGGCGGCCTGGCGCCGGAGAATCCTGAGCATCCTCGGACTCGGGTCGACGGCGGTGACCCGCCCGCGGTGGGCCGCCAGGTTAAGGGTGAACCGTCCTGTCCCCGCCCCGACGTCGAGAAAGGTCCCGTGGCGTCCGCCCGCCCGCCGGAGCCGGCGCAGAAGCGGGTCGCGGGCGGCATCTTCGACCGGGCAGCGGGCCGCGTACCGCCGCGCCCGTGAGTCCCAGAACCGGGCGCCGGTACCCAGACCGGGCGAGAGGCGTTCCATTTCGCCCCGCCGGTCCAGCACCAGGGCCCGCCAGCGATCGCCCGCGCTAGCCTGACCGCTGGAGGTGTCCGGGTACCTGGTGGGCTCCGCCGCCTTCAAAGCGGTTGGGACAGGCGATCCCTGTCCGGCGGGTTCGATTCCCGTCCACCTCCGCCGATCCGGCTGCCACCCGGTCAGGGCGCGGTAGCTCCGAATACGATGGTACGGAACTCGGCATCCTGGGTCTGGGTGAGCGCGGTTGCGTTCACCGTGTCGCTCCACACCACGTAGGCGGTCGTGTCAAGTGACGAGACGGTGGGCGGGTAGTGGTTGCCGACCAGCCGGAGGGATGAGGCCGGGCCGGAGTAGCCCAGGCTGCGGTCGATCGGTTTGGGGTTGACCTGGTGGACCTTGAAGGTCGCGCCCGCGTCCGATGACGACTCCAGGTAGACGTCGTCGAAGTTGGGCTGCTCAGGGGGGGTGTGGTAGTAGACGACATCGATACGACCGTCCGGGGCGACCGAGATGCTGGGTGAGCGGCTGCTACCGGTCACCTTGGGGTCGGGCGACAGCAGGGCCGCCTCCGACCAGGTGGCTCCCTTATTGGTGGACTTGCGGAAAAAGATCTGCTCGGACCCGGCTCGGCTGTCGCTCCACACCGAGTACAGGGCTCCGCTTTTCGGGTCGACGACCAACTTGGCCGGGTCGTATTGGACGCCGAGATTGTTGGCGCTGTCGATCGGTGACTCACTGAAGGTGCGGCCACCGTCCGGGGACTGGGCCAGAAGGAGGTCCACCGGCTTGTTGGTAAAGCGGCGCTGGAACGACTCGTAGATCGTGCCGTCGGGGCCCACTGCGGGCTGGGAGGGGTTCTGGCCTCCAGGCGGCTTGTTCACCATCACCGGGGGTGAGAAGGTGGTGCCGGCATCGTCGGAGCGGGCGAACAGGGCCCGGTCGCATGCCGTGCCTTCTGCGGTCCCATGGCAGGACCAGAATGACAGCAGCAGGGCGTCCTTGCCCGCCGGTCCGCGAGCGAGGGTCATGAGGGGGCGAGCCAGCCCGACGTCGGGCTGGGGGGGCGCCACGGCCACTCTCGCGGGCAAGAAGGTGCGGCCGCCGTCAAGCGAGGTCGCGACCAGCACGCTCTCGCGACCCACGTCAACGTCGCGGGCCGATCCGAAGACGCTGTAGACCGTTCCGTAGGCGCCGATGGCGACACTGCCACTGGCAACGTGGCCCCCAGAGGGAGGATTGATCCGGCAGCCGGTGAAACCGGGGGGCAGCGTGAACGCCCCGTCGGTCCAGGTCCTGCCGTTGTCGAAGGTGGTGTGCCAACCGCATTTCGCGGCGAGCAGGTCGGTGTCGGTCACCACGACATGGTCCGGAGCCCTCGGGTCGGCGGCCACGTAGGCACCTTCGTAGCCCCGCAGCGGCACTTTGGTCTGCGTCGCCCGGCACGCCTGGAGCCCACAGGGGTATTTCGGGGGCGAGGCGTGGCCTTTACCGATCCCCGACCGGGCGAGGCCACCCGCGCCCGCCAAGAGGAGAAAGCCGAGAATCATGAGGACGAGCGGTCGGCGCAGCATGCTGATGCGCGGATCCTATTGGCTTCCGCCGAGCCGGCCGTTGACGTCGTCGCCGGCGACGCGGCGCGCCGTTCGGGCGTGGCGCCCCTTGCCTTCCAACCCAGCAGACATATGCTCGCCAGGCCATGGCATCCGCCAGTATCTACGTCGAGCCCACAGAATTCTCCGTGACTCCGGACACCATGGCGGTGGGCCAATTGCGGGTCCGCAACGAGGGATCATCGGCAGAACGCTTCACGTTGGATGTGCCCGGCGATGCCGGCTCCTGGGTCTCGGTCGCGCCGTATGCGCTCTCGGTCGGGCCGGGTGAGGAGGGGAATGCCCGGATCTTCCTTCGCCCGCCGCGGTCGCCGTCGTTACGTGCGGGCCGCCACACCGTCAGGATTCGCGTCCGGCCCGACCACGATCGCAAGCAGGAGCTGGCGGCCATCATTGAGATTCAAGTCGCCCCTTTCACCGCGGTATCGGCCGCACTCGAACCGGACGGCAGGGCGTCGAAGGGCAGGGCGTCCAACCTCCTCACGATCGATAACCGGGGGAACGCCCCGCTTCGGGCGACGGTGGGGGCCGAGCCGGGCGGCGATGTGTCCGTCACGGTCGACCCATCGTCGGTCGAGGTTGAGCCAGGCGCCACCGTCACGGTGCAGGTCGGCGCCCGTACCCGGCGCCGGGTGCTGCGCTCGGCGCAGGATCACCGGTTCACCGTTGTCGTCAAGCCGGAGGGGGGCGAACCGGTACAAGTCGGGGGCTCGATGCACCAGGGTCCGGTGGTGGCCCGTCCGGTGCTCGTCGCCCTGGCGGCACTGGTCGCCATCGCGTTGATCGGCGTCGTGCTCCGCGCCGTGGTGTTTACCGCGCCCCATGTGGGCGCGTCCCGGCTGGCCGCACCAACGCCCAACTGTCCGGCCGGGGGACACTTGGCCCATGAAGCCAATGGCCAAATCCGCCATGACGTGGTCGAACCCGACAACTTCTCGTTTCTCTTCCTTCAGCCCGGCGGCTGCCTCCCTGTTCGATGGAACCCGTGCGCGCCGATCCACTACGTCGTCAATGGCGGTGACGCCAGTCCGGAACAGTTGGCCGACATCCGCTCCGCGGTGGCGGCCGTGACCCAGGCGACGGGCATCGATTTCGTGTCCGACGGCACTTCGTCGGAACGACCGCGCGGACGGCGCGACTACCAGCCCAGCCTGTACGGCGCCCGGTGGTCACCGGTCCTGATCGAATGGATCCACCTCGGGGGCGGCAACAGTCTCACTGAGGCCGCGGGCGGCGGGATCCCCATGGCGGTTAACGGGGTCGACGTGAGCGGCGTGGTGCTGCTCAATCTGGACGCTCACTTGGCCGGCAACGCCCCTATCCCCACCGGCTTCGGGTCGGGGGTGACATGGGGCCGCATCCTGCTCCACGAGCTCGGTCACGTGCTCGGTCTGGGTCACGTCTCGGGATTCGAGCAGATCATGCACGACCCGGTTACCGACCAGACGTCGTCCACCTCGGCGTACGGCTTCGGAGATCTGGCGGGATTGCGTCTCGTGGGGAAATCGGCGGGATGCCTCACCACGCCTCCGATTCCTGGCGCGCCGGCGTGACGTAGCGGGCCGAGCCAATGGGCATGCGTATGGGCGGCGGGGCATGGGGTCTCATGCACCGCCTCGGTCATGTGGACGAATCGGTGGTCGATCAGAAGCTGCCGCCCGGGATCGTCGGCCGTATCGCCGGATTCGCCCGCCCGTACCGACGGCTCTTGGCCTTGTTCCTGGCCCTCATCGTGATCGATGTGGGCCTGGCCGCGGTCAACCCCCTCATCTTCCGGTCCATCATCGACAACGGGATCGTGAAACGCGACGCCCACCTGGTGATCGAACTGGCGCTGCTGGTGGGCGCGCTGTCGGTGGCCGACGCCGGGCTTTCGTTGTGGCAGCGGTGGGTGTCGGCCCGCATCGGCGAGGGCTTGATCTTCGACATGAGGACCAAGGTCTTTGCCCATGTTCAGGAGATGCCGGTCGCCTTCTTCACCCGGACCCAGACGGGGGCGCTGGTGTCTCGGCTCAACAACGATGTCCTCGGGGCCCAGCAGGCGTTCACCGACACCCTGTCCTCGGTGGTCGGCAACGTCCTCACGGTGACCGTGACGCTGGCCGCCATGTTGGTGCTGTCGTGGCAGATCACGCTCGTGTCGCTCGCCCTCCTCCCGCTGTTCGTCGTGCCCGCTCGCTGGATCGGCCGCCGGGTGGCGCGCCTCACACGGGAGGGGTACGCGCTCGACGCGCAGATGGTCAACACCATGACCGAGCGGTTCAACGTCGCCGGTGCCCTGTTGGTGAAGCTGTTCGGCCACCCCCTCGACGAGCGCCGGTCGTTCGAGGAGAAGGCGGGCCGGGTACGCGACATCGGCATCACCAGGACCATGTACACCCGGGTGTTCATGGCCGCCCTCCTGTTGACGGCCTCGCTCGCCACCGCGGTGGTGTACGGGTGGGGCGGGGTGCTGGCCGCCCACGGCGCCCTGCAGGTCGGCACGGTCGTGGCCCTGACGGCGTACCTCAGCCGTATCTACGCGCCCCTCACGTCACTCTCCAATGTCCAGGTCGACGTGATGACCGCGCTGGTGTCGTTCGACCGGGTGTTCGAGGTGCTCGACCTGCCACCGATGGTCGCCGAGTCGCCCGACGCGGTGGAGATCCCGCGAGGACCGGCCACGGTCGAGTTCGATCACGTCGAATTCCGTTACCCGGCCGCGGAGGAGGTGTCACTGGCGTCGTTGGAGTCAGTCGCGGTCCTCGAGCACGCGCCATCCCATCAGGTGCTGTTCGACATTTCCTTCACGGCCCTGCCCGGGCAGTTGGTCGCGCTGGTCGGCCCGTCGGGGGCGGGCAAGACGACCATCAGCAACCTTGTCCCTCGCTTGTACGACGTGACCGGAGGGGCGGTGAAGATCAATGGCGTCGACGTGCGGCAGGCCACGCTGGGCTCGCTACGGGCGGGTATCGGCGTGGTGACCCAGGACGCCCACCTGTTCCACGAGACGCTGCGCTCGAATCTGCTCTACGCCAAGCCCGACGCCACCGATGACGAACTGCGCGCGGTCTTGCAGGCGGCTCAGATCCTCCCGCTCGTGTCGAGCCTGCCCGACGGGTTGGAAACCGTCGTCGGTGAGCGCGGCTACCGCCTGTCGGGCGGGGAAAAGCAGCGGGTCGCGATCGCCCGGCTGCTGCTCAAGGCCCCCGACATCGTGGTGTTGGACGAGGCAACCGCCCACCTCGATTCCGAATCCGAGGCGGCGGTGCAGGAGGCGTTCAAGACCGCGCTGGCCGGGCGTACCTCACTCGTCATCGCCCATCGCCTCTCGACCGTGCGAGCCGCCGATCTCATCGTGGTGGTCGCCGATGGACGGGTCGTCGAACGGGGCACCCACGACGAGCTGGTCGACCTGGGCGGCCTCTACTCGGATCTGTACCGGACGCAGTTCGAGCCCCAGACCGGGCGCCCCGACCCGCCCCGCGCCGGCGTGCCCGGCTAGCCGGGCCGCCCGGACCTAATGGGCTTCCGCCCTGGTCATGAAGCGGCTCTCCAACATCGCGGCCAGTTTGTCGATCGCCCCGACCGCCAACGCCTCGGGGGCCGAGTCGAGGGGGCAAACGCCGTCCCGGTCGGCCCGCCGCATGGCGTCGTCGTCGGGGATGACGGTGAGCAACTCGCAGCCGTGGTCCCGGGCGAAGGTCTCGAGTCGAGGGCGGTCAACGGGTAGGGCCCGATTGCCCACCAACGCCGTGGTCGGGATCCCGAGTTGGCGGGCCAGCGCGATGATGCGCTGCGCGGTCAGCAGCACCTTCTGCTGGGCCTCGACGACCACGAGGAGCAGATCCACATAGCGGAGCGTGCCGCCCGCCCACGCCAGATGTTCGAGGCCGGCTTCCATATCGGCCACGACGACCGCACCCGCCAGTTCAGCGTCGAATTGCTCGATGAAGTCACGCACCGTGACATGGGCGGCGCCCGTTCAGCCCGATCCCGCCTTCTCCGCCCGAGCGGCCAGCATCAAGGTGACGTCATCGGGGCCGGCATGCCCGTAGGTGCTGACCAGCGACTTTGGGCCGAGATCGGTCGGCACGAATCGGACCGGCCCCGACTGGTCCAACAGGGGCATCATCAAGGCCACCTCGTCGACCGTCAATCCCACGTTGGCGGCCAGGTTGGGGTCCGAGTCACAATCGATGGCAATTACCCGGTGCCCTCGCCGCGCCAGCGAGCGGGCCAGCACGGCGGAAATCGTCGTCTTGCCCACGCCTCCCTTGCCTGCCACCCCAACTCTCATATCCCCCAGTATGACCGACCGGCCCCCGACGGGAGTAGAGGCCGCTGCTTAGGCGGGCGTCGTGGCCCCGGCGGCCCGGTAACGCCAGACCCACGCCACTCCCAACGCCGCCACGGCCGCCGCGGTCGAGCAGTGGTAGAGCGCGCCCGCCTTTCCGGCCTCATTGTTGAGGGCCTGGCGCGCCAGCCCGACGTGAGTGGCGACCATCCAGAAGCCGGCCAGCACGACGCCGACGCCCGCGCCCAGCATCAAGGATTCTGACCGGGCCCCCCACGCGATCGCCGCCACCACCAAGGCCAGCACCAGCATGCCGGGAATGAAATGGTCGACCACCTCGACACCCCGGCGGAGATGGATACCGCCGGTGAAAAAGGCCGGAACCATGGCGTACAGGCCAATGACCAGCCCCGCCCCCAGAAACGCCGATGACGGCGGAGCAGGCGGCGGGGTAGGCGGCGGGGTAGCCCGAGCCCGTTGACCCGACCGGGGTGCCGGCTTCGATCGTGCCTTACCGCTTGCCATCGTGATCGCTCCTCACTAGGGGACCCTTCTCCAACTCTGTCACGTCGGGCTACGCCCGGCGCCGGCTGACGAGCAAAACCGCGGCTGCGCCCAGCAGCAAGACCCCGGCCGCCACCAGAAGCCACTTCCTCGACCCCAGGCCGGTCCCGGGCACGGAGACGTGGGCGGTCACGATGTCCTGGCGAGCGGTCGTTTCGGTGCCCAGCCGGCTGTCGGCCCACGCGGCCTGAA
This sequence comes from Actinomycetota bacterium, assembly GCA_030947025.1. Lineage (GTDB taxonomy): Bacteria > Actinomycetota > Acidimicrobiia > Acidimicrobiales > Palsa-688 > JALYXV01. The sequence goes on along the minus strand of JALYXV010000194.1, from coordinate 4,872 downwards.
CCCCGGCCCGCTGGCTGACCACGCTCAGGTGAGAGCCGATATCGGGCGGGAGGTTCCCGCCAAAGGACGGCCCCACCCGGGTGTCGAAGGTGGCCGATGACAACCGCACGTCATGGAACGACCGGGCGCCATCGGTCGAGGTGGCCAGGTAGGCCTCGGCGAACAGGCCGGACGGATCGTTGCGCTGATCGATCATGACCACGTCCACTCGCCCGTTGGGCGCGACCGACAGGGTGGGCAGCGATCGAGCGGTTCCGTCTCCCGCCGGGTTGTCGTTGGCCCGGACCGGTGGGGACCAGTGGGTGCCCAGATCCTGGGAACGGGCCACGAGGGCGTCTTGACCCTTGGCTCGTCCCTGGCTCCAGGTCAGGTACAGCGACCCGTCCGGTGCCGCCGCCAGCGACGGGAACTGGGGGAAGAAGAGCGAGAAACGCTGCGTCGTGCGCACGTTGGCCGCCACCACCGCCGGTGGCGAGAAACCGGTGCCGCCCGGGCCGGATCGGGTGACGACGATGTCGTAGGTGTCGGGCTGGGGGGTGGTGCCGCCCGTGCCCAGGTTGTCGGCGGTGGGCCCGAACCGTTCGTAGGCGACGACGATCGAGCTCCGGTCGACCGCGGCGCTGGCCGCGCTCACCAGCCGGCCGTCCTCCGGGTTGACCGGTGACGGCGTCGACCAGGTCCGGCCACCATCGGGCGAATGGGCCATCATCACCCGCACCTGGCCGCCGGTGACGGCCGGCTGGCCCATCACGCGGTTGGATTGCAACCACGTGAGGTTGAGGGCCCGGCCCGCGCCAATCGTGATCCGCGGCTGGAAGGTCATGGCCGTGGCCACCAGCGTGGGGGTCGAGAGGGTCCGGCCTGCGTCCGGGGAGCGGGCCACCCACAGGTTGCCGGGCACGTTGCCCGGGCCGATCAGGTTGGCGTAGGCGACGTAGAGCGTGCCGTCGGGGGCGAAGGCGGCGTCGGGAAAGAACGGGCGGTCCAAGCCGGCGGGCAACGGCAGGTTGGTCTGGTGAAAGCTGCCCCCGCGGTCGGTGCTCCAGCTAAGGCTGGCCGTGAGGTTGGGGCGATCCTCCCGGTAGGTCACCGCCACCTCGTTGGGGTTTCGGGGGTTGGTGACGATCGTCGGTGTGCTGAAGCCGTCGATGATCCCGGGCGGGTTGACGAAGACGTTGCGCCCGACGGTGCTATGGCGGGGGCTGAGCAACGCCCACCCCGACAGTGCCACGGCGGCCAGGGCGGCCACGGCTGTCACCGCCACGACCCCACGTCGCATTCCCTGCACTGTATCCAGCCGGGGTATCAGACGGGCCTTCTCCGGGCCGGGCCGCGTCGCCATTTCCGAACCCTTGCCCGTGCGGCCAGGGCAAAAGTCGCCGGCCGTTTTCTCGGTGACCGGGCTATCCTCCTTCACGGCTACCTTTCCCCACCCCTTTCTGGTGACATGCCCACTCCTGGCGAAGTGACCACTCCGACGTTGGCGTGCGAGACGCACGGCCAACCGACGCGCATCAGTTGCGTCGAGTGCGGCAAGCCGGTCTGCCCGAAGTGCATGGTTCGCACCGAGGTCGGGACCAAGTGTGAGACCTGCGCTCGTCCGGTCGCACCCAAGATCACGCGGCCGCCGCGGTCTCGGTCCCCGTGGCTGCTGGGCCTACTCGGCGCGGTCCTGGTCGTCGGCGCCATCGTCGCCCTGCGCCTCAACCAGGGCGGGGGCAGCAAGCCCGTCGCAGCCTTGCCGGTCCTCGGAACCTGGTCCAAAGAGCCGTCGCTGAGCTCCATCCGGGGGACGGCGGCGGTGGTCCTGCTGCGCAACGGCCAGGTCCTGGCGGCCGGAGGAGGCGTGGGTACCATCCCGCTGGCCGCGTCCGAGCTGTTCGATTCCTCCAGCCGGTCCTGGAAGCCGACCGGCGCGTTGAACGAGCCTCGCCGGGGCGCGGCCGCGGTCGTGCTGACCGATGGCCGGGTCCTGATCGCCGGGGGAGTGGCCGGGCCGACCTTGCTCGCCTCGACCGAGATCTACGATCCCGGGACTGGGCATTGGACCCCATCGGGCACCATGGCGATAGCGCGGTTGGGTGGCACCATGACGGTCCTGCCGGGGGGCGACGTCCTGATCGCCGGGGGGACGACCACGGGCGGTCAGCAGGGTACGGGCGGCGGGCAGACCATCAGCCCCAGCGCCACCGCCGAGTTGTTCCACGTCGCCACCGGGCAATGGTCGAGCACCCGCTCGATGGCCGATTCCCGCTTTGAGGCGACGGCCACGGTTCTCAGCGACGGCCGGGTGCTGATCGTCGGCGGTCTGGGCGGGCCAGGCACGCCGAGCCCGACTGGCGTCCAGTTCGGACCGCTCCGGAGCGCGGAGATCTTCGACCCGGCCGTGGGCGCCTTCACCGGGGCGGGCAGCATGGCCGAGGGGCGGGCCCTGCAGGTCGCGGCTCGCCTGGCCAACGGCCAGGTCCTGGTGGCCGGCGGCTTGGGCGGTCCGGGCGGCACCGTGACGCTTTCGAGTGTGGAGCGGTTCGAGCCCACCACCGGCGCCTGGTCGGAGGTGGCGCCGATGAGCCAAGGCCGCACCGGGGCGTCGGCCGCGGCCCTGAAAAACGGCATGGTGCTGGTCACCGGAGGCGAGACGGTGGACCAGGGGGCCCGGCACTCCCTGGCTGCGGCCCAGGTCTTTGACCCGGCCAAGGACGTTTGGAACCCGGCCGGCAGCATGTCGTGCCCCCGCAGCGGCGCGGGCACCGCCCTCTTGGCGGACGGAAGTGTGCTGGTGGTGGCGGGAGACACCGCCTTCCCCGGCCGGCCGCCCGTGGCGCAGGGGTGCGTCGACCGTTACCTGCCCTGAGGACCAGAGTCGGGGAAAAGGCGCGTACGAGGCGATCAGGAGGTCGGCTGGTGCGATCCGAGGTGCTTCGGCGGGGCCAGAGCGGGGCCGATCGGTCGCCCTGGCCGGGAAACAGGAATACGCTGTGACCGTGGCAGGTCGTGGCAGGTCGTGACAGCGGTCGGGGCAGGCCGGGTCATGGGCCAGTCCTGGTCGGGCCCGGTGCGCCTGGTCGCGTAATGGTGGAGTGATTGTGGATCAGACGCTGGCTCCATATGAGGTACTCGGCGTGTCGCCCAACGCCACGCCCGAGGAGGTCAACTCGGCCTACCGCGTGCTCGCTCAGATCTTTCACCCTGATCGGTATCAGGACAGCCCGCCTGAGGTGAAGACCGCCAGCGAAGAGCGGATGAGGGCGCTCAACGAGGCCTACCGCGAAGCCCAGAACGGGCACCTGGCGTACCGGCCCATGACCGGGAAGAACGGCGGGGGGCGTCGCCGGGGAGGGGGATCCAGCCGAGGAGGCGAGTATGTGCCGCCGCCACCCGGCGTGCCGTGGGACGTGGCCGTGCAGGCCCGCGCGGCCGCCGCCTCCAAGGCCGAGCAGGATCGGCGCGCTCGTGAGCAGGCCGCCCCCCAGGGCCAGGCCATCGGCCGGCCCCGGCCGCCGATGGGGGGCCCGGTGCTCAAGGGCCTGGGTATGGCCCGGTTCACCAACAACATCGTCTGTTCCGGCTGTGACAGCGTGCAGTGGCTGCCCGGCAACTGGCGTGACCAGCTGGACTACACCGCCTTTTACTGCTCGATGTGTGACCGACTGATCTTCACTCGATGACCGGCTTGCCGTTAACCTACGCTGCGGGCCAAAACACGCTCCACCGCCAAACGTTCCACCGCCAAACGTTCCACCGCCAAACGCTCCACCGCCAAACACCAGGAGGGAGTTCTTAGATGTCCGACATGCCCAAGTTCCTCGCTGACGACCATGGGAGAATCCGCCGCTCGTTCAACGACTACAAGCGCATCAACAACATGGACGCGGCGCTCAACGTCTGCGACCACCTCTGGATTCACCTGACCATCGAGGTGGAGTTGGCCCACCCCGCCGTGTGGAACAGCCTGTCGTCGACCGAGGCCGAGGGTTTGAGCGCGGCCGACGACCAGATTTCCCGGCTGATGGAGACGATCGACAGTTTGGAGCCCAACGACCGGAGCCTGGGTCAGCAGATGACGTTGCTCCAGCGGGCGGTGGACGCCCATATCGTGGCCTATGACAAGTACCTCATGCCCAAGCTGCGGGCTCGCCCCGACCAGCTGGAGATGGGTCGCGATGCGTTCCGTCGCTGGCAGGAGCTGTTCGAGGAGCGGCCGCCCCGGACGTGGAGGCCCATGGACCGCTTGGCCAACACCGGTTGGGGTGGCGGCGGCCGCCTGCCCGGCGCGGGCTGGTAGCGCTCCCGCTCCCGGGTAGCGCGGGCGGGCGTAGCTGGGTCGCTCGGCTCAGCCTCAGCCTCGGTGGACCGAGTCGAACACCATGGTGCGCCGGCCGAAGAGAAGGTGAGTTCGGGGCTCGAGCATGACCCGCTGGCCGGGGTCGAGCCTCACCCAGCCCGAGGTTCCCGGTTTCCACACGTGGGTGCCATACCGTGACTTCCGGTCGGCGACGAAGACATCCCACTTGTCGATCCGTATGGTGGCGTGGATGGGCGACACCGCGTCATCAGGATCAGACAGGCTCAGGCCCCGGGCCTCACCGGCCCGCACCGCGTCGTCGCTGTCGGGCTCCGTCCCGATCACGTAGTCGGCATCCAGCTTGTAGGTCGAGCCGTCGTCGACGACGAGGAAGCCCAGCAGGGGGCGGGGACCGAGGACGGGATCACGCCGTTGGTGAACCATGTGGGTGCCGCACATGCGGCAGTAACGGGCGTCGGGGTTGTTGAAGTGACCCCGTTTGCAGTGGATGCCCCAAACCATGGCGGCCGCCCCGTCGATGGCGGCTGCGGCTGCGGCCATGGGCGCGGGGTTTGGGGATTCGGAGG
>JALYXV010000193.1 GCA_030947025.1 Actinomycetota bacterium | reverse complement strand
TCTGCGTAGTGAAAGGTTCCTCACTGTCGTGCTCGGGTCCTCGGGTCCAACCCTGTTCCGCCGAGGAACCGATCGCGCGGAGTTCCAATTGCCTCGTGCCGACGACGATCCGGTCACCCGGGTGTAGCGCCACCGGCACCGCACTCCACCCCGCGCCCCAGACCATACAGGGGCTGTGGCGTTGAGGTTCGGCGCACCGGGGTTGCCCATTACATCGGCGTGGCCGCATGGCACGAACCCACCCGGGGGAGTCCGGGAACGCCAGCGCCAAGCCGACGTTGTGGGGGTTCATCGTTCTGTGGGGGCTGGATTGCAATAGCGATGGGAGATGCACACAAACGCTTGAGGCGGTGGGCCGGCCCCGTGCCGGGGGTGCCTCCCGGCTGCCGCCTCGCAGCTGCCGGCGGTGAAGCATCGTTTGTCCGCCTGGAGGGGGCGGTGTTAGCCCAGCACGCTGACCACGACGATCCGTCGGGCCAAGCGGTGGTCGTGTCGATCACCAACGGCAGCCCGGGCACCCCGCATCGGGCGCCTCAATCATTCGCGGGGTGGCCTGCCCGACCGACGACCTGCGAGGCGGGGGCTCCAACTCAGTGAACACCGTCGTCGTGGCCATCGTCAACGGGGTCCCCGGCAGCCCCTAGGTGCTGGCGGGGCGAGTCCCGGCGATACCGTATCTGGACGCGGTCGCCTGTGCGAACGCGGCAATTTGTGGGCAGTCGGCGCGGCCAACGACGCAACTTTCGGCCTGTGCGGTGCGGTCGTGCCGATCATCAACGGGACAGCCGACTCCGGCCTCTCGCTTGTGGGGTCGCATACTCGCCGCTCGTCGGTGTGGCCTGCGCTGCGCCGACCACCTGCCTGGTGGTGGGCCAGACTATAGACGCCCCGGGCCGCCCGGCACCGCGTCAGAGTGTGACGGTCACGATCAGCGTCGCCCCCGGCTCGCTCACCTGTTTCATAGCAGGTACCGAAGTGCCGCCCGCCGTGAACCGGGCCCAGCAGACAGTCCGGGTTCGAGCGGCCGACGGCCGCGCTGCCATCAACCACATTCACATTGTCAACGGCGCCATGCATGTCCCTGCGTTCACACCGGGCACAAGAGAGCACCGGTGCTGGCGACCGCCACCAAGTCCAAACCCAACCAGGCAACGACCTGGAGCTTCGACATCACCGACAGGAGCGGCCAAACCGCACACTGCGCCTGACCTCCAGCCACGGTCGCCCGTCGAGGGAAATCGTCGGGACGCGACTTTTGGCCACAATGATCGTCACGGGGGTCTCAAGAGGCGAATGGCGTTGGGAAAATGAAGCGCGTCCTTGTCCTGGCGACGGTGATCGCTCCTGGCCTGGGCCTTGGTGAGGGCCGGGGCGGGTCGCCCCGCCAGCGCGGCAATCGGGTGAACCGCTCCGACGCCTGATAGGCCAACCGGTAGGGCCGGCGCCGGGTTAGCCTGCCCCCCTCGGATCTCACCCGTAATTGCCATGGCGTCGTGCCTGCCGGTCGGCGCTTTCCAAGCCCATCCCCGGCGCCCCGCCCCACCGCTTCGGTCAGCAACAACTTGAACTATGGCGGTGGCAAAGTCGGCGTCGGCGAGGCAAGTGGGGCGCCCCAGGTGTACCCGGTAACCAAACAAGGCGGTCTTCAGCCGACTTTGAGTATCGTCAGCACCGCGTTAGCGGCGGAGGCGTCGTCGCCGGCGGTGTAGGTGATGCAAACGACGGAGGGGAACGCCGCACTCTGCAGTGTGACTTCTGCCTGCAACGCAACGACCTGGCTGGACGAATGCGGCAAATCGTAGGCGGGCGGAAGATCGAGCGTAAGTTGGTCGCTGCCGACGCCACATTGGACCCTTATCAACCTTGGAAGGTAGTTAAGGAGGATTATCCTGGCGCTCAGTTCGTAGTGACCCGGGCCAACCGCGCGCTGAAGCACGTAGGCGCCTTTATCGTCGAAGGACGTGTAAGCGTTTCTGACCGTTATGACGTCCGAAACGCCGGCCGGTCCGGGGTCACCCTTGGGTCCCACGCAAGCTGCGTTGCTCGGTAGACACGGCGCACCGTTGGCACCTGGTGCCCCGTCTTTACCGTTCGCTCCCGGTGCCCCGTCCTTTCCGTTCGCACCCGGTGCCCCGTCCTTGCCGTTCGCACCCGGTGCCCCGTCTTTTCCGGTTGGTCCGGGCGCGCCCGTGTCACCCTTTGGTCCCGGCACTCCGGCTGGTCCCTGCGGTCCGGTCTGGTTCCACGAGATTGCGGTTTCGTTGTGACGGCACTGGTCGGTCGAAGCATCGATCACTCGTAGTGTCCCCTTGCCAATGTCGAGCAGTCCGTCGGATTTGTAGCACCCATGGATCGTCCCACCCGGGCTATCAGGGATCGCCGCCGACGCCGTCCCCACCGTGGCAAGGCCGACAACGGCGAGCGAAACCGCCAGCACCTTCCGCTTCGGGACCGCCAGGCGTCCACTGGTCGCTCGTGATCCGCTTCTCGTCATTTTCCCCTCCCGTGTTTCGACCAATGATCGGAGTGACACCACGGCCGCGCCTTGGACCGAACGATCCTCGTTGGGACAGGGGCCCCTAAGGTTCAGACATGGTGAGCTCGCGGTCCCAAGTGTCCGATAGGCCACTTGAACGATCCTTGAACATCGCTTGAACCCGGGGGCAAGGCGGCGGTGAGCAGCACTGTCGTCGGGCGACGCGAAAAGGCCGGTTGGTATGTAGGTGGTGTGGCGACCACGCCGCGATGGTGCCCGCCCGCAGTCAGGCGCTCGGTGGCGATGCGAGCAAGGTCCGCGACATTCTCCATGAGCAGCACCTAGCCATCTGCCGCTGCGGCAGCCAGAACCTGCTCAGTTGGCGGCCGCGTCCGGATGCGGATAGGACGCAAATCGAGTTCTTCGATGTGTTGGAAGTCCCCTGGATTGCAGGTATAGAGGGGAAGGTCGTTTGCGATTGCGGCGTCCGGGAGCCACGAACTGTCGCCGACTCGTTCAAGCAGGATGATGGTGCTGGTGTCCAATACGCCGCGATGACCGAAACCTCCGGTCATCACAACCTCGGGTCGACGAGGGTGTCAACGTCGCGGCGAAAGCACCGGGGATCCATCGGTGGAAGATTGCGCTACCGTTGCCGGAGCGTTTCGACTGATAGCGGCGGCTTGCCGAGGGGAACCAGCTGAGCGACCGGTTTGCCGTCTCTCGTAACGGTCAAATGTTCGCCCCACACGACGCGGTCGACAACGTCGCCGCCATGATTTCGCAGCATCACAGGTGAGACAGGGCGGCGTCAGTCAGCTAAATTGACGAACTTGACAGCGACCAGGATGGGACGCCAGCCGAAGGCGCACGGCGCCAGGCGCGGACACGAACTGAACTCGACTTTTCCCGCCCCATCGCACGGCACCCGCACCGCTGAGGGGATCGCCTGCTCCGTTCCATAGCTCGTAAACCTCACCTGCTGCGGCCCTTTCGCCGATGAGTCCGGTACGAACCAGGCGTAAACCTGGCTGAACAGCCCCGTGTAGCCGCCCCCGGCGCCCACGTGAGCGACGGCAAGATGCTGACCACCGACAACCGGCCCCGTCCGGCCGGGCCAAATGGGTCCTGGGCACACCGTATACACGACCGGTTTGACGTTGCTCCCGTTTACCAGGCCGATGAAGTGCTGGCCGGGCCCGATCGGCTCGTTCGCCCGGGCAGCCGTGGCCGCCCCGCCCAAAAGGGCAACCAAGACCGCGCCAGAAACGATGAACGAGCGGGCACCCAGATGCATCGCTGGCCTCCCAATGGTCTCATGCAGTCAACCGACGACGACAGTTCTACATCGCCACGGTCACCCAAGCAATAGGGGCGAGCAATGTTGGAGCGCAGGCCCGGCCAAGGGCTACACCCGGCTGAAACCTGAGCACTGGCCGACGTAGGGAGCTGGGCCCGAGTTGGGCTGGCCGCCGTCAGTGGGAGCCGGCGTGTTGGCAACGCATGCCAGGCTACTCAGGATGTTGTTGCCCTCGATCTCGGGCGACGCGTTCTCCGGGTCGGGTCCCGAACCGGTGTTGGAGGAAACCACCACCGTACCGACCTCGTTGCCCGCTACTTCCAAGCCGGCGTGATTGCTATTCAACGACACCGTCGAGACTCTGTTGGCGGCGCAGCCTGGCGGCCCATCGTCGCCTCCGTCTCCGACGGTCACAAAACCAGTGCTGCCAGTGACCGAAAGGGAACCACCGATGGCGTTATCGCAGGCCGTGAACGAGGTCGCCCCGGTCGATGCCACCGAACCGACGACGGTCGAATTGGTGATCGTCAAAGCGCCGCCAGCCCGCACCACGACCGAGAGCGCGGTCGCGTGGTCCACCAGCACCGACTGTCCCGCGGGCACCAGAATGACGCTCTGGGACCCGGTGATGATCAGGTCGTACACCCGCTGAATCAAGGGTGGAGAGGTCGACGGGGCGAACGTGGTATCTGCCGGCGTGTAGGTGGCAGTGATGACGTGGTTGCCGACCGAGAGCGACGAAGTGGTAAACGTGGCCTTCCCGGAAGCGTCGACCGGGCTGCTGCCCAAAACCATGCCGCCATCCTTGAACGTTACGGTGCCGGTCGGGATCACCCCGCCCGGGGCCCTCACCTTGGCGGTGAATGTCACCGCCTGGCCGACGGTCGACGGGTTGGGCGACGAGGTAAGGGCGACGGATGTCCGGTTGATTCGCAGGGCCAGACTGTGCTGGCCGCCCGCGGCAATAGCCTGTACGCCGAGCTGGCCGGGCGGTACCACGCGGCTGGCGACCGGCTCGCAGCTGCAGTTCGCGCTCCCCGGCGGGGGAAACCCGAAATAACCGCGGCCCAACTCGGCGGAGTTGTTGTCACCCCATGAGTAGACGGCGCCCGAGGTGGTGACGGCCAGTCCGAAGAGCCCCCCGGCGGCGATCTGTGTCGCGCCAGCCACGCCCCGCACCCGCACCGGCAATGGCGATTGGCCGGAACCAGTGGCGTTGCCGTTGCCCAGTTCTCCCGAGCTGTCGTCGCCCCACGCTCGCGCCGTTCCGTTGGACATCAGAGCCAGGCTCCAGATTTCACCGGCATCAATCGCCTTGATCCCAACCAGGGGAGCATTGTTGGCGGCTTTGACGACCGTAACCGGGCTGTTGCGCTGGACCGTGGTGCCATCACCCAGCTGACCAAAGGTGTTGTCCCCCCAGGCCTTGACCGTGCCGTCCGCCAGGAGCGCCAGGCTGTGATTGCTGCCACCCGGACCGCCGTTGCCGTCGGAGAACCCGTCGGCTGCGACCGCGACGACGCTGCTGAGCCCGGGCACGGGCGTCGGAGTGGAGTGGGAGGTGGTGGTGCCGTCGCCCAGCTGGCCGTTGGTGTTGTCACCCCAGGCCATGACCGTGCCATCAATGAGCAGTGCCAGGTTGTGGTTGTTGCCCGCAGCCACCGACGCAACATCGCTCAGGCCGGTGACGGCGACGGGGGGCGTCTCGCCCTGGCTGGTGGTGCCGATGCCGAGCTGGCCCGAGGTGTTATTCCCCCATGCCATCACCGTGCCATCGGCGAGGCGGGCCAGGCTGTGCGAACCACCCGCGCCGGCCGCGACCTGACGGGCGTTGGTGATGCCCAAGGCCGGGGCGGGAGTATCGTGCTCCACCGAGCTGGCGAGACTGCTCTCGGTGCCGAGCTGCCCGGAGTCGTTGGCACCCCACGCCTGAACCGTGCCGTCGGCGAGCACGGCCAAGCTGTGGTTGCCGCCAGCCGCCAGCTGCACGGCGTTGGTGATGTTGGCCACCGGCACGGGACTGTTGCGTTCGACCCGTAGCGGACCGGCGACCCCAAGTTGCCCCGAGCTGTCCGAGCCCCAGGCGATGGCCTGACTGGGAAAGGACGCCGTGACACTGGAGGAGGCGACCGCCGGTATGGCTGCTACCCCCAGGAGTCCCGCCGCCAGCATGGCGGCCGCGCTGGCGCGACCGCACTTCCCCCCTAGTGTGCGCATGAACATAGAACGTACTCCCACCTATTCACTGGTGCAAGCGCCGTTTGGTCAAAGCGTGATCGCCAGGAAAATGGTTCTCCATCTTGAATCGCCGTCTGATGGCATTCATCGCTGACTACAACCCCAAGGCCAAACTATTCCGCGACAGCCGCCATGAACTCTGACAGCCTTCGATGCCCGCGCCACGACCTTGACATGAGGGTCCAGTGCGTGAGCTGCGGCGAGCCCGCCTGCCCGCAATGCGCCGTGCGTACGCCAGTCGGTCTCAAATGCCGAGCCTGTGCCCGACCGGTCGAGCGCACCACCTCCGCGACGGCGCACCGGCGGCCGTTCCTCCTGATCGGCGCCGGCGTCGTGCTGGCCGCCTTGACGGCAGTCATCGCGTTCACAAGACCACACTCCTCCCGGGGTCCGACCGTCGTTGCACCCCGCGGTTCGTGGTCACCCATTGCGGCCATGCCGACCTCGCGAGGTACCGCAACCGCCGTCGTCCTGCGCAGCGGCCAGGTGCTGGTGGCGGGTGGAGGCGTCGGGGCCATCCCATTGGCGGGGGCCGAGTTGTTTGACCCGGACTCGCGCCAATGGCGCTCGACCGGGTCGATGGTCGAGGCCAGGCGGGGCCATCGGGCCGTGGTTTTGGCTGACGGACACGTCTTGGTGGTAGGCGGCATTGCTCAGGGCAGGCTGTTGGCGTCGGCGGAGATCTTCGATTCGGCCATCGGGTCGTGGAAGCCCGTGGCGGCCATGGCAATTCCCCGGCTGGGTTTCAGCCTCTCGCTCATGGGCGACGGGCGGGTCTTGGCCGCGGGAGGAATAACCTCGACGGCGGCCGATGGTTCTGCTGATGCGATCCGGCCGCTGTCCTCGGCCGAGATCTATGACCCGGCTGCCGCTCGGTGGATGGCGGCGCCGTCAATGGAGGTTGGGAGATTTGACCACACAGCCACGGTCCTGGACGACGGACGGGTGTTGATCGCGGGCGGTCTGGGGCCGGGCCCGTCAGCCGGAGACGCCACCGCCGCGCTGGGCTCCAGCGAGTTGTACGACCCGGCCTCCAACACCTTTCAGCCCTCGGGCGACCTGGGGCAGGGTCGGGCCAATCACGCCGCCGTCCTGCTCGATGACGGCACCGTGCTGGCGGCGGGAGGGATCACCGGCGAAACTCCGGGCATGTCGGTTCGGTCAGCCGAGCGGTACGATCCCCGTGACGGTGCCTGGGCGGCGACGGGATCTATGACGCAGGCAAGGAGCGGCGAGACGCTCACGCGGCTGCGCGACGGTCGAGTGCTTGTTGCCGCCGGCGACATAGTTGTCGGACCGAGCCGCCACTCGCTGGTCAGCGCCGAGCTCTACGATCCCCAGCGCGGGTCGTGGTGGTCGGCGGGAGCCATGTCATGCCCTCGCAGCCAGCCCGCGGCCGTGGCTTTAGCCGACGATGCCCTGGTGCTGGGCGGCGACGCGGCCTTCGCTGACCGCCCTGCGATCTCGCAGGCGTGCGTCGAGCAGTACCGGCCGTGACCGTGGTCAGAAAGCGGCTCCGGCAGGTGCACGGGATAATCTCTTGGTCCCAGCCAAGGAGGCCGTGATGGCCATGCTCGACCGCATGCTGCGGCGCCGTGACAAGGAGGCAGGTCCAGGCGAACAGCGGGCGGAGCGGAACTCCGAGGGCGCCGGTCGGCGGAGAGCGCTAATGCTGTGCGCGGCCGCGCTGCCATTACTCGTCGCGCTCTACGCCCTCTTGCTGTGGTGGTCCACCCCTCATTCCCGCGGCCACCAGGTGCGGTTGGACCAGTTCACCGAGTTGCTCAACAGAGGTCAGATCCACGACGCCACATTCGTGGAGCCCGACAACCGGATCGTTGGCACCAGCGTTTCCGGGCGGTACTGGTTGGATACCGGAGGCAGGGAGACGGTCATCAGTCGCCTCCTCGGCGCGCTGGGCGATGCCAACGTGCCCACCAAGTTCCAACAGCAGCCGCTCAAAGGATTGGTCCAACCGGTCACGTTGCTGTTTCCGGCCCTTGTCATCGTCGACGGCTTTTTCCTGCTGTTCCTGCTGTTCGGCAAAGGCAGCGACAGCTTCATGGCATTCGGCCGCCTTCGCGGCCGAAGGCGGTGGACGGGAGAGTCCAAGATCACCTTCTCCGATGTGGCCGGGGTCGATGAGGCCATCGAGGAACTCCAGGAAGTACGCGACTACCTGGCCGACCCGGGGCGATTCCTGGTCATGGGCGCGACGGTGCCCAAGGGGATCCTCTTGACCGGGCCGCCGGGGTGCGGCAAAACATTGTTGGCGCGGGCCCTGGCAGGGGAATCCGAGGTCCCGTTCTTTTCCATCGCAGGCTCCGATTTCGCAGAGCTGTTCGTCGGGATCGGTGCCGCCCGCATCCGTGATTTCTTCGGGGTGGCGAAGTTGGCCGCACCGTGCATCGTGTTCATCGACGAGCTCGACGCCGTCGGCCGCAGCCGTTCCGTGGCCGGGATGGGTGGGGCCGACGAGCGGGAAGCCACCCTCAACCAGCTCCTGGTAGAGATGGACGGATTCGACTCGGGCAGCGGTGTCGTGGTCCTGGCGGCGACCAACCGCCCTGACATTCTCGATACCGCGCTGCTCCGGCCAGGGCGGTTCGACCGACGGGTCATGGTCGATCCGCCCGACCTCCGGGGCCGCGAGGGCATCTTGGCGATACATGCCCGCGGCAAGCCATTGGCCGACGACGTCGACCTGGCCGCGATGGCCCGGAGGACCACCGGATTCTCGGGGGCGGACCTGGCCAACGTCATTAACGAGGCAGCCCTGTTGGCGGCCCGCCGACGGTCCGAACGCATCGAGGCCAGCCACTGCCAGGAGGCCATCGAGCGGGCCGTAGCCGGCCCCGAGCGCCGGTCGCGTCTGTTGTCGCCCCAGGACCGCCATCGGATTGCCTACCACGAGGCCGGCCACGCCTTGGTTTCGTCGGTGCTGCCGTCCACCGAGCCTGTGAACAAGCTCTCGCTCGTGGCCCGCGGCCACGCGGGCGGGCCCACCTGGTGGATTCCGCACAACGATCGCTTTCTCGCCACTGAGGAGGAGCTTTCTGACCGGCTGGCGGCCATCCTGGCCGGTCAGGCGGCGGAGCAACTGGTGACCGGTTCGCGTTCCAGCGCCGCCAGCTCGGATCTCGACGCTGCGGTCAGGCTGGCTCGACGGATGATCTGCGAGTTCGGCATGGGCCATCAGCTGGGTCCGTTCTCGGCCGCGCCGTACATACTGGGTACCCTGCACGACGGTCCGGGGACCGGCTATTCGGAACGACTGGCGTCACAGATCGACGCTGAGGTACAGGCGCTGCTCACCGCAGCGGAGGACCGAGCTACCCAGACGCTCGCAGGGCGGCGGGGTCTGCTTGACGCTCTGGCTCAAGCGTTGCTGGTCGCCGAGACCTTGGAGGGCAAGGAGCTGGAGCAACTTTTGGCCGACCCCGCCGACCCTGCCGCCCCGCCAGTCGGCTCAGCCCCCACCGCCGCCGGCGTGACAGACACCGTTGCACGACTCTAGGAAAGACTGTCACACTGTGGTCAGGAACTTCGACCCGTTTTTACCTAGGAGATGGCCATGAGGTTCAAGGTTGCTCTGGCCGGTTTCGTTTTGGCTGCCGGTGCGCTGATCGTGGCCGCGTCGGCAGCATTTGCCTGCACTGATCTGGCGGTACTCAACTTCAACCGTCCCGCCGCCCCTCCCGGTGCGGCCATCACCATCAACGGGTCGTCGTTCTCGACCGCTATTGCGAACCAGCCGTTCGAGTTCCACTGGAATACCCCGGACGGGCCGCTCTTGGCGCGGGCGTACGCCGATCAGACCGGCAACATCTCGACCACCTTCACGGTGCCTGATGCGGCCCCCGGCTACTACCTGGTGTGGGTCAGCGAGCCGCATGCGAGCGGTCAGGTTAAGGGTGGGGTGCAGAAGGCCCGGTTGCAGGTTCTCGAGCCGGCCAATGCCACCGCGTTGCCGGTGAAGCCGGTGGTCCCCGTGGGAGTTCAGCCTGAAGCCACTTCACCCGCCCTGATCGCACTGACGGTGGGCGTGGGAGTGCTGAGCATGGCTCTGCTGGCCTTCGGCGCCGCGGCTCTGGTCGGCCAGGTTCGGCGCCGCGCCGTTCCCGCAATGGCACGGCGCCGGCAAGGCTGACGGCTGCCGGAACCTGGCGTCAGGCGCGGCCGGGCCGGACCCGGCTACCTGACCCTCCTGGCTGGGATCCTGATCGACGCGGCCTGTTCAGGCCACGGTGCGTCGGTGACGCCACCTCGGGCCGGTCCCGGGCCGTCGACACCAACCGTGGCGACCACTTCGGCCTCGAGCGTGCCGGTCACTTTTGCTGGTGCGCCCAGCACAATTCCTGGGCGGGGCAGCCTGCGCTTTGTCAACCTGTTCGCCTTCGAGGGGCCCCCGCCCGCAGTCGACGTCTATCGGGGCTTCAACGACGCATCGGGCCGTCCGGTGGTGGGTGGCCTGGGATTCGGGCGGGCGAGTGACTACCTGAGCATGCCTGAGGGACGCCAGTCTTTTACGGTGTACCGGCAAGGGTCCACCACCGACGACGGCCGCATCGGTTACCTCACTCCCAACGTCCCGGCCAAGGCGGTCGTGACCGTGCTGGTGCAGTCGAACAACCAGACCCCGAATCCCACCTTCTTCGAGTTGGGTTCGGACCCCGACGGTGGCGGGACCGGGTCGCCGCCGCCGCCCGGCAAGGCGCTGATCTGGTCGAGTGCGACGGCCGTGCAGAGGCTGTTCTCCCAGAGTTCGGTTTCGTTCCGATATGGCATCCCGGGCGTCGGGTGCCTGTCCGACACGTTGGGGTCGGTCGTGTCTGATCCACTTGTTTCCATCTACCCCGTGGCCTTTGCGGTCGAACCCGGTCCACGGCCGGTCGCCGCCTATTCGGCTGGTGACCGGCAATGCTCGGCCCCCCCGGTGGCAGGACCGGTGCCGGTCAACCTGGTCGCCGGCAGTACGTACCTGGTGTTCCTCTATGGAACTGGTATCCAGGTCCACGACCTCAAGTTGCTGGTGCTTCCCACCCGGCGGTCCTGATGCCCGATTGTCGACACGGGTCGTCGCCAGCCGGATCTATGGACAAAGCGCGGGTACTGGTAAGTTGCGCCTTTCGCATGGTCGCGTATCAAGCGCCGGCAACGGCGAGCGGATTGTGTGCTTGGCGAGCGAGTTCCGCTCGACTCCTCACGGGGTCCATCCTAAAGGCGGTTTGCCCTGATGCCCACGATGGGTGACGGCAGCGTTGACGGAAAGCGCCGGCGATCAGTTACGCAGTTCTTGGCTTTCACGCTGGTGGGTGTGCTGGTCCTGTACGGCCTTGCTCTGCTCGTCCTGCGCCCGCCCTCCCCGGGCCGGGCCCTGAGCCTCGATGCGGTGCTGCGCGATGCCACGTGCAGCAGCACTCGGACGGCGGCCCCGGCCCAGGCAACGACGGCGTACTGCCAGACCGCCGATCGCAAGATCATTACCGCTCGCTTTCTCGACGAGGATGCCCGGATAGTGGGAGCCTCGCTCCCCGCCAACGCCGCGACCCACGCCCGTCCAACGGAGTTCTGGACCGCCTACCCACGTAGCGATACCGCCACCAACGACCTGTTGAAGACATTCTTCTCCAGTGACGTGAGGGTCACAGTGGACCCCCAGCCCACGAAGGCACTGGTGCGTTTCTTGACCCAGTTCCTCCTGCCCCTGGTCGTGCTGGCCAATCTGTTCGCCCTCCTATTCTCCCTGTTGGGAAGCGGTTCGGATTCGGGGACCGAGCAGCTGATTGCCTTCGGCCGGGTTGGGGACCGCAGGTCCAAGTCGGGGGTCGAGGCGCCCGTCACCTTTGCCGACGTGGCCGGGGCGGGCGAAGCGGTGACGGAACTGAAAGAGGTCCAGGCCTATCTGACTGACCGCACCGCGTTCGCGGCGATGGGCGCCCGGGCCCCCAAAGGGGTGCTGTTGGTGGGGCCCCCGGGATGCGGTAAGACCCTTCTGGCCCGGGCGCTGGCGGGCGAGGCCAATGCCAACTTCTACTCCATCTCGGGTTCTGAGTTCGTCGAAGCGCTGGTGGGAGTGGGCGCAGCCCGGGTGCGCGACCTGTTCGCCCAGGCCCGCGCCCATGCGCCATCGCTGGTCTTTGTCGACGAGCTCGACGCCATGGCCCGCCAGCGGGGCGCGGGCCTGGGTCAGGGCCATGACGAGCGCGAGCAGACACTCAACGAGATGCTGGTCCAGATGGACGGGTTCTCGTCCACCGAGGGGGTGGTCGTGCTCGCCGCCACCAACCGGCCCGACATCTTGGACCCGGCCCTCCTCCGAGCTGGCCGATTCGACCGTCATGTAACCGTGGAACGCCCCGACCTCGAAGGCCGGGCCGAAATCCTTCGTCTGCACGCCCGGTCCCGCCCACTGGCCGGTGGCGACGACGACCTGGCGTACATCGCCCGCCACACTCCCGGTTTCAGCGGCGCCGATCTGGCCAATCTCGTCAACGAGGCGGCGCTGCTGGCCGTGCGCGAGGGTGCCCGGAGCGTCTCCCGCCAACATCTGGAGGAGGCGGTCGATCGGCTGCTGTCCGGACCGAGGCTGCGTAGCCTTGTCCTCTCCGATGAGGACAAGCAGCGCATCGCGACCCACGAGTCCGGCCATGCGGTGGTGGCGGCCGCGCTGGGCAAGACGGCCGCTATCCAGAAGGTGTCGATTATCGCCCGGGGACGGGGCGTTGGACATCTGGCGGTGCTCGGTGACGACCGCAGCTTGCACACCAGCCAAGACATGAGCACCGATATCGCCATTGCCATGGCCGGTTTCGCGGCCGAGATCCTGGTCTTCGGGCAGGTTTCGACCGGCTCCGAGCAGGACCTGGAGCGGGCCACCAACACCGCCCGGGACATGGCGGGGCGCTTCGGTATGAGCTCACGGTTGGGGCCCGTGCGGGTGTTGAGCGCCGATCGTGAGGTGTTCCTGGGCCGCGACTACCTCCAAGCCAGTGATGTTTCCCAGCCCACGCTCGTGCATCTCGATGCCGAAGTGCGGCGGATGGTGGAAGAGCAGCGCGATGAGGCGACGGCCATCTTGATCGCCAACCGGGCGACGCTCGATGCCCTCGCCGCCGCCTTGGCGGCCAACGAGACGCTTCGGGGCGCGGATCTGCACGCCGCGCTGGCTGGCGTCCATCCTGCCCCGGTCGATTCGAAGAGCGGCGCCAGCACGTACTCCGGAGCGGGGCGACCGGAACGGTCATGACGGTCGGGTCGTCACGGCGCCGCCCGGGCCGGCGCGGCGGAGGTGCGCGGGCGGTGCTGCTGGCCGCGCTGCTGGCCGCGCT
>JALYXV010000190.1 GCA_030947025.1 Actinomycetota bacterium | reverse complement strand
GGGAAGCTCCGGCCCGCGGCCCGGCGCAGCCCCCGGCCCAGCCGCCGGGACGCCAGGCGGAGCGCGGCCGACGGGCAGCGGGCATCGGCCTCGGCATCAAGGACCTCCTCGTCCGCCCCGTGGCAGGCGCAGGCGGCCAACCAGGCGTCGATCGTGCCGGTCGTCGTCAACCGCCCGGCCAGGAAGGCTTCGAAGGTGGGAAAAGGGCAGCCCGGGTCCACGGAACGGTCGGCGACCGCCGCTTCCAGCCCGCCGGAATGGGCATGGCCGCCACCGGGGAACCGGCCGTCCGCGAGCAGCAGAGCGGCCATCGACAAAGCGGATAGCGCACGCACGGTCAAAACAGACTGTACCGCTGGGCCAGGGGGAGCACCGACACCGGGTCGGGCTGGACCAGGGCGCCGTCGATGCGGACCGCGAAGGTGGCGGGATCGACCTCGATGGTGGGAGTGGCGGTGTTCTCGGGCAGGTCGGCCTTGCCCCGTGCCCTGGTGTTGGCCACGGGCATGAGCGGCCGGGTGAGGCGCAGGCGGTCGGCCAGGCCATCCTCCAGCGCGGCCGGTGCCACCCACGCCACCGAGACCGCGCCCGCGATGGTGTCGGCGAACATGGGCCGCGACCGCACCGGCTGCGGTGTGGGAATGGAGGCGTTGGCGTCACCCATTTGCGCCCACGCTGCCAACCCGCCCTTCACGACCACGTCGGGGCGGATACCGAACCACACCGGGTCCCACAGGACCAGGTCGGCCATCTTCCCCACTTCTATCGAGCCCACCTCGCCTTCGAGGCCGTGGGCCACCGCGGCGCAGATGGTGATCTTGGCGATGTAGCGACGGGCCCGAAGGTTGTCCGCGCCCGGCACCGGCTCGCCCGGGAGCGGGCCGACCCGGCCCTTCATGACATGGGCCGTCTGCCAGGTGCGCACCGACACCTCGCCCGCCCGGCCCATCGCCTGGGAGTCGCTACCGATGATGGAGATGGCGCCCAGGTCGTGCAGGTGGTCCTCGGCCGCGATGGTCGACGGGCGGATGCGGCTCTCGGCGAAGGCCAGGTCTTCGGCCACCCGCGGGTTCAGGTGGTGGCACACCATAAGCATGTCGAGGTGCTCGTCGATGGTGTTCACGGTGTGGGGTCGGGTCGGGTTGGTCGACGACGGCAGCACGTTGGGGGCAGAGGCCACGGTGATGATGTCGGGAGCGTGGCCGCCGCCCGCCCCCTCGGTGTGATAGGCGTGGATCGAACGGCCCGCGATAGCCGCCAGGGTGTCGGCGACGAATCCCGCTTCGTTGAGGGTGTCGGTGTGGATAGCGACCTGGACGCCCAGCTCGTCGGCCGCACTCAGGCAGGCGTCGATCGCGGCCGGCGTCGAGCCCCAGTCCTCGTGCAGCTTGAAGCCGGCCGCGCCCGACCGGCCCTGGGCCAGGAGCGCGTCCCGAGAGACGGTGTTGCCCTTGCCCAGCAGCGCCACGTTGACGGGCCAGCGATCGAGCGCCTCGAGCATCCGGGCCAGGTTCCATGATCCCGGGGTGACGGTGGTGGCCCGGGTGCCGTCGGTCGGCCCCGTTCCCCCTCCGATGATGGTGGTCGTACCCGCGGCCAGTGCCAGCTCGATGATCTGGGGGCAGATCAGGTGGACGTGGCAGTCCACGATCCCCGCCGTGAGTATGCGCCCCTCGCCCGCCAGTACCTCGGTGTCGGGGCCGATGACCAGGTCGGGGTGGACGCCATCCATGATGTCGGGGTTGCCGCCCTTGCCGATGGCGGTGATGCGCCCCGCCCGCACACCCACGTCGGCCTTCACCACCCCCCAGTGATCGAGGACCAGGGCTCCGGTTATCACCAGGTCGACCGTGCTGGTGAGGGCCTGGCCCATGGACTCGCGGATAACCTTGCCGCCACCGAAGACGGCTTCGTCGCCCGGGCCCGTCCGGGGTGGAGCGCAGCGGTCCTCGGTCGGGCTGATCCACAAATCGGTGTCGGCCAGCCGGACACGGTCGCCCACGGTGGGGCCGTACAGCTCGGCGTAGCGGGCGCGGTCGATTCTCACCGCGCCGGGCTCCTCAGTTGCAGGCCCGGTACCTCGGCCCGGCCGGCCAGCGCCACCAGGGAGACCTCGCGGCTGATGCCTGGTTCGAAGCGGACACCTGTGCCCGAGGGGACGTCAAGGCGATACCCGAGGGCTGCGTCCCGGTCGAACGCCAGGGCCCGGTTGACATCGGCGAAATGAAAATGTGAACCGACCTGGACGGGGCGGTCGCCGGTGTTCTCGACCACCATGGTGCGGCGTGCCCGCCCCGGGTTGAGCTCGATCTCGCCCGGAGCCGCCACCACCTCGCCAGGGATCATGGGATGGGCTGGTGCAGGGTCACCAGCTTGGTCCCATCGCGAAAGGTGGCCTCGATCTGGACCTCGTGGAGCATCTCGGGGACACCTTCCATGACATCCTGGCTGGTCAGGACCTCCCGGCCGCTCGTCATCAGGTCTGCCACGCTGCGCCCGTCGCGCGCGCCTTCGAGCACGAACGACGAAAGCAGGGCGGTCGCCTCGGGGGCGTTGAGGAGGACGCCACGGGCCCGGCGGTCCCGGGCGACCATGGCGGCCATCGACACCAGCAATCGGTCCACGTCACTGGGGGTCAATCGCACTGTTCGCTCACCTCCGGGGCCTCCGGGCCTCCGGGCCTCCGGGGCCTCCGGGGCCTCCGGGGCCAAATCCTGCACCTGTCGCCCTCCTTACTACTGGCTGCTGGAAGCGCAGGACGGCCCGGGGCACGCAATGGGCCTCCCGGGCTTTTGTCCCTCCGTGAAGCGGCCTTCGCCGCCTGCGCCTCTCGGACCATGCCCTCCCCCCGCCCAGCAGGTGGAGACGGAACCCTAGGCGCTCTCGGTTGTGTGATTGATCGGCCCGAAACTTAGGAGCCGCATGTTACGGGAGGCTGAACCAAAGCATGAATGGAGTGTTTCGGCTCTCTGTCCGGGCCGGCGGCTCGGGGCGCGAGTTCCCTAACGTCGCGCCGATGGCCCCGGGCATGGTGGTGCGAGGCGGCACGGTCGTGACCTCTGACCGGGTACGGGTGGCCGACGTGGTGGTGTCCGACGGCAAGGTCGCCGCCGTCGTGGCGCCCGGCTCGGCCGGCTCGGATGGGATGACGACGTTCGATGCCGGTGGGCTGCTGGTCCTGCCCGGGATGGTCGACGCCCACGTTCATTTCCAGGAGCCGGGCCGCGAGGAATGGGAGGGCTTCGACACCGGTGGCGCGGCGGCGGCCGCGGGGGAGTCACAACGGTGGTCGACATGCCGATTGACTGCGATCCACCAACGGTGACCGCGGCCGCTGTGGCCGCCAAGGCGGCGGCCATCAGGCGCCACAGCCGGGTGGACGTCGCCATGTGGGGCGGTCTGGTACCGAGCTCGGTCTCCGACCTGGACGCGATGGCGGAGGCCGGGGTGGTGGGTTTCAAGGCTTTCGCCTGCCCCAGCGGTTGGGATGACTTCCCGCCGGTCGACGAACCGGCGCTGGCCGCGGGCATGGCGGCGGGAGCGCGCCTCAACCTGCCGGTGGCAGTGCACTGCGAACTGGCCACTCTCGGGCATACCGTGGCCTCGGAGGTAGAAGCGGTCCGGTGGGCAGCCCGGTTAGCCGCCCCGGCCGGGGCCTGGCTGCACGTCGTTCACACCTCGGCAGTCGAGGCGGTCGACGAAGCGCGGAAATGGCCCCGGGTCAGCGTCGAAACGTGCCCGCACTACCTGTTCCTCGATGACGAGCTGGCACGGCGGACCGGCGCCTGGGCGCATTGCCATCCCCCCATTCGGGACACCGCCAATCGCGACCGGCTGTGGGACCGTCTCCACTCCCACGCCATCGACACGATCGCGTCCGACCACTCTCCCTGCCCGGCGGCCCTGAAGGAAGGACCGAACCCCCGGGCTGGTGTCGACGGCGTCGGCGTGGCCCTGCCTCTGCTCGTCTCCGACGGGCGCCTTTCCCTGCCCGACATCGCCCGAGTCACCACCTCAGCCGCCCGGCTGCTCCAGCTGCCGGGCAAAGGATCGCTCGCGCCAGGAGCAGACGCCGACCTGGTGCTGGTCGATCCGGCCTCGTCGTGGGTGGTGGGGCCGGAGACGACCTGGTCGCGCCACCGCTTGTCGCCCTTTATCGGATGGACTCTGAACGCTCGCGTGGTGAGAACCCCGGTGCGGGGCCTCACCGTCTATTGCGACAAGGAGGGCCCTCTGTCACCGGGGCACGGGAGATTCGTTCGGCCGATTTAACAGACGGTTCTTCGTCATCTGCCCGTCATGCTCGGTTCAAACAGCGGCTACACGCAGCACTCGCGTAAGAAACATTCGATACATATGGTCCCGACGCAACGATTCCTGGAGGGGTGGCGCATGCGCGGACGTGTACTTAGGATTAGGTTATTGGTACCCACATTGGCGGCGTTCATGCTCGCGGCCGCGTGCGGCAGCAAGACGACGACAAGCGGGACCACCGCTGGCACCGGGTCCTCGATCCCCCAGCCGGGCGTGGCGGGCAACACGATCAAGGTCGGCGACCTGCACTCGCTCAGCGGCACCATGGCTATCAGCGAGGTGACGGTCAAGAACGCCGAACTCTTGGCCATCGACCAGATCAACGCCGCGGGTGGCGTCCTCGGGAAACAAATCGTTCCTGTGGTCGAGGACGGGCAATCCGATTGGCCCACCTTCGCGGAAAAGTCGCAGAAACTGATCTCGGTCGACAAGGTCGCGGTGGTCTTTGGTGGCTGGACGTCGGCCAGCCGCAAGGCCATGCTCCCCGTTTACGAGAGCAACAAGGCGCTGCTTTTCTACCCCGTCCAGTACGAGGGCTTGGAGGCTTCGCCTTATATCTATTACATGGGGGCGACCACCAACCAACAGATCGTTCCCGCCCTCGATTACCTGAAATCCAAGGGCAAGACCAAGCTATTCCTCGTCGGGAGCGACTACGTCTTCCCTCGGACTGCCAACAAGGAAATCAAGGCCTACGCCAAGGCCAACGGTATAGAGATCCTCGGTGAGGAGTACACGCCGCTTGGAGGCACGGAATACGGCACCATCATCAACAAGATCACCGCCGCCAAGCCTGACGCGGTGTTCAACACCCTGAATGGCGACAGCAACGTGGCCTTCTTCAAGCAGCTGCGCAGCGCCGGTATCAGCCCGCAGAGCCTCCCCGTGATCTCGGTCAGCGTGGCCGAACAGGAGGTGAAGGGAATCGGGCCGGATGTCATCGCCGGCGACCTGGTGGCCTGGAATTACTACCAGACGACCAACACGCCCGAGAGCGCGGCCTTCGTGAAGGCCTACCAGGCCAAATATGGGGCCGACAAGGTGGTCGACGACCCTATGGAGGCGGCGTTCGTCGGTGTCCACCTTTGGGCTCTGGCCGTGGCCAAGGCAGGCACGACCAACGTGGAAGCAGTCAAGTCGGCCATGGCCGGCCTGACGTATCAGGCCCCTGAGGGGTTGGTCACCGTGGACGGGTCCAACCACCACATCCAGAAGACCGCCCGGATCGGCCAGATCGACTCGAGCGGCCAGATCAACGAGGTGTGGAACTCGGGGGGGCCGATCAAGCCTGACCCGTTCCTCAAGACCTACCCGTGGGCCGCGGGCTTGGCCTAGCGGTGCATGTCGCCCTGGCGCAGCTGGTCACCGGCCTGAGTATCGGCGCGGTCCTCCTGCTCATCGCCCTCGGGCTTACCTTCACCTTTGGCCAGATGGGGGTCATCAACATGGCCCACGGCGAGTTCATCATGGCCGGCGCCTACACCGCCTACATGCTCCAGGGCCCCTTGGGTAACCAGTCCCTCCTCGTCGCCCTCCCGGTCGCCTTCCTGGTGGCCGGGGCGATCGGGCTGGCCCTGGAGCGGTTGCTCATCCGGCGGTTCTACGGGCGCCCCCTGGACACGCTGCTCGTGACCTGGGGGGTCAGCCTTATCCTGCAGCAGGCAGCCCGGGACCTGTTCGGTGCTCCCAACGTCGAGGTGAAGGGTCCTTCCTGGCTCAACGGCGGTTTCCACGTGGCCGGGGTCACGATCGGGGCCAGCCGGGTGTTCATCATGGGCGTGGTGGCGGCCGCGGTCGTCGCCATCTGGCTCTATCTGACCCGCTCGCCCCAAGGACGACGCACTCGGGCGGTCGTCGAGAACCGCCAGCTGGCGGCGTGCACCGGTATCGCCACGACCGCCGTGGATCAACGCACCTTCTTCATCGGATCAGGCCTGGCCGGTGTGGCCGGTGTCGGCATCACGCTGCTGGGGTCGGTGGGCCCGACCCTGGGGTCCAACTACCTGGTGGACGCCTTTCTCGTGGTGGTAGTCGGCGGACTGGGCCACCTTCGAGGTGCGGTTCTGGCCGCGGTCGGTCTCGGGTTGCTCCGGGCCTACGTGGAGTACTTCAGCCAGGCCAGCTTCGCCCGGGTCGTGGTGTTCATCGCCATCGTGGCGTTCCTCCAAGCCCGGCCCCAAGGCCTGTTCGTGCTCAAGACCAGGTCGCTGCAATGAGCATGCTGCTACGGGGTCCGCGGGTGACCGGGCGAAGCGGCCGGTGGTGGGTCGGCTTCGGCCTGGCCGTGCTGGCCCTGCTGGTGATCGCACCGCTCGGCCTGTCCGCGTTCCGCTTGGGCCTCCTCAGCAAGTACCTGTGCTTCGCCATCGCCGCCCTGGGCAGCGATGTGGCGTGGGGCTACGGGGGGATGCTGACCCTTGGGCAAGGGCTCTTCTTCGGACTGGGCGGCTACGCCATGGGCATGTACCTCAAGCTGCACGAGGCCGGCCCAGGGCGGGTGCCCGACTTTATGTCGTGGAGCGGCGTGGAGAAGCTGCCGCTGCTCTGGAAGCCCTTCCGCTACCCGTGGGTGGCGTTGCCCGCCGCCGTCCTTGTCCCCACTGTCGTCGCCGGGCTGCTCGGGGTGCTGATCTTTCGCCGACGGGTACGAGACGCCTACTTCGCCATCCTGACCGTCGCCCTCACGTCCGCCTTCGCCATCCTTCTGGTCGGGGAGCAAGGACTCACGGGAGGGACCAACGGGCTCACCAACTTCCATGAGCTGTTCGGGTTCAATCTGTCCGACCCGGCCAACCAAAAATCGCTCTACTTCGTGGTGGCGACAACCCTGCTCAGCCTGTTCCTCCTGGCCCGGGGCCTGATGCGGAGTCGCTTCGGGCGGCTGTTGCTGGCCGTGCGCGACGGGGAGAACCGGGTTCGGTTCCTCGGCTACGACCCGTTGGTCGTGAAGACCGTGGCGTTCGCCTTCTCCGCCGCACTGGCGGGGATCGCGGGGGCGCTGTTCGTGCCCGTGGTCGGGATCATTTCGCCCACGCTGGTGGACGTGGTTCCGTCACTGGAACTGGTCATCGCCGTCGCGGTCGGCGGCCGGGGCACGCTGTACGGGGCCATTCTCGGTGCCATCGCCATCAACTGGGCCAAGACCGGCTTGAGCGAGCACTTCGCGTCCGGCTGGCTGTACCTGCAAGGTGCGCTGTTCGTCCTGGTCATCGTGTACGCCCCCGGTGGCCTGGTCGGGTTGTGGCGCAAGGGCCGCGACGCGCTGGCGGCCCGGCGAGCCACGATGTCGGGCCGGGAGGAGCCGTCGGCGGCCCGGGCGGTCGAACTGAGGGCCCAATGACCGCCCTGCTCGAGATCCGCGACCTCGAGGTGGTCTTCGATGGCTTCCGGGCTATCGATCACCTGGACTTCCAGTTGCAGGAGGGAGAGTTGCGGTTTCTCATCGGCCCCAACGGGGCGGGCAAGACCACGCTCATCGACGTTGTCACCGGCCTGACCCGGCCGGCGGGGGGCAGTGTGAGCTTCGCGGGCACCGAGCTGGTTGGCCGCCGGGAGCACGAGATTGTCCATTTGGGGGTGGGCCGAACATTCCAAACCGCCACGGTGTTCGAGGAGCTGACGGTAAAAGAGAACGTCGATCTGGCTGCCACGTTCCGCATGTCGTACCGGTCTCTCCTGCGGCGAGCCCGGCGCCCCGCCGCAGGCGTCATGGAAGCCCTCGAAACGGTGGAGCTGGCCGGCCTGGCCGACCGCCGGGCCGCGGTCCTGTCGCATGGCCAGCGGCAGTGGTTGGAGCTGGCCATGCTCGTGGTCCAGCAGCCCCGGCTGCTACTGCTGGACGAACCGGTGGCCGGGATGACCAAGGAAGAGCGGTCGAGGACGGGGGAGCTGCTCGGTCAAATCGCCGTGGAGCGAACCGTGATGGTGGTCGAGCACGACATGGCGTTCCTCCGGCAATTCGCCAGCACGGTGACGGTGATGCACGAGGGCAAGGTGCTGTGCGAGGGTCCCCTGGCCGAGGTACAGGCCGACCCGGTGGTGCAGGAGGTGTATCTCGGGCGATCCGAACGGGTGCCCGAACCGCTGGTCGGCGCTGGTTTCGACGTCGCCCCCGCGGACGTGGGAGCCGGACCGGGGTCGGCCTGATGCTGACGGTCAGCGATGTCGACGTCTCCTACGGGCGGTCGCAGGTCCTTTTCGGAGTGTCCCTCGAGATCCCCGACAAGTCTCTGGTCTGCGTCATGGGCCGCAATGGAGTCGGCAAGACCACCCTGCTGCACGCCCTGATGGGCGTGATGCCGTGCGGCCGGGGGCGGATCCACCTCGACGGGGCCGATATCACGCCGTGGCGCCCCGAGCGCCGGGTCAAGGCGGGGATGGGGTATGTGCCCCAAGGCCACGAGGTCTTCGGACAGTTGAGCGTGTGGGAGAACCTCCAGGTCGCCTGGGAGGTCGGCGGCTCGGGGCCGTCCGCGGCGGACGACGCCTTGGACCTGTTCCCCCGGCTTCGCCCGCTGCTGAAGCGCCGGGCCGGTTTCCTCTCCGGAGGTCAGCAACAGCAACTGGCCATCGCCCGGGCCCTGGTCGGCCGGCCCCGGGTATTGCTACTGGACGAGCCCACTGAAGGTATCCAACCCTCGATCATTCTCGAGATCGAAGAGGCCATCGCCGGGCTCCACCAGCAGGGCCTCTCGATCCTCCTGGTCGAGCAGTACCTCGACTTCGCCCTCCGGCTGGCGGACCGCTATATCGTTCTCGACGCGGGCGAGGTGGTGCGCGCCGGCCCCGCATCCGAGCTGGCCGACGCATCGGTGCGCCAACTCCTATCGGTCTAGCTCGGGTCTGGCTCTGGTCTGGCTCTGGTCCGGCTCTGGTCTGGCTCGGCGCTGATCAGACGACGATCCTTGGGTCGGCCACCCCTTGGAGCAGGTCGACCACGGTGTTGACGATCACGTACCCGGCACCGAGAACCAAGGTGATGCCGGCAATGGCGGGGAAGTCGCTGCGGGGGATGGACTGATAGGTGTAGAGGCCGATACCGGGCCAGGCGAAGATCTGCTCGACCACCACGACGCCTGCGAACATGAGGCCGACTTGCAGGCCGCCCATCGACAGGGCCGGCCCGATCGAGTTGCGTAGGGCGTGGCGCCACAGCACGGCCACTTCCCGCAGGCCCTTGGACCGGGCGGTGCGCACGTAGTCGGTGCGCATGGTCGACACCGGGCTGGAGCGCTAGACCGCCCGATCGACACGGCGGGGATCATGGTGATGCACAAGCCGGGCAGGATGAGGTGGCCGATGGCATCGGCGAAGCCATGGAGGTAGCCATGCACCAGCGTGTCGATCGAGAGAAAGCCGGTCGGGCCATTGGGCGGGGTGGCCAGTCCGGACCTGCCGGTGGCGGGCAGCCAGTGGAGATGACGGTAGAAGAACAGGATTCCGAGCTCGGCCAGGAGAAACTGGGGCGCCGACGCGCCCGACAGCGTGACCACCCGCAACACCCCGGCCCCACGAACCGGCCCGCGGTGGTGACGCCGAGGATGCCGCCCAGCACGCCCGCGAGGAATAGGCTGAACATGGCCAACTCGGCGGTGGCCGGTAGATAGTGGCGCAGATCGGTGGCTACCGGCCGCCGGGTCCGCAGTGGCATTTGGAGATTGCCGCGTAGTAGGTCGCGCACGTAATGCACGTACTGCACGACCAGGGGCCGGTCGTAACCCAGCCTGTGGGTCTCGGCTTTGATCGCGGCCTTGGACGCGTTGGCCCCAAGGAAGGAATGGACGGGGTCGGTGGGCGAAAGGTGCTGCAGGGTGAAGACGATCACCACGAGGAACAACAGCACCAGGATCATGGCCCCGAAGCGGCGGGCCCCCAACCTCGCCACCTATGCCACCCCCAACAGATCCCGGACGCCGTCGCCAGCCAGGTTGGCCACGAACGCCAGGAGCATCACGGCCAAACCCGGCATGATCGGTACCCATCATTCCTGTAGCAGGTAGGTGAGGCCCCGGGCAACCATGGCCCCAAGTTCGGGGGCGGGCGAAGGGGCGCCCAGGCCCAGGAACGACAGGATGGCGAGGGTGAGCACCAGGTTGCCCACGTCGAGGCTGGCGGTGACAACGGTGGCCGGGATGGCACCAGGCAGCAGGTGGCGCACCGCCAGCCGGACCCGGCCCACGCCGGCCAGCCGGGCCGCCTCCAGGTGGGGCCGGGCGGCCAACGCCCTGACCTCTCCCCGCACGATGCGGGCGTAGAACGGCCACCACACGATCGCCACCGCGACCAGCGTGTGTTGCAGCGACGGGCCGAGGCCGGCAACCACGGCGATGGCCAGGATGGGACCCGGAAGAGCCAGGAAAACATCGGTGATCCGCATCAGGATGTCGTCGATCCAGCCCCCGGCCGTGCCCGCGACCAGACCGATCAGGCCGCCGATCAGCACCCCGGAGGCGATCACCTCGAGTGATGCAAACCAGCTGGTGCGCAGCCCGAACAACACCCGGGTGAAGATGTCCCGGCCCACCTCGTCGGTCCCGAGCAGGAACTTGGCACTCGGGTGGGCGAATGAGTCGCCCGCAACCAGGTTGGGCTTGAAGGGAGCGAGGAGGGGAGTCACCACCGCCATCAGCGTCAGTGCGACCAGCAGGCCGATGGCGACCCGGTCGAGCGCGGCGGCGTGGGAGCGCCGGCGGCGCTTGACCCGGAAGACGACCCGGCTGCGCAGGATGCCGATGCTCGGCGGCAGGTAGGGGTCAGCAGTGGCCATACCGCCCTCCCACGGCGGTCTCAATGCCGGGCAGCAAGGACAACCTCCCTGTCTTCTGGACCAACGGCCGCCCCGCCCGGGCCTTCCAATTCTCCCGCCCGGACACATGCGACGGAGCGGCGCCCGATTGGGAGCAAGGCCGCGTCGGCCGACGAGCACGAATCCAGCGCCACGTCGCAGCGGGGATGGAACGGGCACCCCGAAGGGGGGCGCAGCGGGCTGGCGGGCTCGCCCTGCAGGGCGTTGCGCAGCGGCAGGCTCTTGAAGATCCCCTTGTTCTGGTTGACCATCAACATGTTCTTGAAGTTGGCAGGGAACCGCTGGACCTGGAACTTCGGGTTGTGCTCGTAGCTGGCGATGTCGTTCTTGGCCAGGCCGTGGATGATCATCTGCAGGTCACCGTTCTGCAGCTTGAGTTGCTGGGTGGAGATGTCGGGGAGGATGGTGATGTGGAGCTGGGAGATGGCCGGCTTGCCACCCCAGTAGTTGGGGAAGGCAGTGAGGGTGTAGTGGTCGGCGGGCACGAAGTCGCTCATGGTGAACGGCCCAGTGCCCGCGTCGTGGGTCTTCAGATACGTCTGCGCCATGTCGGAGCCGGCGTGGGCGGTCAATGTGGCCGCGCTCGACACCTTGGGCCCATACGGTGCGGCCAGGTAGTCCATGAAGGGCGCGACCGGCGCGCCCAGGTGGACCACGAAGGTGAGTGGGTCGGGCGTGTCGTAGCTGGTGACGCTGGCCAGCATGTAGGCGGGCTGCGACGGGGGGATGGGGGGTGCGGCGCTGGAAGCTGGCCTTGACATCGTTGGCGGTCATGGTGGCGCCGTCGTGGAATGTGACATTGGGTCGCAGGTGGAAGGTGTAGGTGAGCCCGTCGGCCGCGATGTCGAAGCTCTGGGCCAGGGCGGGGATGATCTGGGTGCTGTTGTCGGCGTAGGCGACCAGCCCTTCGTAGACCGACGTAACCACCGAGTTACCCTCGATCTCGTAGAAGATGTCGGGGTCGGGGACGGCCATGTCGGCCACATAGCCGATATTCACGACCGCCGGCGCCGTCGCGGTCGACGGGGCGGTCGAGCCGGTGGTGCTGGACGGCGAGGACGAGCTGCTGCACGCAGTGGCGGCAACCAGCAGCAGGCCGCATGCGGCCCACGCCACGAGCGATCGAATCCGGGGGCGGCGTACGGTCGGCACGGTTACTCCTTGTTGGTGGTCACGGTTGGCACAAACAGGCTTCAATGCAGGACGGAGCCGCCGTTGACACATATGGCCTGGCCGGTGACGTAGGACGCCGATGGCCCACACAGCCACGCCACCAACCCGCCCACGTCGGCGGGCGTGCAGAAACGCCCGGCCGGGATGGCATCGAGGTACGAACGCCGCACGTCCTCCGCACTCGACCCGGTCATTGCCGTCTCGCGGTCCCGCTCGGCCAGGACCATGTCGGTTTCCGCCGTCCCGGGGCACACGGCGTTGACGGTGATGCCGGTGGGGGCCAGTTCGACCGCGGCCGCCTGGGTCAGGCCCACGACCGCGAACTTGGTGGCGGCGTAGCCGCCCAGGTTGGCACACGCCTGAACGCCGAGGTCGGAAGCCAGGTTGACGATCCGGCCGGGCCTCTGTTCGGCCCTGAACCAGCGGCCCGCCGCCTGCAGCCCGTGGAATGTGCCCAGCAGGTTGATCTCGACCATGCGGGCCATGTCGGCGGGGTCGGTGTCGACGACGGGGGCGAGAACGGACACGCCGGCGTTGTTGACCCAGGCCGTGAGACCACCGAGGCTGACGGCAGCGTCCAGGAGCAGCTTGGCGGTGGCAGGGTCGGCGACGTCACCGTGGACCAGCACCACCCGCCGACCCGCGCCCGTGGCCGCCTCGGCGGCAGGGGCCTCGGCGGCGGTGGCCGTCTCGCTCGCCGCCTCGGAGTCCGAGACCCAGCCGAGCACCAGGTCGAAGCCAGCCTCGGCCAAGGCCAGGGCGATGCCGCGGCCCAGTCCCCGCCCGCCACCGGTGACCACGGCCACGCCTGCCCCCATCTAAACAGTGCCCATTTAGACAGAGCCCATTTAGACAGTGCCCATTTAGAAGGCCAGCAGGTACTTGGTCCGTTCCAACGCGCCGACCTGGCGGTGGTAGTCATCCCACTCGCCCTGCTTCATGTCGGCGTAGGCACTCACCATCTGCGCCGGGAACACTTCATGCACCAACGGGTCCTCCCGGAAGGCGTCCACCGCCTCGAGGAGCCGGGAACCGAGTTCGGGCGTGGCTTCCGAGGGCCGGCCCGTCACGCCGTTGGTCGAAAGCGCCGGGACGGTGTAGCGGAACACCAGGCCCTCGGTGCGGTCGGCGTCGTCGGCGGTCGCGGCCTCGTCGAGGTGGACCAGGTGGGGGGAAATGGCCAGCATCACCGAGGTCTCAGCCCGTTGGGCGTGCACGTCGTGGCCGTCCACCGTCGTCTCCCGGGGGACTTCCGGGTCGGCGGTCCACCAGTCCACCGCCGCCACCTGCAGGTCGGGCCGGAACAACCGCAGGTGGTCGGTGGCGGTGCCGGGTGATGCCGCGTTGCCGTAGTGGCGTTGACGAAGATGAGGCGGGTGAGCCCGAGGTGGCAGCCCACTCGGCGTACTGGATGGCCACCGCGGCCAGCAGTTGGGGGGAGAGCGAGAGGGTGCCCGGGATAACCGTTCCGTGGCCATAGCTGCACGCCACCGGAATGGCGGGCAGGACCGGTGCGCCCGTGCATTCGGAGGCCAGGTCGCACACCGCCGTGGCGATGATCGTGTCGGTGCCGGTCGGCAGGTGGGGTCCGTGCTGCTCGGTGACGCCCACCGGGACCAGCCCGACCTCACCGTCGCCCCGTCCCGCCAGGTCCTGGAGGCCGGGCCAGGACTGCTCTTCCCACTTGCGGGCCGGCGTCATCGGGGCTGCTCGGTGAGGTGCGCTGAATTAGTGCTGTGTACACGACACAAATTCAGCGCACCTACCTCCGGGTCACCGATGGCGGCGCTTGTCTGCCACCCGTCCGGCCCGAGGACACGGTAGGAGGCACGGAAGGACCCGCCAGCCGGGCGGTCGTCCACAATGGTGATGGCATGGCCGCCCACTTGGACGTGGCAACCGTCGGGCGCCTCCTGCGTCTCGCACGACGACCGGGGCTCGGAGCCCGGGAGGCGGACCCACACCTCTTCGTAGGCGTAACGGTCGGCCCCGATCACGCCCCGCTCGATGAGCCGCTCCCCATCCCAGGTCAACGAACCCACGTCGTCGCCGTCGAAACCGGCCAGATCCAAACGGTGGCTCCATCGATAGCATTCGCCGTCCCAGCCGCTACGCCCCCCGAAGCAGCCGATACCGGCCGAGGGGTGGAACGGCACCCGCAGATCGGCATAGCACGGCCCCGCCTGGAGCCAGTACACCCGCTGGGTCTCGAATGGCTCGCCCCCGTCGACGGACACCGACTGGCGCGTCCATGCCCCTTCAACCGAGAAGCTCATGGCGTCCACATGGCGGCCAGGACGTTGGCGTGGAAGGTGGCGATGGGCCGCTCGTGGTCCTGGGCCAAGGGTCCGACCGAGAAGACGGGAGAGCCCACGGCCTGCTGCACCGACTCGCACGCGGCAATGTCCTCGGCGATAATGGACTGGAACGCTTCGAGCAGGGCAGCGGGGTCGGCTTCGGGTCCGGCCCGGATGCGCAGTTCGATGACGGTCCGGTCGGGCGCCACCGGGCGGGCCACGTAGGTGGCCCAGAACCCTGACGACGTGGCGATCATGAGGTTGGGGAACATGAGCTGGGCCCGCAACGCCACCTGGTCCTCGGATTGAAGGTGACGGATTGGCGCCGTGCTCTGGATGAGGGCGGCGTGCTCCAGGTGGCGGTGGGGCTTCAACGCCTCGTAGCTCACCCAGTTGTGCCCCACGAAGTGGTGCTGGAACCGGTGGTGGTCGTAGTCGCCCAGGCTGGAGGAATGCAGGTACCACAGGTGGTAGACGTCGATGTGGTTCTCGACGAACAGCTTCCAGTTGCACCGGGCGTCGAACTGGGCGGTGGCCACCTGGCGGAGCAGGCCGGGCTGGAAGCTCCCCAGGTTCTCCGGGATTCCCGCCAGGGCATCAAGGAGGGCAGGGGCGGCCGGGTTGGGATGGGCGAAGACCATGCCCTGCCAGAGGTCGACCGAGGCCGGGAGCAAGCCCCAGTCAGCCAGGTCGAGGCCGGGGAACTGGTCCCCGCGTTGGGGTACCACCGGCCAAGGCACCGTCGAGCTGATAGCGCCACTGGTGGTAGGCGCAGGTAACCGCCCTGTTGACCGTCCCGTTGCCCTGCAGGAGCATCGCACCCCGGTGCCGGCACAGGTTGTGGAACGCCCGCAGCTCGCCGTCGTGGCCCCGGATCACGACCAGCGGGGCCCCGCCCGCGACCGCGGTCACGTAGTCGGCCGCCTTGGTCAGTTCCTCGGCCGACGCGACCAGTACCCATCGATCGGCGAACAGGCTGGCCTGCTCCTGGTCGAACCACGGCCTGCTTCGGTATGCCTCCACGGGAAGCAGCGCGCGCGGGCTCACGACGAGCATGACGTGACGGTACGGAGGTCAGATTTCCCGCCGCAGTCCCAGCAGTTTCAATGCCATATCGATTCCCTGTCACTGATATGACGCCGGGCTGAAAGCCTCAGCCGTCGCCGCAGCGGGCGGCCTGCTTTTGCAGCCGGGCCAGGTCACCGGGGCGCCGGAGCAGCGCCCGCAACATGGTCGTGGCGGCGAAATCGGCCAGCTCGTCGGCGCCGCGGGGCGCATGACTGAAGGGGTTGGCGCCACCGGTACCGTGCTGGTCCTGATGGCGGAACCGCTTCTGGATGCCCTCGTCGAACGACAGCACGCTGACTGCCACCAGGTCAGGGTCACAAGCGACGAACTGGCCCTCCTCGACCGCGGCGCCGACCAGAGTCACGACCCAGTCGTGCAAGCGCTGGCGGTCTTCCCAGAAGCCGGCGAAGACGTCGGGCTGGCCCTCGGCCAGCCGTTCGAGTTCGTTGACGTCGCACGGGGCGCGGCAAAGCTGCCGCGTGTCGAACCGCACCAGGCGGTACAACTTCAAGGCGGGCGAGCCAGAACGGGCCCCGATCCGGTTGATGAACTCCAGCGGCACCCGATTGACCGCCAAGGTCGCCTGGAGGATCAGTTCCTTCTTCCGGAACCAGTAGTAGAGGGAGGACTGCTGCAGTCCGGCAGCTCGGGCGATGTCGCTCATGGACACGTGGGCGTAGCCCCGCTCCGCGAACAGACGGCCTGCGGCGGCGATGATCTCGTCGCGGGGCGACCCGATGGGCACCCCACCCGTGGCCCGGGGGCGACCCAGCGGGCGAGGCAGCTCCTCGCCTGCCGTGGGGCTCTGCTGGCTGGCCACCGGCCAAGGCTAACTTGGCCAGGATTGCCAATCCGCGGTCGACGCGTTAACGCTCTGTCACCATTTTCGATGGATTATCGGAAAGGTGCGGGCTATCGGGCCAGGGCGTCGAGCACGTCGCTGGCCGCGATCTGACGGTCGTCGGGCAGGACGGCGGTGCCACCGCCACCTTCCCGTTGAGGCGCCAACAAGGAAACGGCAGCGGCGGCCGAGACGGCCCGCAACAATTCCCGCAGTTCGCGGGGGAGTGGGAAGTACTCGTCCTCGTCGGTGATGGTGACCTCGGTCGTGCCCCGGCGGGGGTGCAGTCGCTCGATCACTTCCCGTACCAGCTCCTCGGGCGCCGACGCGCCGGCGGTGACGCCGACCACGCCCCGCAGATCGTCGGGCAACTCGTCGGCGCTGTTGACCCGCATGACGCGGGGCGAGCCGGCGGTGCGGGCGGTGCGTTCCAGGGCCAGGGTGTTGGAGGAGTTGGGCGATCCGATCACGACCACCGCGTCGGCCTTGGCGGCAATGACCTTCAGCGCGGCCTGGCGGTTGGTGGTGGCGAAGCACAGGTCGCTGCGCCCGGGCATCCACAGATCGGGGAAGCGGTCCTCGGCCGACGCCAGGACCGACCGCCACTCGTCCAGCGACAGGGTGGTCTGGGCGAGGAAGGCGACCGGTGTGCCCGGTTCGGCCAGGGCCCGCACATCCTCCTCGGTCTCGACCAGACGAACGGCGTCGGGGGCGACGGCCACCGTGCCCACCGCCTCGTCGTGGCCTTGGTGGCCGACATAGACGACGGTGTAGCCCTTGTCCGCCCGGACCCGGACCTCATGGTGGACCTTGGTGACCAGCGGGCACACCGCGTCCACGACGGTGCCGCCGTGGGCCCGGGCCGCGGCCACCACGTCGGGTGCCGAGCCGTGAGCCGACAGCATCAGGGGCGCCCCCACGGGCACCTCCGAGACGTCGTTGACGAAGATGACGCCGAGGGACCGGAACCGGTCGACGACCACCTGGTTGTGCACGATCTCGTGATAGCAGTACACCGGGGGCTCGAAGACCCGCACCATCCACCCGAGCGCCTTGATGGCCATCTCCACGCCGGCGCAGAAGCCCCGGGGCGCGGCCAGCAGCACCTCCTCGACGTCCACCCGAGCCAGGCTAGAGCGTCCGTGGCCCGATCCGGGCCGGCGGCCCGCGGGAGACGCGGCCGCGCCCGGTATCCTGAGCCCGTTATGTCACTGCCGCGCGTGGTGGCAGTGGCCCCCGGGTCACCTGCCGCCCGGGCCGGCCTGGCGCCCGGCGACGAGATTGTCGCCATGGGCGGCCAAGTCCCCCGAGATGTCATCCAGTATCAATGGCTCGCCGACGAGCCCGTGCTCGAGCTCGAGTTGCGCCGCGGTGGGCTGGAGGTTCCCGTCACCGTCGTGCGGGACGGCAACGAGGCGCTCGGGATCGAAGTCGACGCCGCCCTGTTCGACCAGGTCCGCACGTGCGACAACCACTGTGAGTTCTGCTTCATCTTCCAGCTGCCCAAGGGGCTCCGGAAGAGCCTGTATGTCAAGGACGACGATTACCGGCTCTCGTTCCTCTACGGCAACTTCACCACGCTGACCCGTTTCACCGAAGCCGACCTCGAGCGGGTCGTGACCGAGGGCCTGTCGCCCCTGTGGGTCAGCATCCACGCCACCGACCCCGAGATCCGGTCCCGGATGCTGCGCAACCGCCGGGGCGCCACCAGCCTGCGCTGGCTGGGGGCCCTGCTGGACCACGGCGTCGAAGTCCACGGCCAGGTCGTGGTGTGCCCCGGCGTCAACGACGGCGCCATCCTCGACGACACCCTGGCCGGTGTCCTTGACTGCTATCCCGAGCTCAAATCGGTGGCCTGCGTCCCCCTCGGGGTGAGCAAGTACAGCCCCGAGGCCAGCATGCGGCCTCACAGCCGGGCCGAGGCCCAGGCCGCGGTGGAGTTGATCGAGGGTTGGCAGGAGACGTTCCTCTCGGCCCTCGGGCGGCGCATGGTGTTCG
This sequence comes from Actinomycetota bacterium, assembly GCA_030947025.1. Lineage (GTDB taxonomy): Bacteria > Actinomycetota > Acidimicrobiia > Acidimicrobiales > Palsa-688 > JALYXV01. The sequence continues at coordinate 7,396 of JALYXV010000190.1, read as the reverse complement.
CCTCCGACGAGTACTACCTGCTGACCGGCGGGCCCTTTCCCCGCCTATCCGACTACGAGGACCTGGCCCAACTGGAGAATGGCGTCGGCATCGCGGCCGCCTTTGCCGCATCGTTCCAGGGCGAACGGGTCGGCGCCGCCCACGTGGGCGGCTTCTTCCAGTCGGTCGACGGCGCTCCCGCCGCGGGCTACCGGGCCGAGCGGGCGCCCGGGAGCGTGACGCTCCTTCCTCGTCCCGGGGCGCCGGTCACGGTGGTGACCGGGGAGTACGCCGCCCCGGTGCTGGCACCCATGGTGGAGCCACTCGGAGCCCGGGTGCTACCCGTCGCCAACGCCTTCTTCGGGGGCAACATCGCGGTGGCGGGGTTGCTGGCGGGGGAGGATGTGGCGGCCGCGCTGGCGGGGGAGCCCCACGGCCGTCGGTACCTGCTGCCCGATGTGTGCCTGTCGGGCGGACGGTTCCTCGACGGACTGGGGCCGGCCGACCTGCCCCGGGCGGTGGAGATCGTCCCCGCCGACGGAGCCTCGCTGCGCCGGGCGTTGCAGAAGGACCGGGCATGAGCCCCGGTAGCGACGCGGCCGGGCCGGTCGTGGCCGTCGTCGGGCGGCCCAATGTCGGCAAGAGCACGCTAGTCAACCGGATCGTGGGCCGCCGCATCGCCATCGTGGAGGAGCGGCCCGGAGTGACCCGGGACCGCAAGGTCCTCCCGGCCGAGTGGCGGGGACGGACCTTCTCGATCGTCGACACGGGCGGCTGGACCCCGAGTGGGACCAAGCTCGACCAGCAGGTGACGGCGCAGGCCGAGCGGGCCATCAAGTCGGCAGACGTGATCCTGCTGGTGGTCGACACCACGGTCGGCGTAACCGACGAGGATGCCCGGGTGGCGGCCATCCTGCGTCGATCAGGCCGCCCCGCGCTGGTGGTGGCCAACAAGGTCGACGCGGACACCCGGGAATCCGACGCCTGGACCTTCGAGCGGCTGGGACTGGGTGACCCCATCATGGTGAGCGCCCTGCACGGCCGGGGGGCGGGCGACCTGCTCGACGAGGTCGTCGCCCGGCTGCCGCCGCCACCGCCCGAGGCGACGGCCGCAGAAGGCCGCGAAGGTGGCGAGGACGCCGCAGCCGCAGCCGCAGCCGCAGCCGCAGCCCAGGAGGCCCACATCATCTCGGTCTCCATCGTGGGCCGGCCCAATGTGGGCAAGTCGACCTTGTTCAACCGGCTGATCGGCGAGGAACGTTCCGTGGTGCACGACCTGCCCGGGACGACCCGGGATGCGGTGGACACCGTCGTGGAGACGCCCGACGGCCCAATCCGCTTCGTCGACACGGCGGGCCTGAGGCGCCGGGTCAAGGAGGCGGAGGGGGCCGAGTACTACTCGCTGGTGCGGGCCCTCCAGGCGATTGATCGGGCCGAGGCGGCGCTGTTCGTGATCGACGCCACCGAGGGCGTGACCCATCAGGACCAGCGGCTGGCCGAGCGGGTGGACGCGGCCGGCAATCCCATCGTCATCTGCCTCAACAAGTGGGAACTGCTCGACGCCACCCGCCGGGCCCAGGTCGTGGCCGACATCGGGGACCGGCTGTCGTTCCTGTCCTACGCCCCGGTGCTCAAGATCAGCGCCCTCACCGGCCTCGGGGTGCACAAGCTGCTGCCCAAGTTGGCCGCGTCGGTGGAGGCGTACCACCGGCGGATCCCGACCCGCGAGCTCAACAAGCTGATGGCCGAGGCGCAGGCGGCCCAAGCCTCACCCGGCGGCCGGGTTCTGTACGCCACCCAGGGGGCGACCGATCCCCCCACCTTCACCCTCTTCGCCACCCGGACCATTCCTGCGACCTACCTCCGATACCTGGAGCGCCGGATCCGGGAACGTTTCGACTTCGGGCCCACCCCGCTCAAGCTCCGGGTCCGCCGCCGTAGCGCCTGATCACCGGGGCCGACACCCGGGCCGACCGGCGATTTGTCCAGTACCGTCATGATCATGCCTGCCCGGCCCTGGCTGCTGGTCCTGGCCATCGGATGCGCGATCGCCGCCGCTCTCTGGGGGCGGTCGGCCCGACGGCTGGAGCGGGCGGCAACCCGCATCGAAGCCCAGACCGCGGGGTCGGTGAGCGGCCGGGACGCGGTCGAACTGGCCCGCAGCGCCTGGCAGAAGGACCTGCACGCGGCGGTGCTGTACGGGGTGCTGGCGTTCGGGCTGGGGTTCGCCTCCTGGTCCACCGCCTCGTGGCTTTCGCTGCCCCTCCTGGCGGTGGCCGTGCCGGTGGCGGCGTCAATCCGCTTCGCCCCCCGTTTCCTCGGGGAGGCCCGGCTGGCCGAGGAGCGTTCCCAGCTGGAACGCCGGGCGGCCGAGGTGCTGGCCCAGGAGGAGCTGGCGCCCCGGCGATGGGCCGCCCGGCTGGCGCCCCCCGACCTGCCCCTGATCGAGGGCTTCGAGCTGGGCCGGGTCTACGAGCCCGGCACCGGGATGATGGCGGGCGACTTCTACGACGTCTACCCCAACGGGCGGGACCGCCTGGCCTGCGTGATAGGCGACGTCGCGGGCCACGGCATCGAACCGTCCATCACCGCCTTCCAGGTCAAGTACCTGCTGCGCAACTTCCTGCGCCAGTACCGGGACCCGGCCCAGGCGCTGGAGGAACTCAACGTGGTCCTGTCGACCAGCGGCCGGCCCGAGGACCTGGTCTCGGTCTGCGTCGTGGTGTTCGACACCGCCGCGGGCACGGTGCGCTACGCGTCGGCCGGGCATCCCGCGGTCTGGCTGTGGCACGACGGCGAGCTCAACGCCCTGCGGGCCACCGGACCGCTGCTCACCCTCGATCCCAACGGCAGCTTCCACTCCCGCGAGATGCCCTTGGACCCGGGCGACCTGGTGCTCATGTACACCGACGGACTCTCGGAGGCCCGGGCCGGGGGTCAGCTGTTCGGCGAGGACCGCATCGCCAACATCATCAAGCGCGACCCCGGGAACGAGGCGACCACCTTGTGCAAGGTGCTCCTGGAAGCGGCGCGAGACTTTGCCTCCGAACCCCTGAGCGACGACGTGGCCATCCTCGCGGTGCGGCGGACCTGACCGCAGGCAACGTCGCCCCGTCGGCGAGACTGAGCAACGGCATGGACCGCGACATCACCGACGCCAGTCACCGGGCCCGGCAGGGCAACGCCGACCGGGAACGCGAGCGGGACAAGCTGGCCCGAGCCGGCAAGCTGTTCGTTCGCCACCGTTTGGCCCTGTTGCTCGACGACGGGACCTTCGTCGAGGACGGACTGCTGGCCAACTCCCTGGCCGCGGGCGACGACCTGCCCGCCGACGGGGTGGTGACGGGCCGGGGCCTGGTGGACGGCCGCCCCGTGTGTGTCATGGCCAACGATCCCACCGTCAAGGCGGGATCGTGGGGAGCCCGAACGGTTGAGAAGATCATCAGACTCACCGAGTACGCCCTGGCCCATGAGCTTCCGGTGGTGTGGCTGGTCGACTCGGCCGGGGCGCGGATCACCGACCAGGTGCAGTTGTTCCCCGGGCGGCGGGGGGCGGGGCGGATCTTCTACAACCAGGTACGGCTGTCGGGCCGGGTGCCGCAGGTGTGCTGCCTGTTCGGCCCCTCGGCGGCGGGGGGGGCCTACATCCCCAGCTTCTGCGACGCCGTCTTCATGGTCGAGGGCAACGCCTCCATGTACCTCGGGTCGCCCCGCATGGCCGAGATGGTGATCGGCGAGCACAGCACCCTGGAGGAGATGGGCGGCGCCCGCATGCACACCTCGGTCTCGGGCTCGGGGGACAACCTGGCCACCGACGACGCCGACGCCATCGCCCTGGCGCGGACCTGGTTGTCGTATTTCCCGACCAACTGGCGCGACGCCCCTCCCGTCGGTGAGCCGGCCAAGCCGGCCACGACGCTCACCGCGGGCATGATTCCCCTTTCCCCGGCCGAGGGCTACGACATCCACGAGGTGATCGAGGCGCTCGTGGACGAGGGCAGCGTGTTCGAGCTGAAGGCGCTATGGGCCCAGGAACTGGTGATCGCCCTGGCCCGGCTGGACGGCAACCCGATCGGCGTGGTGGCCAACAACCCGGCCGCCAAGGGGGGCGTGCTGTTCGTGGACTCGGCCGACAAGGCGGCCCGGTTCATCTGGTGCTGCGACGCCTTCAACATTCCGCTGGTGTTCCTGTGCGACGTGCCCGGGTTCATGGTCGGGACCCAGGTCGAACGTCAGGGGATCATCCGCCACGGCGCCAAGATGATCACCGCGGTCTCCGAGGCGACGGTGCCCAAAGTGTCGGTGATCGTGCGCAAGGCCTACGGCGCCGGGCTGTACGCCATGGCCGGCCCCGCCTTCGAGCCCGACGCCTGCCTGGCCCTGCCGTCGGCCCAGATTGCGGTCATGGGCCCGGAGGCGGCCGTCAACGCGGTGTACGCCAACAAGATCGCGGCCATCGCCGACCCGGCCGAGCGGGAGCGCTTCGTGGCCGAGCGGAGGGCGGAGTACGAAGCCGACGTCGACCTGCTGCGCCTGGCCTCGGACCTGGTCATCGACGCCGTGGTCGCGCCCGAGGCGCTGCGGGCCGAGCTGATCCTGCGGCTTCAGGCCGCGGGGGGCAAGGACCGCACCTTCACCGAGCGCCACCACGGCGTGCCACCGGTATGAGCGCCTCGTGAGCGTGCCCCTGCCCCCCCGGGTGCAGATACGCGAGGTCGGGCCCCGCGACGGGCTCCAAGGCGAGTCACCGACGTCGGTGGGGGAGCGGGTGGCGCTGATCGAGGCGCTGGCGGTGACGGGCGTGGCTGACATCGAGGCGGTGGCGTTCGTGTCCCCCCGGGCCGTTCCCGCCATGGCCGGGGCGACCGAGGTGATGGCCGCCGTCTCGCGGCGGCCCGGGGTGCGCTACTGGGCCCTGGTGCCCAACGAGCGGGGGGCGGAGCTGGCCCTGGCGTCGGCGGTGGACGGCCTGTCGGTGACGGTTTCGGCGTCGGAGGGTTACTCGGGGAAAAATGTCGGGATGTCGATGGAGGAGTCGGTCGCCGAAGCCGGGCGCATCGCGGCCCGGACCGATGGCCGGGTCCCGGTGGACGCCGTCATTTCATGTGCGTTTGGGTCACCGTTCGAGAGCGACATCTCCCCGCCTGCGGTGGCTGCGCTGGCCCAGCGGCTGCTCGACCGCGGAGCGACCAGCATCACCCTGGCCGACACGACCGGGATGGCCACCCCCCGGCGAATCGAGGCGGTGTTGGACGAGACGGGCGACAAGGTGGGACTGCACCTGCATGACACCCGGGGCACCGCTCTCGTCAACGCCTACGCCGCCCTGCAGCGGGGCATTGCCCGCTTTGACTGTGCTGTCGGCGGCCTGGGCGGATCGCCGTTTGCACCCGGCGCGGGGGGCAACCTGGCCACCGAGGATCTCATCCACCTGCTCGACGACCTGGGGGTCGAGACCGGTGTCGACCTGGCAGCGGTCCTTGCCGTCAGCCGCCAGGTGGCGGCGCTGGTCGGCCATCCGGTACCGAGCCGGGTGGCCCAGTCCGGCCCGGGGAGGTCCGGGCATGCCGTGGTGTGAGAGCTGCAGCAAGTTCTGGAGTCCGCCCTCGATGGGCAAGGGCGGCGAGTGCCCTACGTGCGGGCAGGTGATCGCCCCGGCCAAGAAGGCGCCGTGGCACTTCAAGTTGCTGCTCGTGGGGGTGGTGGTCTACCTGGGCTACCGGGGCTATCAAGGGGTGGAATGGGTGTTGCACCACCTGTAGGCGCCCTAGGATGCCGGTGGTTCAACACCGCGGGCTGTGGCGCAGCTTGGTTAGCGCGCTTGACTGGGGGTCAAGAGGTCCCGAGTTCAAATCTCGGCAGCCCGACCACGCGGGGAGGTCGGAGCCGGTGCCCGACGCACCGGCTCTGCCGGGCCGACGCACCGGCACTTCAGACCAGAACAGGCGTTGTCCGCCTGCCTCGCGGACAGGGGCTTGGCGGAGCTTCCCCAGCCCTCCGCTCAGGTTTCTAGCCCGGGCTTGACGTCCGGGTCCGATTCTGTGCCCGTCTCGGCCACAGGTTCGGACGGAACCGCTACGGCCCGAAATGAACGGCCCTCGCGTGCCCACCGAGCGATCGTCGTCGGCGACATGGCCACATATCCGTTGCCCAGCACTTCGCCATCTGATCGGGCTCTCCCCTTCTGGCCATCGTGCACGTCTCCATGCTAACGCCCTGGCTTTACCGTGCGTTATGAATTCCACCTTTCGCCGCCGTGGGCCGCGTCGCCCACCGGGGCCCGAGACGAGCGGACGAATCCCGGCCGCCGGGATCCTGAACGGCGCGGCCTTCTCACCTCGGCGCGGCGCTGGGTCCAACTCGGCGGGAGGGGCGATCTGCTCCTTGCTCTGAGGCCAAACGGTGGACCGTTTCGACCGGCGACGGTGCGGCACCGGCCCGGGCCTGCCGCCCGGACGTTGACCGCATGCCCGGCATTGCTATCGACGGCGGATGAGTGGTCCGCTATTTCGAGCGTTTTGTCCTGAGGATCGTCCATCCATTCGCCCGTCCCGACGCCGCGTTTTACCTCGCTCTTGTCGGCGCGGTCGGTTGGGCATTCGAAACATGTCGAACGCCAGGCCATGCCGAGCCGTCCTAGACGGGGCGCGGGAGACGCCGTCAGGACGCCTTGCTACGAGGGCCCGTCGGCTCCTCCGGACACCTGCCATCCGTGTCCGAACTCGGCGGTATCCAACCGGTAGCCCGTGCCCCGGATGGTGGTGATCCGAGGCGAGGCCCCGAATTCGTGCATCTTGCGCCGCAATGTCCCAATGTGCACGTCAAGGGTCTTGGTCGTGGAATCCGACTGGGAACCCCATACCTCCTCGGTAATACGGCGCCTGGTCAGGGCTCGGCCGCGGTGAACGGCGAAGAACGCCAGCAGATCGAACTCCTTGGGCCGAAGCGGTAACTCGCCCCGGTCGGCGATCGTGGCCCGCCGGGCCGCCAGATTCACCTCGACGTTGCCGACTTCCATCACCTCGGGCGCCAAGGGTCGAATGGGGCGCCGGAGGTGGGCCCGTACCCGGGCCAGGAGCTCGGCCAGGCGGAAAGGCTTGACCACATAGTCATCGGCGCCCGCATCAAGACCGATGACGACGTCGAGTTCCTCCGCCCGGGCCGTGAGGATGACGATCGGGAGGACGTCGAAGTCGGCCCGAAGACGGCGGCATACCTGAAGCCCGTCGATGTCGGGCAACTTCAAGTGGAGTTTCGCACTGTTGAGTCTTCATAGCGGGGCCGTTGTGACGCTGATCGCCGGGTTCACGCTGCACGGGCGAGGACGTCGAGAATACCGTCGATTATTTTCGGGTTTTGTGGTTCCAGGGATGACATGGTTGTAATTCGTTCGGTCCACAGACAGCGTCGTAGGGCG
>JALYXV010000174.1 GCA_030947025.1 Actinomycetota bacterium | reverse complement strand
TCTCCTACTTGCGCCACGAGGGCGCACACAGTTGAGCAGCTACGCAGATTGGAGGGCCGTTCGTTGACGGTGACGTAGCTCAGGCGAGTACCCAATGCCTGTCCCCACCCTCGACATGCGTTGCCGGTAACGGCGGGGTGTGAAGCTCGGGGGGACGCCCAAGGGTTCCCGTTCCATCCGGGGGTTACAGGTGAGGGGAAGGCCGGGCGGGCGAATGAAGCTGAACCCTTGTTGATGCCTCGTGAAGACCAGCCCTGGATGGATGGATGATGTTCCGGGGTGCAGGGACTGTGCCGTTGTGAGGCGGCAGGCGGCGACCGGGTCCATCAGCGAGGTGGCGCCGAAGCCCACCACCACCCCCGCCCAGCGCACCCCGTTGCCCGTGCCGCGCCGATCTAGAGCCCACAGGAGCACCCCCGATTTCAGTCCGCCGATTCACCCGTGCCGACGGCTCTACGTGGCCGTCGCCGACTTGCCAAGCGTTTCGCCCGCCGTACTGTGGCACGCGTATGTCGTTTAAGGTGATGGTTGACCGCAACGGGGGAGGTAGAGGTATGACGATCAGGAGGGGTAGGCGGCTCTTGCCCTGGGTGGCCACGGTCACCGTGGTCGGAGGCTTTTTCGCCCTGAGCGGACAGTCATACGCGGCGGTGACGGTCGTCACGGGGAGCGCCTATGGCTACTACAGCAACGTGAGCCTCTTCGGCGGCCCGTTCGTCCCGAAGGGACCGGCGCCGAGGGTGACCCTCCCGCCCGGCGGGTCGACCAGCGGGGTGACAGCCAACGCCCCGTCCGAGACAGCGCAGTACGGTCCGGCCGTCATCTTCAGTTCGGGTAGCGAGACCGTGACCACCAAGGGGACGCCGGCCGGGGGGTCGGTGACCAGCTCGACCTCCATCTTGAATGCCGGAGGTAGCCCGTTCACGGCCAGCAAGGTCACGAGTACCTGCACGGCCAAGCCCACGGCCGTCACCGGATCGACGGCGATCACCAGCGGCAAGTTGGTGACCAAGACCGACGCCAACGGCAACCCGGTCACCACCGTGTCGATACCCGCCAAACCGGCGCGAAACACCACGTATACGGGAACGGTCAACAACGTCGGCGACAGCTTCAGGTTCGTCTTCAACGAGCAGGTGGTGCATCCCGACGGCTCGGTTACTGTCAACGCGGGCCACGAGTATCTGCTCGGGCCTACTGCCAAGGGTGATTTGATCTTCGGCCAATCAGTCTGCGGGGTGCGATGACCATGGATGTGCGCAGCGGTCCTTTCAAGCGGTGGAGCAAGCGGCTGGCGCCATTGGTGGCCACCGTCACCATGGTCGGGGGATTCGTCGTCCTGGCCGGGCAGGCGGATGCGGCGGTGACGACGGTGCACGGCAGCGCCTACGGCTTCTTCACCAACGTGAGCCTCTTCAACAGCCCGTTCAGCACTCGGGGTCCAGCCCCGAGGGTGCAGCTCCCCCCCGGTGGGTCCGCGGTCGCGGTGACCGCCAGCCACCCGGCGGAAGTCGCGCAGTACGGTCCTGCCACGATCTTCAGCTCGGGCAAGGAGTTCGTCAGCACCAGGGGCACGCCCGCAGGCGGGGCCGTGGTCAGCTACGCCTTCCTCGCCAACGTCAACTCGGGCCCGTTCACGGCGCGGGCGGTATCGAGCACCTGTAAAGCGAGGCAAGCGGGTGTCAGCGGGTCGACGACGATCGCCAATGGCAAACTGGTCACCAAGACCGACGCCAGCGGCAACCCGGTCACGACGGTATCGGTGCCCGTCAACCCCGCCCCCAACACGACCTACACGGGAACAATCGACAACGTCGGCGACAGCTTCAAGTTCGTCTTCAACGAGCAGATCGTGCAACGGGACGGCAAGATCGTCGTGAACGCCGGTCACGATTACCTGCTCGGACCCACGGCCAAGGGCGACGTGATCTTCGGCGAATCGGTCTGCGGCGTACGGTAGGTCCCGCGGACGACCACTATTGCCAACATGGCCGACCAGGATCGAGACGTGCCGACCGGTGACTTCTCGTCGTGGATGAGTGACATACAGGGCGCGATCCGGGGCGAACGCGGTTCGGATGTGCCGTGTGGTGGCTGCACCGCCTGCTGCACATCGTCACAGTTCGTCCACATCGGGCCCGACGAGACCGCCACGCTGGCCCACATACCCGCAGAGCTGTTGTTCCCTGCGCCCCGACTCCCACCCGGCCACCTCGTCCTCGGCTACGACGAGCGGGGGCACTGCCCGATGCTGATCGACAACCGGTGCTCGATCTATCGCCACCGCCCCAGGGCGTGTCGCACCTATGACTGCCGGATCTTTCCCGCGGCCGGGCTCGGAATCGACGACGACGACAAGGTCCTCATCGCTCGGCAGGCGCGGCGCTGGCAGTTCCGCTTCCCCACCGAGGCTGACCGGCTCCAGCACGAGGCGGTCCGGGCAGCCGCAACGTTCCTCGACCAGCACCCCGAGCTTCTCCCCGACGGCGCCGTCCCGACGAACGCCACGCAGCTCGCGGTTCGGGCGATCGAGATTCACGACGCCTTTCTCCGGTACAACGAGGACACCGCCCAGACGGTCGTCGTCGATCCCGATCACATGGTGGTACGAGCCGAGTCGATGGGCGGAAGGGAGCCGTAGGGGCGGTAAACATCATTCGCCCACCTCGCCGTCGATGGCCTGGCGAAGAAGATCGGCGTGGCCGTTGTGGCGGGCCGTCTCCTCGATGAGGTGGAGCAGGATCCAGCGCAGACTCCAATGGCAGCCGTCACGATCGGCGCCCACCGACAGGGTCGCCAGGTCAGCCCGGGCGATGGCAGCACGGCTCCGAGCGCACGCAGCCCGGTAAAGATCGCGCAACTCGTCGGGGCCGTCGCTCACGGCGCTGTGGAACTCCCAATCCCTGTCCTGGTCCCACGGGGCGCTCCCCCATGGCTCAAGCTCGGCGTCGGGGCGGCCGAGAAAGCGGACTTGGATCCAGTCGTCCTCGACCAAGGCAACATGCTTGAGCAGCCCCGCCAGGGTGAGCTCCGAGGGGGGCAATCGCCGCCTCATCTGCTCGGCATCGAGGCCGATCGTCTTGTGCAGCAGCGTCGCTCGCTGGTAGTCGAGGAACTGCTCCAGGCTCCTCCGCTCGCCCGCGGCCGGTTCGGGGTCCATGCGCTCCATCCGACAAGCATGCCCCGCCCGGCCCAGCACCAGCACGTTGCGTCGCTAGCCTGACATCGGGGCGAGAGTGGCCATCGGGTCGCGGGCACCAGGAGACCATGGCTTGGCTGGTGTGCGATTACGGCGGCGTGCTGAGCCGGGACCAGCCCGACGCCGACCGGGCGGCTCTGGTCCAACGCAGCGGTTTGGAGGAGGCAGAGTTCTGGCGGGCGTACTGGCGCCACCGTCCCGCCTACGACCGGGCCGATCTGAGCGGGCCGGAGTATTGGACCCGCGTCGTCGGGGTACCTCCGCCGTCGTCACAGCTCACGGCATTGGTCCGAATCGACGTCGCCAGCTGGTCGCACCCAAATGAGGACGTGGTGGCGGCGGCTCATCGGGCCGGGACCAGGGGGTTCCACTTGGCCCTCCTCTCCAACGCCCCGGTCGAGGTGGCTCGGGGCATCGAACGGTTGCCGTGGCTGGCCGCCTTCCAGCCCCGGTTCTTCAGCTGCGATCTGGGGGCCATCAAGCCCGAGCCGGCGATCTACCGGTCAGTGATAGATGCCCTCGGGGGGAACCCGGCGGAGCTGGTCTTCTTTGACGACCGCGACGACAACGTGGTCGCCGCGGCCGAGCTCGGGGTCCAGGCGCACCGCTTCACCGCCCCGTCTCAGTTCGACCGTTTGTGACCTAGGTCAGTTCGTAGTCGTCGAGAGGGGCGCGGCGACCAATCACCTCGACGTCGAACATGGCGGCGTGACCGGCCAGCGCGTGTCGGGTCAGTTCCTCGGCCTGCCGGGTATGCCGCTCCAGCGAGTCCTCGTCGTCATACTCGTATACGACCTTGAAGGTCAATTCAGCCAGCATGGCACCGAGGCTACAGCCTGCGTCGTACGCTCCTCCGGCGTGGAGTTGCGCTTCTTGTACGTGGGCTCGTCGGACACCGAGCGAGACCTGGCGTCGTGGCTGGCGATGCCCGGAGCCGCGCTGCGGTGGCGGTTCCGTCATTTCGGAGCCGACGTGGCGGCGGTCGACGTGGGCGCCCCGCCGGTGGTGCTGCTGGCCGACCACCGGCCGGCCGGTTCGGTCCTGCCCATCTATGCCGTGACGGACCTGGACGCCACCGGGGCCGACCTCCAGCAGGGCGGCTGGGTCCTAGAGCTGGGTCCCATGGGCACCCCCGAGGGCCCGGTGAGCGTCTGGCGCGACGCCAGCGGCACGACGATCGCGTTGCTCCGAGTCGACCGGCCCGATGCCATGGATGCGGCCTACACCGACGGGGCCAACACCCATGCCATCCGACCTACCAGGTGAACTGGGTGACCGACCCTCCGTCGATCCGCACGACCGCCTCGGGCAACGATCCCCAGGCCAGCACGGTGTAGTCGCCCTCGGGAAGCGAGGGGAAGACGCCGGCGTAGACGAGACCGCAGCCGGGGACCTCCCGTGCCCGCACGATCGTGTGGGTGCGCGACGTGCTGCCTACCGGACAGATTTCGATCTCGGCCCCGTCGAGGGCGTGAGTGGTGGTGACGACGAGAGCGCCGACGGTCCCCCCGATGTCGACCACGACGCTCTCTGAGGGGCGGCGCTCACCGTGGCGTGGGTCCCCCTTTTCCCCAACATCGCCGACCATGGTTTCCATTACTGGGACGGGACGTTGTAGCCGCTGTAGGGCACGCCCAGATACGGGAATGTGGTCAGGTAGTTGTTGAACGACACGCCGTCGGTGACCACACCCGCCGCCCCGTCCACCGAGTAGCTCGGATCGACCAGGGGGATCGTGAGGCCGGCCAGCGCCCGCAGCTCGATGGTGAAGACGTCGTCGAAGACGCGGCGTCCGTTGGGGAATCCGGCCAGGTCGCCCCCGAGGACCCCGAGCACGTTGGGGCTGCCGCTGGGCGGGATGGAGGTGTTCAGGCGCAACAGGTCGGCCAGGGTCCCGCCGGTGAAGGTGGTGAAGGTTGCCGATACGACGCCGGCCGGGATGCCCGTCAGCAGGATCGCCTGAAGGTCGGCCCGGGGCTTGGAGTACGCCGCCAAGTGGGGGAACACGCCCGGGTAGAGCACATTGAGCAAGCTCGACAGCTCGGGGTGCTGTACGCCGGCCGCGAACTGCGAGTCGTGGACCGGCTGCTGGGTGTTCCAGTAGTCCTTCTGGACCATGGGCACGAGAACTTCGTTGAACAGCGGGTTGCCGAGCCGGGAGACCTGGACGAACGGGCCCGTCTCGACCGTCTTCAGGGTCGTCCCATCGGGCTGGTCGAGTACCCGCACCTTCTGGCGGGAGGCGGTGGCCCACACCCCGATGACCGGGTTGCCTGCGGTCAGGTCGCTGATGGGGACCTTGATGGCGATGCTGTGGACGTTGACCAGCTTGGTGGCGTTTATCCCCTTGCGGGCCGGGAGGGTACCGAAGGCATGGAGGTTCTCGAACGGACGCAGGTCGCCCAGGTCGAAGACCGCGCCCAGATCGACGTAGAAACCCTCGGCCCGTTGTCCCGCGAAGACGGTACGGCCGCCGGGCAGGGAGTGAACCGCCGCTTGGGCGAGCTTGGGGTAGTGGGGGGTGGACAGCGGACCAATGTTGCACGGAGGGCACGTCAGCCCGGTGGCCAGGACAGTGGTGTGATTCTTGGCGTCGGTGCGGCTGACGCTGTAGGTCTGACGGCGGTTGAAATTGGCGTCGGTCAGCGAGTTGATGGGGCCGGTGTTGTAGAGAAAGGTGTTCGGGTTCTCGACGGTGGTCGTGAACCGGAAGTTGTAGGTCACTTCGGCGAGGGCGTCGCCGTCGTTGTCGATTTTGATCTGGTACAGGACGTCGTCGCCGAACTCATAGAAGTTCGGGCCCGCGGCCGGAGCTTCGAGCGGAATGTAGTTGGTGATGATGGTCACCGTTCCCGGGTCGTCGGGGCTCACGAAGGCATAGACGTCGGTGTTGTCGGCAACCGGGTCCTTCGAGATTTCGGGGGCTTCACGATGGGATGACATGGTTCACCTCTGGGATAGAGCCAGCGATTGCTTGGCTGGGTGTGGGGACGATCAGTAAGCGGGTGTCAGTGGGGTGTCAGCGGGTCGCCCGGAAGAGGGCGCGGGCCAGAGCCGGGTCCTTGAGCACGACCTGGCGCTCACCTAGGAACACGTGCATCTCGCCGCTGCCCAGGTCTCGGACGTGGGCGACCAGTGCCTCGCCCATCTTGGCCCCCTCTTGGACCTCCGAGGAGGTGGCGGGCGCATCTGACGCGGCGGGCCCGGCGGCCACCTCCGAGAGGAGCGGCATCGACGTTGCGACCCCGGCCATGGCAACTGCCATCGAGCCTCGTTTCAGGAACATGCGCCGACTCAATCCGATCATGATGCGCCTCTCCTTGCCTCGCCGGCGGTTGCCGGCGCTCGCCGGTGGCAGAGCCGCTCCCGACCTAGTTGTGTATTCGCCGCCGACCCCAGAGTTGGATCATGGAAGTTGTCAGAGATGCAGGATCCACACGCCCCGGTCGACTCGGAGCAATGGTTGCCACAGGAGGACGAAGGTCCCGGACTGGCCGGTGTCGGCGAAGCAAACCGTCCCGTTGGCCGTTCCGCCCGGCGCGATCTGGCCGCTCTGAAGCGTGCCCGTGAGGGCGAACGACTCCACGATCCCGTTGGGTTGTTGCAGCTTCCACTCCGCCGGCCCAATGTCCTTGGTCGCCAGTGAATGGTTGGTGATCGTGACCGGCGAGCAGAGCGTGGGCCCGAAGAAGGTGGGCGTTCGCTTCAGGTTGCCGGTGGTGAGCGACTCGCCCAGGACATCAATGGCAGCATCGGCACCGGCGCCCACGTGGTCCTGGACGAGCATCCCGGGATAGGCGGGCCCGTGATAGCCCGAGGGGCGCCCCGGTTTCGGTGTCGCCGCGCCGCTGAAGTTGTTGGAGGCCCGGCCCACGCCCACGGCCAGAATGATGGCCACCGCCACCGCCGCCAGCACCGCCACTCCGAGGACAACAATGAGCGCCTTGACCCAGCCCCTGGTTTGGCGGCGCAGGTGTTGAGGAGCCGATCCCCGCGGCTCCCCTGGCGTGGCGGGGGCGGCCAGGGGAGCGGCGCAATGGGAGCAGTACCGGGCGCCCTCGGGTGCGGGAAGGCCACACGCCGGGCAGGTTGTGGAAGCCATCGGCGCCGTTCCTCAGGCGAATCGGCCGCGTGGGCCCGGCCCCGGCCCGATCCTGGACCCGGTCCTGGACCCGGTCCTGGACCCGGTCCTCGGTCCGGTCCTCGGTCCGGTCCGAGGCGGGACATCATCGGGTGCGCCGAGATCGTCGGGGACCCCGACTCCGCTGACCCCCGACTGGGTCGCGGCTGCGGCCACCGCCAGCCGGTCGACCAAGTCGTTCATGCGGTCGGTTCCGTGCCCCTTGACCCACCGGAACTGGACCCGTCCCGGGTTGGCTCGGTAGGCATTGATGAGCGGCTCCCACAGGTCGCGGTTGGCCACCGGCTTCTTGGCCGAGTTGATCCAACCTCGCGCCAGCCACCCCTTCCACCATTGGTCGCGGAAGCAATTGACCACGTAGGTCGAGTCGCTGACGATCTCGATCGGGCCACTCAGGCTGGTGACCGCCTCGAGCGCAGCCTGGATCTCCATCCGCTGGTTGGTCGTATACCGCGCGGGACCACTCTGGTATCGACCGCCCGGTACGGCCCAGGCCCAACCGCCCGGCCCGGGATTACCCAGGCACGCACCATCGGTGTAGGCGGTTGTCAGCTGTTCGTCGGTCGCGTGCGGGTCGGTCACCGGGCCAGCATGCCAGCCACAACCTCCCGCCGACGCTCCGGCTCAAGTCCCGCCCCCGCCATCAGGGCCGGCGCTGCCATTGTTCTCGACCGACTGGGAGTCGAGCCCGGACAGAGCGGCATCATCCTCGCCCTCTTCGGTGGAAAGAACCGTCGTGTCTTCTTCGATCACGACCAGATCGCCGCTCTCGTCGGCAACCGAAAAGGTCTCTTCGACAATGACGGTGCCATCGGGAAGCTCGATCTCGACCAGTTCGTCGGTGGCCACAATGTTTCCCTGTGCGTCGACCTCGGCCACCAGGTCATCGACCACGGTTGTCCCGTCGGCCTCAACCTCAGTCGTGATGACCTCCACCGACTCAAGGTCGGTTTCACCCCGGCCCGCTCCCGAGTTGTCGGCCTGCGGCTCCTCCGACCCGTCGCTCACACTCGCCTCCTATTCGGCTGTTGTTCAACGGCCGAGGCGAAGTCTGGCACATGCCCGGACGGGCAGTGGCCGTGGTATTCAATCCCGATCAGAGGCGGCGCCGGCGTCCCCGGTAGTAATAGCCACCGCCACCGAACAGCAGGAACACAATCAGGACAATCAACAGGATCTCTAGCATGCAGAGACTGTGCCCGGTGGGGCCCCGTCCCAAACTCAGTCGCACACAACCTGATAGGACCGCACCCGCAGGAATATCGTGCTACGATATATCGTGCGCCGGTTCTCGCATATACAAAAATTGGCGCAAGTGCCGCGGTGGCCCTTGCTCGGTCGGGCCATGGCCGTGGGCGCCGGCAGCGCGGCCGCGGGGGCGGCATTCCTCGGCTGCCTGAACCTCCTCCAGCGGGCGTTATGGCCGACCCATTGGGACGAGTGGACCCACCTCTTCATCCTCATCGGCGCCGGCGCCGCCGTGGCCGGGCTGATCAAGGTGCTCGGCAATCCGGGCGATGTCGAGTTGCTCGTCAACAACATCCACGTCTCGGGTGGGGGGAAGGACGTTCGTGACTTGCGCGCCCTCATCCCCGTGTCTCTGCTGTGCATCGCGGCCGGAGGCGCCATGGGACCCGAGGCACCGCTGGTCCAAACAACCGGGTCGCTCGCGTCCTGGGCCGCCCGCCGCTGGGGTCTCAGCCGGGACGACACCAGGATCTTGACCATCACCGGCATGGCGGCGGGATTCACGGTGCTGTTCGGAGCCCCCTTGGGAGCGGCCATCTTCGCCCTCGAGATCCTTCATCGTCGCGGCCTCGAGTATTACGAGGCGCTGATCCCCGCCGTGGTGGGCTCGGCCATCGGCTACGGGGCGTACGCCGTCGTGTCCGGCATCGGACTGTCACCGGTCTGGCGATTCCCGCCCAGTGGGCCGCTTCGCCGGGGCGATCTGCTGTGGGCTCTGGTCGCGGGTGTGGCGGGCGCGACCATCGCCGTCGCCTTCACGTACCTCTGTACCGGGTTGCGCTGGGCCGCCCGTCGCCTGCCCCCGCTGGCCCGGCCGGTGCTGGGTGGAGCGGCGTTGGGCGCCCTGGCGTTCTGGTCCCCTTACGCCCTCACCTTCGGCGAGGCGCAGGTCATCCCGCTCGTCGCCCACCGGGCCGTTACCACCGTCTTCGTCGTGGCCGTCCTGGCCAAACTGTGCGGGAGCGCGGTCACAGTGGCGTCAGGGTGGCGGGGCGGCTTCATCATTCCCTTGTTCTTCATGGGCGTGGCGGCGGGACGGCTCATGCATGTGGCGTTCCCCGGGACCAACGAGGTGGTGTTGATGGCCGCGTGCATGGCCGCCGCCAATACGGGCGTCACCAAGACCCCTCTCGGGTCGACGCTCGTCGTGACCGAGATGGCCGGCCTGCAGCTGTTACCCACCACGCTGATCGCGGCGGTCGTGTCTCTCCTCCTTACCAGCGGAGTTGGGCTCATCCAGAGCCAGGCCGCCCGCGAGCCGGTGGTGGAAGGCAGGTGACCGCGGCCAACCCCACGC
>JALYXV010000167.1 GCA_030947025.1 Actinomycetota bacterium | reverse complement strand
GGCGCCGAGCTGACCGCGGACGCCCCGGGCCCGCCAAACCCGCCCGAGGGCTGGCCCGCCGGCTGGGGGACAGGTGCGGTCGAGGGTGCGGGCGCGGGCGACCCGCCCGGCCCGTTGGTCGCAGCGGTATTCAGCCGGTTGGTCCCCGCCGCGGCCACCTGGCGAGCCGGCGATGGGCCCGACCGCCTGGCCCCGAGCGCGACACTGCCGCATACCAGCACCAGGGCCACCACGGTCAGCGCCAGCAAGCGGCGCTGACGCCGATGGACCTGGCCGACCAACTGGCCTCTCGTCGCCCCGATGGTCGGGGCGGGCGAGAACCGGGCGGCCTCGGAGTTCAACGCCTGGCGGAGCTGGTCGTCCATGGGGTCTTCGATGGGGTCGGTCATGACGTCCACCCACCTGGCGCGTGCAAGGTCTCCGGCGGCAGATCCGGCAACGGTCCCAGCCGCTCGGGCCGCCTGATCTCGGTCGGAGCGGCGCCGGGAGCGTCTCGCTCCCCCAGCACCCCCGCCAGCGCCGCCTTGGCCTTGGCCACCTGCGACTTGACGGTCCCCACCGAACATCCCATCAGCTCGGCCACCTCGGCCTCGGGTAGGTCGAGGTAATAACGAAGCACGGTCGTCATCCGTTGGCGGGGAGGTAGGCCGCTCACGGCCTCCAGGACGACGACAACCATGTCCTGGTGGTCGCTGTCCCAAGTCCGGGGGCCGGCCTCGCGCTGGTCCCGCAGGGCGCTGAGGGCGTTGCCCCGGTGCTCGGCGTCGCGATGGCGGTACCGCGACCGGCACAGATTGACGACGCTGCGACGAAGGTAACGCTCGGCTCGGTCAGGGTCGCGAAGCCGCCACCAACCGGAAAAGGTCCGAAGGAACGCCTCCTGCACCACATCCTCAGCTGAGTCGGCATCGCTCAACAACAGGGCCGCCAGCCGGCACAAGGGCAGGTAGTGGCGGTCGAACAGATTGGCGACGCGGTCCTCCATCCCGGCATCGCTACGGGTCACGGCCAGCAGTCTCGCGTCCACGACCACATCTGTACTGACGCACCAGACCGCCCCAAGGTTGTCTCGGCCGCCTAAATCGGCCGCGTCCGGCGACGATCCCGTCAGCAGTCCCACCCGGGGCTTACGCTCGGCGCCATGCTGACGCCGACCCAGCAGCGGGTTTGGGACGACTTGCTGGACCCGGGCGGGACAAGGCCGAGTGTCGACGTGGAGCTGGCCCACCGGTTGCGCCAGGCATTGGAGCGCGAGGCAGGCGATTGCCTGGACCGGGTCGGGGCCCCGGGTAGTCCCGGCGGCCCTTCGTGGCAGCGAGGCCGGGACCCGGCGGTGGTGGTGCTCAGCAAGCACGCCCTCAGCCAGGTGCACCAGTGCGAACGGCAGTGGCAAGCCGACGAGCGGCTCGGCTTCGCCTGGAGTGCCGCCATCGTCCAGGGCACGCTGGCCCACAAGGCGATCGAGCTGCGGTGCGGGTTGACCTCGAGCGGCCGGGGCGCGCCCGCCCCGGGCGACCTGGTCGGTCTGGCCGCCAAGCGGTTGATCGAGGACGAGCGCGGCCCGGCGGCCTGGTTGCGGAGTGTGCCCGAGGGGGAGTTGGCCGAAGCGTTGGCGGCGGCCACCGACGCGGTCACCAAGTTCGAAGACAGCTTCCCACCCATCGATGCCCGTTGGCGCCCCCGGGTTGAGTCCCGGCTGAAGGTGCACCTGGCGGGAGGGCGGGTCGAGCTCTCCGGCAAGGTCGACCTGGCACTGGGCCAGGCCTCAGGTCACGAGGCCCGCACCCTGGTTATCGACTTGAAGACCGGACGGCCGGCCCTCGGCCACCCCGCCGACCTGCGCTGGTACGCCCTGCTCGAGACCCTCCGGGTCGGCATCTTCCCCTACCGCCTGGCCAGCTTCTACCTCGACAGCGGCGACTGGCGCCACGAGGACGTGGACGAGGATCTGTTGTGGTCGACCGTCCGGCGGGTGACCGACGGGATGGCCCGATTGGTCGAACTCCGCGTGGCGGGCCGCGCCCCGACCGAGTCGCCCGGACCGTCCTGCCGGTGGTGCGTGGACCGGGCCGAGTGCCCGAGTGCACCCGTGGGCCCGGTGGGCTTCGCGGGCTTGGCCGGCTCGGCCGGCTCGTTCGGGGGCGGCGTGTAAGTGGGCAGGGATGACGGAGGATCCCCCCTCAGCCCCCGTCTTCCCCGGGCGAATATCGGGGCATTGACCCCAACCTCCTCGCGTCACTAAAGGTGAGCGGCGCGGGCGTCGTGTATGGGCCCATGACTCACCTGTGCCTCAACAACGTCCCCGGCCGAACGACCCATGTGCGCAGGTCCGCCATTGTTCTCCTGGCGGTGACAGCGGCATTCCTTACGGGTACCACAGCGCGAGCCTCGGCCGCCTCAGGGCTGACCAGGTCGGCCGCGGTCCTCGACGCCGAGGAGTCCGCCTTTTGCCGGACGATCAATGCCTACCGGGCTCAAAACGGCCTCGGGGCGCTCAGCGTATCGACGTCGCTGTCGAAGGCGGCCAAGTGGGACACCACCGACATGGCCCAGAAGAACTACTTCAGTCACACCGACAGCGCGGGACGCGATCCCTTCAAGCGAATGACGGCGTTCGGTTACAGCTTCCAGACCGCCGAGGGAGAGAACATCGCGGCGGGCAACGCGACTGCGGCCGCCACCTTTGCTCAGTGGAAGGCGTCGTCTGGGCACAATAAGAACATGCTGACCTCGGGGTACAAGGTCATCGGCATCAGCCGGTCATACTCGGCCAAGGCCACCTACGGGTGGTATTGGACCACCGACTTCGGCGGCTACGCAGACCAGTCCCTGCCCTGCCCGAGCCACTGAGGGGCGGGGCGGCGACCCGCCTGCAGGACGGGCGCATCAGCCCAGCCAGGCGGAGGTGTACTCCTCGCGCTTCTGCCACCATTCCTCGGCCGTGATGGCGTAGCGGACGTGGTCCTCCCAGACGCCGTTGATCTCCAGGTAGCGGAAAGCGACACCCTCCTCGCGGAGGTCGAGCTTCTCGGCCACTCGGCGGCTGGGCCGGTTCCGGGGGATGATCGCCACTTGCACCCGGTGCAGGGCCAACTCCTCGAAGGCGAAACGGAACACCAGCACCGCCGCCTCGGGCACGTAGCTTTGCCCTGCCATGGCCTGATCGATCCAATAGCCGACGTAGGCGTTCTGGAACGGACCCCGTTGGATGGACGAGATGTTGATCTCGCCCGTGAAGCGCCCACCAACAAAGATGCCGAACCCGTAGCCGGTCCCGAGTTGGCGTTCCCGGTCGCGGGCGCCGCACCGGGCCGCGAACACCCGGCGGTCCTCGGCCGCGTCCGGCTGGCCGACGATGGGCTTTGGCTCCCAGCGGACCAACCAATCCCTCGAGCGGGTGCGCACCTCGCGCCACTGCTCGAAGTCGCCGGGCATGAGCGGACGTAGCGAAACCCGTCGACCCACCAACTCCAGCGACGACGGGCGGACCGCCCCCCAACTCATCGGTCAGCCGCTCCGCGCCAGGCCCGGGGAACCGGATTGACCCCTCATGGCCCGAGTATCTCCGCCAGCGCCGCGAGGAGGAGAGTCACATTGGCCGCCCTTGCGGTGTGGCCCATGCAGCCGATGCGCCAGACCCGGCCGGCAAGGGCCCCGACGCCACCGCCGATCTCGATGTCGTAACGCTCCAGCAAGGTCCGGCGCACCTTCACGTCGTCGGCTCCGTCGGGCACCCAGACCGTCGTCAGCTCGGGGAGCCGGTATCCCTCGGCGGCGAACAGTTCCATACCCATGGCCTCGAGCCCGTCTTGCAGGAGTTGGCCGCATTCGGAATGGCGGCTGTACGCCTGGTCGAGGCCTTCCTCCAGCAGGGCGCCGAGGCCGGCATGGAGGGAGACGATCATGGCGACAGGGGCGGTGTGATGGTACTTGCGGGTGCCGTGGGTGCTGGCGTACTCGGCGATCATCCCCAGATCCAGGTACCAGCTTTGGGGCCGCTCGATCCGTCGCTGCCGGGCCTCGTCGTTCATGGTGAACGGCGCCAACCCGGGCGCCACACCGAGGCACTTTTGGGTGCCCGAGTAGGCGATGTCGACGCCCCACCGGTCGACCTGTACCGGGATGCCTCCGAGGGACGTGACGCAGTCAGCCAGGAAGAGGGCGTCGCCCGCCTCCTCCACCAGGGCACCGATGGCCGCGATGTCGTTTCGCACCCCGGTGCTGGTCTCGGCGTGGACGGCGGCGATCAGCTTGGGGTTGGGGTGGGCGTCCACCAGGTGCTCGGGGACGAGCGGTTGGCCCCATGGCTCGTCGACCCGTACCACCTGGGCCCGGCAACGGGCGGCGACATCACACATCCGCTCCCCGAACAACCCGTTGACCCCGATCACGGCTACGTCGCCGGGGCCGACCAGGTTGACGAGGGCCGCTTCCATACCGGCAGAGCCCGTGCCCGAGACCGGCAGGGTCAGCTGGTTTTCCGTCCCCCAGACCTGGCGGAGCCGGTCGCAGGTCTCATCGAGGAGCTCCAGGAAGACAGGATCCAGATGACCGAGCAGGGGCCGGGTGAACGCCTGGGTGGCCTCCGGATACGGATTGGACGGTCCGGGGCCCATGAGGATGCGCTCGGGGTGCGGCACTAGCCCCGCATGCTACCGAGGCACCCTCGCTGTGGAGGCCCAGTCTCGGTTGCTCAGGCTGGGTCTTGACTGGCTGCAACGACCACGGCGTAGGAGCCCGCGCCGAGGACCGCCTCGGCCGGGATCGGGCGAGCAGCCACGGTCAGGGTCTCCACCACCCCGGTTGCGGGGTCGAACATGATGTCTTCCACGGTGCCCAGTTCGTTGCCCAGCTCGGACAGCGTTCGTCTCCCGATCAGCGCCAGTTTGCCGTCGGCCGCCTTCTGCTCTCGGTCGTCGATCGGTGATCGCAGAGCGCTTTCGTCGCTGACCATGACGGCGTCGGATCCCAGTCCGCTCAGCTGGGCCCAGTCGACCAGCTGCGCTTTCTTGCCCCGACCGATGATCACCACGGCCATCCGGCGACAATCGACGGTGGTCAGTAGCTGGCCGACCGTCCCCAGCTGGTGAGCCGTCGCCCGGCTGACCACCTTGCGGCCCAGGACCTGACGGAACGACTCGGTCATCCCAGCCCCAACCGAGCCCGGAAGTCGTCGACGGCCGCGCCCAGACCGACGAGGTCATCGCGGACGAAGTCCTTGGTCATCTCGGGCACGACCAATGCTGACCCCGACACCGCCAGCTGCGCGGGCAGCGGTACGTAACCGCGTCCGCCGTCGGACGTTTCGATCTGGTAGCCGACCACATCGCCCACGCTTCCCACGACCAGGACGAGATCCGTGACCTTGCCCAGGCTCTCTCCGCCTTCGGTGAGCACGTCGTTGCCCAGCACGTTGCGCTCGGTGGCCGGATGCGCCACTTCATCAGGGGCGGCGTCGGGGAGGACCAGGCTGGACTCGTCGATGACCATGACCGAATTGCGACCAATGGCATGGATCGTTGCGACGGGCAGGACCTGGCGGTACCGGCCCGACAGGAACCCTCGCTTGTTGAGGGTCAGGCCCACCAGCTGGCCTTCATGGGGGTCATAGATCACGTCGCGCACCTCGGCGAGATCCTCGCCACCCCGCACGGTCACCACCGGAAGGCCGGCGATGTCCGACGCCAGCATGAGGAGGCTCATGGCATGGACTTCGGTGTCTTCGGTGTCTTCGGGATCTTCGGGGTGGCCGACTTGCGGGTGGCGATGACACGGCCGGTCCGGCTTCGGAGACGCAACACCACGAACGTCGCCGCGCCAATGGCGATCAGCACCACCACCACGATCAGCCAACCAAGCATCGACATCAGTACACCTGTCTACTACCCGCGCCGCTGGGTTCGCCCGGTCGCCGCAGACTTGAGGGAGCAAATGCCCGAACGACGGCCGTCAGACCGGCTCGAGGACGCCCACTCTAACGGTCCGTTCGCCCGTCCTGTCTCACGCCGGTGGCGCGGTTCGGCTTGGGGCGATAGCCCAGAACCCAGCCCCGGCATTCATCCCAGCCGCAGGAGCACGACTCCGCCACCCGGCCCTCCCTGTGCAGCTGCTCGACGGTCGTCCCTACCGTGTCGGCGTAGCCGCGCTCGAACTGTTCGGCGGTTATAGCCGATCCAGCTCGCAGGCGGGAAGGTTCGGGCACCTGTGCTCCTCTCACGGCGGATGTATCGACCGAACGACGAGTGGGGCGGCCCACCGCGCACCCGGCGAGGCGAAGGTGGGACTCCGCCGTTGCAGGCGACCGCTTGTTGCGACGCCACCAGGGTCTGGAGTGGAGTAACGCCCCGGGGGGTTTTGGACAGCTGTGCTGCCATAACTTTACACCATTAAGCGCGGCGTGATGTGACAATCGTATTCGCCGAGGTTCTCCGCACACTTTTCATATACTGAATCCCGACCGGATGGGGAAATCAGGTCAGGGCAGCATGGTCAGGACCAATCCGTCCAGAATGTCCTCCTCCGAGACAAGACATTCTCCGAATCCGAAGCGCCGCATGATTGCGACGAGAACGATGCAACCACCCACAATGACATCGGCACGGGCCGCTTCGAGGCCGGGATTGAAAAGCCGGTCGGCCCGCTTCTCCATGGCCAGGGTGCGAAAGACGTCCTCGACCGCCTGTCGGGTGAGGACGAAGTGATGGATCCTGTCTCGGTCGTATTCAGCCAGCCCGATCTCGACCGCAGCCACCGACGAGACGGTCCCGGCCAGGCCGACCAGGCGCCGGGCCTCGTCGATGCCGGGGAGATCCCGGCGGACATCGTCCAGATAGTCCTCCACCACCGACAGCGCCTGAGCCAGTTCCTCGGGCCGGGGAGGATCGCCGTGCAGGAACCGTTCGGTCATCCGCACACAACCAACGTCGACCGAGATGGCGCCGCTCGGGGTCAGCCGGTCACCGTCAGGGGCCGGCCCGAGTGCGAACTCAGTCGAGCCCCCGCCGATGTCCACGACCAGGAACGGCCCCATCGCTGGGTCCAACGACGCGGTGGCCCCGGCGAAAGAGAGCCGGGCCTCCTCGTCGCCTCCAAGAAGCTCGGGCCGGCTACCCACGATGGCCTCGGCGGCGGTGAAGAATTCCTCACGATTGACGGCGTCTCGGGCGGCCGAGGTGGCGGTGATTCGCACCGCGCCGGCGCCTGCGTCGTCCATGGCCTGGCGGTACTCCCGTAGTACTGCCACCGTCCGCTCGATCGCGCTGGGCGCGAGTCGCTTGGTCTCATCGACGCCCTGGCCCAACCGAGTGATGCGCATGCGCCGGTCTCGCGTGTCACCGGCCGGCCCGGCGATGAGAAGTCGGGTCGAGTTGGTACCGCAGTCAATGGCCGCCACCGATTCGGGGGGCATCAGAGAACGGGGGCTCCTGGTTCCGCCTCGGTGTTAACCCACCGGCCGACCGGGTCACCGCCGCCCGCCAGCCACCAGGCGTAGTGGGCGTGTAGGCACTTGACGCCCCTACGGGTGCCCCCCACGCCGCCCGTGGGGCGCGGTCCGCTCCACCCCGGGGGCAGGGCCGCTTCCCGCTCGGCCGCGTAGCGGGCGTGGGCGGCCAGGAGTTCGGCGGGGTCGACCGCGGCCTCGGCGGCGCGGACACCGCCCGCCGACTCAAGTCGATCAATCATGAGCCGCGGCCCGGCTCCGACCAGCCAGTAGCGGGTGGGCATCGGCGTGCCGTCGAAGAGAAGAGGGGCGTTGCGGATGACGATCGGTGCGCCGTGGCCGTCTCTCACGACAACCTCGAACTGCCCCCGGGGCACATGCCCGAGAAGCCGCGTGACCGCCTCGTGGTCGAGCTGGCTCAATGCCGGTGCCGTGCCGTTTTCGCGGCCACACCGACACGAGTGTCGCTCCTCAGTTCCATGACCGCTTCCTACCACCGTCGACCGAGGCTACGAACGCAACCTAGCGCCACCACGAAGGAACAGGCGGCTGGCATCGACACCACGATCTCCGGGAACACTCGAGGGACATGCTCTCGCGCCGGCGATTCTTGAAGGCGACCATGGCGGCCGGGCTGGGCGCCGCCTGGCCCACCGCCCTCGCCACCGCGTGCCGGTCGCCCCAGCGCCTTTCTCATCCCGCCCCGCCCCATCCCACCCTGGCACCCACTACCTCGTCCAGCGCCCCCGGCCGCGAGCCACCGTTCGACACCGTCGTCGTCGTCATGATGGAGAACCGGTCGTTCGACCATCTGCTGGGCTGGCTGCCCGGCGCCGACGGGCGGCAAGGGGGCCTGACCTACCCTGATCGCACCGGTCGTCGACACCCAACCCACGAACTTGGCCGCGACTTCACCGGTTGCGGCAACGCCGACCCCAACCACTCATGGCCGGGCGGCCAGATCCAGCTCAACGGCGGGCGCAACGACGGGTGGCTTCTCGCACCACCCCACCGGGCCACCAACGACACCTATCCCATCGGCTACTACACCGAGGCCACCTTGCCGGTGCTGGGCGCCCTGGCCCGCAACTACGCCACGCTCGACGGCTACTTCTGCTCGCTGATGGCCGAGACCTACCCCAACCGGATCTACCTGAACGCGGCCACGACCGATCGAGACCACAATCTCGACCCACCCGGTTTCGCCGCTGCGCCGACCAAGCTGGCCACCCTTCCGACCATCTGGGACCGCCTGGCCGACGCCGGGCTGAGCCACCGCTACTACTTCAGCGACGTCCCCTTCATCGGGTTGTGGGGAATCAGGTACCTCCCCATCGTCGCCCCCTTCTCGGGGTTCCTCACCGACGCCGCCGCCGGGACCCTTCCCAACGTCTCGTTCGTCGACCCGACCTTCAACAACGACCGCAACCTGGAGTCCGACCAGCACCCCTTCGCCGATGTCCGCGCGGGCGACAAGTTCCTTGCTGATGTCTTTCACGCGGTCCGGACGAGCCCACAATGGCGGCGCACCGTGCTGGTTGTCACCTATGACGAGTGGGGCGGGTTCTTCGACCATGTGACCCCGCCCAAGGTGATCGACGAAACCAACCCGGCCTCGGTCGACCACCGTTGCGGCACCGACGGATGCGGCGGCCCGCCCGACTACCGCCAACTGGGCTTTCGCGTCCCATGCATCGTGGCCTCCCCCTTCTCGCCGTCGGGCGCCGTTCACGGCGGCCCCTACGAGCACACCTCGATACTGCGGATGATCGAGTGGCGCTGGCAACTCAAGCCGCTCACCGCCCGGGACGCCAACGCCCGGAACCTGGCGGA
>JALYXV010000154.1 GCA_030947025.1 Actinomycetota bacterium | reverse complement strand
CCCGCCATCCCCACCGCTCCCGCCCGCGTCGCCCCTCACGCCCGCCGGTCACGACCGGAGAGGGATGCTGGTGGGCGGACTGGCCGGCCTGATCATCCTGATCGCCGCCGTCGTCTTCCTGCTGTCGAGCCGGACCCACCGAACGTCGGGAACAGTGAACGTCAGCCTGGCCACCACCGTCCCCGCCATCTCGCCCACCACTGTCAATACGACCACCACCGTGGCGACGACCAGGCCGACCAACGGCCCGAGCACCACACTGGCGAGCGTCGGTCACCTGATCGTCGGTGGCCCCAAGACGCTGGACTTCGGTGGTACGACGAGCAGCGCGTCGGTGATCGTCGGCAACGACGGGCCCGTGCCACTCGACTTCACCGCCACCGCGAGCGGGACGGGACTGACCGTGAATCCCGTGGCCGGCACACTCAGCTCAGGCGGCAACCAAACGCTGACGCTGACGCTGGAGCGAGCGCTGCCGCCCACGGGACCATTCACTGGGACGATCCTGATCGCCAGCCCGGGCGGCAATGCCGGCATCATGGTCACCGCCGTCATCGACGCGGGACCCACGATCAGCGGAGAGAACGCGTCGGCCCCCTTGGTGTACGCCACCACCTGCCTCCACACCACGCCGACCGCGCCGAGGATGTCGAACATCGCGGCCACGGTGACAGGCCCGCTGCCGTTGAAGGTCGTCGTGCTCCACTGGCAGAGCCCGGTGATCGGCGCCACCGGCACCAGCACCATGGCCGGCTCGGGGACGACCTACAGCGGCACACTTGGCCCGTACACCTCGGCGGGCACGGTCGACTGGTGGATCACGGCCATCGACAGCGCCAATGCCACCAGCATGTCGAACCATCACACCCTGACGGTGTTCTGCTCTCCCTAGCCCGCGTGGGGGCGGTGCGGTCCCGCCGGTTTCGTGCTCAGCCGCTCAGATGATCGCGTCCCGGATGGCCATAGCGACAGCCTGAGTCCGGTTCCGAGCCCCCAGGCGGTGCACGATGATGTGCACCTCCTTCTTGATGGTGCTCTCGGCGTAGACCAGTTCGTGGGCGATGTCGGCCGTGGTCCACCCCTCGGCCAGGAACCGAAGGACCAGCACGTCGCGCGGCGTCAGCCCGCGGCGATGGGCCGGACGGGGCGTCACCTCGGCGGGACGCACCAACTCGCCCGACGGGCGGGCCAGGTGAAGGCCGGGACGATAAACGTTGCCACGGGCCCGCCCTTCGGAAATCTCGTCTTCCTCGACATACGCAAGGGGCGACACGGATGCGACGGTGATGGCTTTCTCCTCTCGCGCGAAACGACCGTTTCCGGTGTTGCACGTCGTTCGTGTCCACCATGCGCCCATTTGTTAGGGGCGTCTAGGGGCAGGGCTCCCCTGTCCCGCCCTGTCCTTCGTGTCCCGCCGGTCGGGCCTGGCTCACCTGGCCGGCCGTTCAGCCGGCTCGATCCACCTCCGCCAGATCGGCGGCGGTAAGCACGCTGTTGTCCAGGAGGTAGTGGCCCAGATCGTCCTTGGCGTGGCTCCCGTCGAAGAACGTACCGCTCTCGGCCAGCCGCTGCCGGACCCGCTCGAGGTGCTTGCGGACCGCCGTCCCCGTCCACCCAGCGCCGAGCAGATGGGACGCCTCCTGGTAGCTGAGCGGGTGGGCGCCCCGCCTGGGCCAGGCCCGCAGCAGCGGGGAGAACACCGCCGCCAGCGCCCGGCGATCGCTTTCGGTCAGGTGGAGGTCGTCGCCCGCGATCGTGCCCGAGGCGCCCAGTTCGCTCGGACGGCGAAGGGCCAAGGCCTCGTCGGGCAACTGGATGTCGAGCCGGTGGGTGAAGATGGCGCCGGGCACCAGGACCCCGAGGGGGGAGACGGCGATGGCGTGGCGCTGGCCCGGACGAAGCGTGATCATGGCCGAGCCGTAGCCGGCGTCGAGCAGGAGGTTGCGCTTGGCGCTGAGGTTGGCCAGCCACCACACGCCCTGGTCGAACTCGATGGCGAGGGCGCGCGCAGAGATCCCCATGTCCTGAGGATCGAGGCCTATGACGCCGCTGGCGCTCGGGGCAGGCCCAGATTGGTCATCGGTCGGGTCGGCGGTCATGTCAGCCCGGCCGAACAGGAGGGGCCGCTCGACGGTTGCGGTCAGCCGGTCGTCGCCTACCAAGACCGCGGCCTGCGCGGCCGCTACCTCGGATGCCTTTGCTGTTGCGGATGCCGGCAATTCCGGCCCCCCCATTGCCGTTTCTCGAACCACGACACCATTACCTTAGGGCGGCGACGGCGCCGGTGAGAACGGTCCTGCGCCGTCCAAAATCACCAAAAGGGCATTTCGTTGGGACCCTGGCGGTATTCGCGCGAAACTAGGGACGAATGGAGGCCGAGGTCTTGGGGACGGCGGCGTCGACCGAGCCGGTTGCGACTTCGGACGCTTTCCGGGTCGGGCCGTTCGACGACCCCGACCGCTACGAGATCGGTGAGCCGGTCGAGGCCGGCGCCGAGGGCATCCTGTACCGCGGCCAGCTGGTCACCCCGACCAGCCGCCTGTCCCTTCCGGTCGCGGTTAAGGCCCTCCAGCCCGCCTACGCGGGGCGGATCGATCAATGGGCGGCGCGGTGGCGCGACCAGGTGGAGCTCCTCCGTTCCCTCCAGATTCCCGGCCTGGTCGGCGTGCGGGAAGGCTTCGTCGGGCCCCTCCCCCATCACCAGGGGGCCGAAATGGCAGGGCGCAACCTCTACCTGGTGATGAACTGGGTCGAGGGCGAGACCCTCGATCACTGGGTGCTGCGCCATCGTGGTGTCGAGATCCGCAACGCCCTCAAGCTGCTCCTTCCCGTGGCGGTCGCGGTCGACACCATGCACGGCGGACAGCTGACCGGGTCGGTGCCGGTGGTTCACCGGGACATCAAGCCCGCCAACATCCTGATCGGCAAGTCGGGCTCGGTGTTGGTGGACTTCGGCCTCACCAAGGGCCTATCGATCGGTCAACCGGTCGGTCGGGCCGGGACGCCCGGATACATCGCCCCCGAGGTGGTGGCGGGCGGGGGCTACACCCCGGCCGCCGACCGGTACGCGTTCGGGGCCACGGTGTTTTTCCTGTTGACCGGGCGCCACCCGTCGAGCGCGTCCAAGCCAGCCGAGTTGCGCCATGTGTTGGAGACCTCGCCCATCGGCGGCGGGACAGGAAACGCGGGGATCCCGTCCGAGCTGGTCGAGCGGGTCGTCGCCATGCTCGACCCTGACCCCGAACGGCGTCCCGCCGCCCTGGCCAACTGGATCGCCCAGCTGCGCCAGAGCAGTCTGGACGACGAGGTGCTGTCGGCCCGGTTGGCCCCCCCGGCCCCGGCTCGGCCCCGGCAGGGGCTTGGCGCCGAGGCGGCCGCGGCAGGGGCGGCAGTGGATCCCTGGGCACCGGCTGGC
>JALYXV010000133.1 GCA_030947025.1 Actinomycetota bacterium | reverse complement strand
GTGGCGGGCGATTCGGTGTCGTAGGGGAGCAGTTGGCCGGCGATGTTGACCCGGGTTTTGGAGTACGCCTCGAAGGCGTCGCGCATGGTCTTGTCATGCAGGTGGGCGTACACGGCGGTCATGGCCGGGCTGGCGTGTCCCAGGTAGCGTTGCACGATGTGGGCGGGGACACCTTGGTTGATCATTCTTGTGCCGACGGTGTGGCGGAACCGGTGGGCGGTCACGGTGACCGGACAGCCGGCCTCGTCGCGCAGGTCGACCTCTGTGGACCAGCGGCGTAGTCGTTGTTGAACGGTGAAGGGCACGTAGGGCCGGTTCCCGTCGGTGTTGGCCCGTTGGCGGGGGAAAAGCAGTGGCGCCCCGGCCGGGAAACGGGACCGCACGTGGGCTTGTTGGGCGACGATGGTGGCGGCGGCCCGCTCGGAGAGCGGCACCAGGGCCTCGGTGCGGACTTTGGAGTTGTAGTAGCGCAGGCACGGCCAGCCGGTGGAGTCGGCGACGACGGGATCGAAGTCCAGCGTGCAGGCATCGCCGAGGCGCAGGCCGGTCTCGATGAGCACCACCACGAGGTGGCGGGTGGTGAGGTCGGGGAGGCGGGCGATGGCTTGGTCGGCTTCGAGCTGTCCCATGACGTACTCGGGGATGAAGCGGGGCACGGCGGCGTCGCGTCGGGGGAGGTCTTCCCGTAGACCACGGCGTCGGCGGGGAGGCGGGGCAGGAGGCGGTGGCGGCGTGCGTGGTCGAGGAAGATCTTCAAGTCGACGAGCAGCCCGGTGCGCGTGGCGGCCGACAGGCCGGATTGGGCCAGGCACAGCAGGTAGTCCTCGATGAGGTTGCGGTCGAGGTCGGCTTCGCTGCGCAGCGGCGTCGTCCGGGTGGTGAGGAACTGCGAGAAGCGGCGCATGGCGGCCACGTCGCCGGTCAGGGTGGAGAACTTGGTGCCCGTGGCCAGACGGAACCGGGCCCAGCGTTTGGCGGCGTCGGCCAGCCAAATGGGGTGGATGGCGGCGAAGCTGATCCGGTGCGGCCCGCGGTGGGCCTCGATCCCCAGCCGGCGGGCGTCCCAGGTGTCGCGGGCGTAGACGATGTCAGGGTCGCCGCCGGCGGCCAAGTCCTCGAGGCGGGCGTAGGCGTAACGCAGCAACGCCCGCTCGTTGAACGACCCGTCGCGCACATGGGGGGCCAGGTCGGCCAGCCATGCCTCGAGTGGGCGGTCCAGCAGCGACGGGGCGGCCGAGCGCCGCAACAGCTCGACGAGAGAGGCCACGACGCGCGGTGTGAGCGGAGCGGCCCGCTGGTCGTGACGGCATTGCAGGACATAGGCCACCTCCCGGCGGGCCACCGATCCCAGCCGGAACAGGTCGAAGCCGTGGCGGCGGGTTCTCGCCTGGCGACCAACGGGTGAGGCGGCGGCGACGAAGGCGTCCAGGTCGGTCTTGCCGGCGGCGGTCCAGGCCCGATGATGGCTATCGCAGATCCCACGGGCCGTGACCAGGGCGGCGCAGCCCGCCACCCGGCACAAGGCCCGGCCCAAGACCGGGTCACCGTCGGCGGGCATGTAAACCTCGACGTCGAACTCGGCGCGCAGCGCTGCGGCCAGGGTCGACTCCCACTTCCGGTGACGCTCGCCCAGCCGCCGGCCGAGGGCGGTCACGGCCGGGCCTCGGTGGCCGGCCACACGCCGGCTCGGACCAGCTCGGCGGCCACATCGGCGGCGGAGAGGTGCAGGTAGATCTGGCTGGTGGTGACGACACTGGCATGGGTCAGGCGTTTGGAGACGACCTCGATGGGCACCCCTTGGCGGATCAGGTCGGTGGCGTGGCTGTGGCGCAGCATGTGAACGTTGAACTCGATGCCGGTGCGCGCCTGGAGCCGGGCGACCAGGCCGGCCACCGCCTGATAGGCCAACGGGTGGCCCCGCGGCCGTCCCCACAGGTTCACGAACACGTAGTCGCAGTCCAAGTCGCGGTACTCGACGAAGAGGTACTCCGAGTACAGGCGGACCAACGCCGAGGTGACCGCCACGGTGTGCACCGCCCGGCACTTGGCCCGGGCGTCATTGGCGTTGTCGGCCCGGGGCACGATCCGAATCTCCCGGGCGGGACTGGCGATGTCGCCATGACGCAAACCCAAAGCCTGGCCAATCCGCATGCCGGTTTCGGCCAGCAACGCCACCAGGAGGCGGTCCCGGAGATGGTCGCAGGCGGCCACGATCACCCCGATCTGCTCGGCGGTCAGCGTCGCCGGCAGCATGCGGGGCATCGGTAGCGATATCGGCCGGGTGGGGACCGGGCGGCCCTTGGTCACATGGTGCAGGAACGGCTTGTAGCCACCCCGCCCCGATCGTCGCCCGGTGACCAGCCCGGCGGCCAACGCCACCCCGCAGCGGGCCTGGTACTCGTAGAAGCCGAACACCGCGGCCAGATGCCGGTTCACCGTCGACGGCGCCCGCAGCGAGGCGCTGGCGTCGAGCACGATCACGTTCTCCGCCGGTGAGCGCAGGTCAGCCACGAAGCGGGCCACGTCCTCCACCTCGGCGCGGTCCCATCCGACATTGCGGCGGGCGCAGAACTCGAACCAGAACTTCAAGCTCGTTGCATAGGCGCGCACCGTGTTCGGTGAACGCTCGATCGCCGACAGGTACGCCAGATACGACTCGGCCGCTGCCACCGGGATACCGTCGTCGCCGACCACCGTCCAGGACCGGCCACCACCACCGGGCATCACCAACCGTTGCACCCTCGCCACCCGCACCTCCCGCATCCGCTACGAACATGTGTTCGAGTATCGGAACTGGCGGGCCGGACTTGAGAGCTACAACGACGACATCAACGACACCATCAAGAGAAGCTGTCGCCGACAGACGCCAAACCCCTCGTCAGCCACATCAACAACACCCTTGCAGCCGGTATAGATAAATGAGCAGTGCCGGGTTATGCGCAGCGCTGGCCTGTCGGGCTTGGTAGTGGGCGGGATCCCCGTCGATCGCTGCGCATAATCCTGGGTGGCGGGCTCAGAGGTTGTTGAGCCAGTCGAGCAGTCCTTGGTCTTGGTTCCATTCGGGCAGGTCGTCGGTGACTACGGGGTAGGCGGCTTCGAGGGCTTTTCGTTTCGCCTCGGTCGAGGCGCGGGCGTAGATGTCGGTGGTGGACAGGTCGACGTGGCCGAGGATGTCGCGGATGTAGGGCAACGGGACCCGCGCCTCGTAGAGGTGCATCGCTTTGCTGTGGCGTA
>JALYXV010000121.1 GCA_030947025.1 Actinomycetota bacterium | reverse complement strand
GCGGCGGGCCGGGCGGCGGTGGCAGCTCGGCCATCACCCAGTGGGTCACCGCCCATGGCACCCAGGTGCCGGCGAGCAGTTACGGCAACGCCACCGGCCTCGGAACCCTCTACCAGCTGTCGTAGTCAGACAAGGAGCGTTTAGATGGAATACCACTCACCGGCCGCCGTCCACCCCTGGGAAGGGGACACCGGCGCCATCAGCGCCTTCGGACCGCCCCCCGACCCTCCGGCCGCGACCTCTTTGGCCGGGTCGCCGGAGCCGCACTCAATGGGCCCGAGCCGCAGGACCTGGCTGGCGGGCGGATTGGCCGCGGCCCTGTTCGGGATCGGTGGCCTCTTCGGCATCCAGGCGGTCACCCACCACTCGCATGCCACCGCCGCGGCCCGCGGCCCCGGTTTCGGGGGCGGTGGTTTCCCGGGGGGCGGGTTCGGGGGCGGCGTCGTGGGCACATTCGGATCGATCCGGTCGATAAGCGGAACCACGCTGACGCTGTCCGCCCCGGACGGCTCGACCGTGATGGTGGCCACCTCGTCGTCGACGGCGGTGACCAAGGCGGCCGCGGGCGCAGTAGCCGACATCAAGGCCGGCGACCATATTGTCGTCCGCGGCAGGTCGGAGGCGGGCGGCGTGACAGCCGCACTGATCACCGACCGGGGCGCCGGCGGAACGGCGGGGGACCCGGGCGCGCCACCCGGCATCGGCAACTCCCTGTCCGGAACGGTCGCCTCGGTCGGCAACGGAACCTTCACTGTCGCCGAGGCCGGGGGTAACCCGGTCAAGGTGAGCACGACCGCCTCGACCGTGGTCACCGTGATCCAGCCGAGCGACGTGCTGGCACTGGCCGTGGGCGACAACGTCCAGGTGTCCGGGCCCAGCACCAACGGCACCGTCGCCGCCATCTCGATCGAGTCCGGCGCCGCCGGTGTCGGCCCCGGTGGCCCGGGGGGCGGCGGCCCCGGGGGCGGCGGCGGCTTCGCCGGCCCTCCCCCTAGTCCCTGATGGGGATCATTCGATCGCAAGATCCTTTGAGCGACCATTCCGACATTCTTGCTGCGGCGTTGTTCGACACGATGATGCGAGTAAGTGTTGCGGTGTTGTTGCCGCTGACGTCGTGGCGGCCGAACTCGGTCCGTGGCGTCCAAGGGTTGGAAGCCGGTAGGGGAACGATTCCTATTTCAAGGCCGGCCAAACGCAGGCCGGGACCGAACGCCGGGCGCGCTCTCAGATCAGAACGAACGCGATTCGGCTTGCAATCGAGGGAATGCACGGTCGGCCGCGGGATGCGCCCCACGACGCTGGCGCCGGGACCGGGGTGGCTTTTCCCGACTTCGGTTTCGGAGGGAACTCCCAGGATCGGCAAAGGAAGGACTGAGCCCGCCGTCCGACCATGACACCATGACTACCGCAAGCGCCGGCCTGCTCAGCACGGATAGCGGGACCAGCCGGTGGGCCACCGACGTGGAGATCGTCATTCCGGTCTACAACGAGGAGGCCGGCCTCGAGGCGTCGATCCACCGGTTGCACGGCTACCTGACTGAGCGCTTCCCCTTCACCTGGGTTATCACCATCGCTGACAACGCCAGCCGGGACCGGACCTGGGGCATCGCCTGCCGGTTGGCGGGCGAACTGCCCGGCGTGCGGGCGGTCCACCTGCTGGAGAAGGGCCGGGGCCGGGCCCTGCGAGCGGCCTGGATGGCCAGCGCCGCCCGGGTCGTCGCCTACATGGACGTCGACCTGTCCACCGACTTGGACGCCCTGCTGCCCCTGGTCGCCCCGCTACTCTCGGGCCACTCCGACGTCGCCATCGGGACCCGGCTGGGAAGGGGCGCCCGCGTGGTCCGGGGTGCCCGGCGGGAGATCATCTCCCGCAGTTACAACCTGATCGTCAAGTCGGTGCTGGGCAACGGCTTTTCCGATGCCCAATGCGGTTTCAAGGCGCTGCGCGCCGACGTCGCCCGGGCGCTCGTCCCCCTCGTCGACGACGAGTGCTGGTTCTTCGATACCGAGCTGCTCGTGCTGGCCGAGCACAACGGGCTGCGCATCCATGAGGTCCCGGTCGATTGGACTGACGACCCCGACTCCCGCGTCGACGTGGCCAGCACCGCCATGGAGGACCTGCGGGGGATCGGCCGCCTGGTCCGCCGCTTCGCCGCCGATGACGGCAACCTTCCCGCGGGCGCCCTCCCGGGCGACGCCGACGCAGTGGAGCCGGCGCTCGCGGGGCAGCTGATCCGCTTCGCCGGAGTGGGCGCGCTCAGCACCGCCCTGTTCGCCGTCCTGTTCGTCCTGCTGGCCGGTCCCTTCGGGCTCGGTCCGGTGGCAGCCGACGTGGTGGCGCTCGGCCTTTCCGCCGCCGCCAACACCGCCGCCAACCGGCGGGTCACCTTCGCCCAGCGGGGGCGCTTCGGCCGGCGCCGCCACTACCGCGCCGCCCTGGTGGTGGCCCTCCTCCCGCTCATGCTCACCGTCATGGCGCTGGTGGGGGCCGGCTGGGTCGGCGTCGCCACGGTCACAGGCGACCTGCTCGTCCTCACCGCGGTGAACGCCACCGCCGCGGTCGCACGGTTCCTCCTGCTCCGTCACTGGGTGTTCCGATGAAGCAGCGTCTTCCGGTGAGGTTGCTGGCCAGGCTGGTGCGGTACGCCGCTGTGTCGGCGATCGCCACCACGGTGAGCCTGACCATTCTGGGGGTGCTGGTGGCCAGCGGCGTCACGACCGCGGGGTGGGCCAACGTGATCGCCACCGCGGTCGGCACGGTTCCCTCGTTCGAGCTCAACCGCCGGTGGGTCTGGGGAAAATCGGGGCGTCGCTCGGTCGGGGCCGAGATCGGACCGTTTTGCGTCCTGTCGTTCGCGGGCCTGGCCCTGTCGACTGTCGCCGTCAGCACGGCGTCGGGTTGGGCGACCGCGGCCCACCTCGGGGTCGGCGGCCGGACGTTGGTGGCCGAGGCGGCCAACGTGGCGACCTTTGGGGCGCTGTGGGTGGCGCAGTACGTGATCCTGGACCGGGTCCTGTTCCGGACCGGCAGCCGGGACGCCCAGACCGTTCACCCGCCCACCCAACCGGCGGCGCAACGGGCGGCGGGCACCGAAGGCGCGGAGGGCGACCGCATGAGCCTCCAGGCGGCGTGACGGGCGCGGCGGGCGCGGTGGGCGCGGCGGGCGCGGCCATGTCCCGTTGCGCCAGGATCTGCGGGCAATGACGCTGCGCCTCCGGCTCGTGCTGGCCCTGGTGACGTTGGTGGCGGCCGGACTGGCCGTGTTCGGCGTCGCGACCTACACCCTGTACTCGCGCTCTCAGCACCAGCGCTTGGACGACCAGATCCGCTCGTCCCAGCAGTTGGTCGAAGCCCGACTCGAAAACGAGGCCGGGCCCGGCCCCGGCCCCGGGAGCCCGACGGTGAACATCCCGGCCGGTACCTACGCCGAGCTGCTCAGCAGCTCGGGAACCGTCCTCAATCACTTCGCCGACTCCAATGACACCGCCAAGCCCAAGCTGCCGTCGCCTCTACCCGCATCGAGCGGACCGCCAAGATTGTTCACCGTCGGATCCACCACCGGCTCGGGTGGCTTCCGGGTGCTCGTCGGCAAGGTCACGTTGCCGTTTGGCGGCCCCGGGGGCGGGGGACCAAGGGCGCCCTTCGGCAATGGCGGCGGCGATCGCGGCGGCGTCGCCAACAACACGATCGTGATCGCCGCCCCGTTGAGCGACGTGACCAACGCCCTTGACCGGCTGGTGCTGTATGAGGCCAGCGGAGCATTCGTGCTGCTGCTGCTGCTGTCGGTAGGGTCGGGATTGATCCTGCGGCGGGGGCTGCGGCCCCTTGAGCGCATGGCGGGCACGGCCCGTTCCATCGCCGCCGGCGATCTGTCCCAGCGAGTGAGCCCCTCCGGTGGAGCCGGCGAGGTCGGGCAGCTCGGGCTGGCCCTCAACACCATGCTCGACGACATCGAGGGTGCATTCCGCGAACGGGAGGCGACCGAACAGCGGCTGCGCCAGTTCCTCGCCGACGCCTCCCACGAGCTGCGCACGCCGCTGACGTCGATCCAGGGTTTCGCCGAGCTGTTCCGCCTGAGCGGCGGCGACGCCCGCGTCGACCTGCCCACCATCCTCCGGCGCATCGAGCAGGAATCTGCTCGCATGAGGGTCCTGGTCGAGGACCTGCTGCTGCTGGCCCGGCTCGATCAGACCCGGGAGGCCGAGCGGGCGCCGGTCGACCTGGCCGTCCTGGCGGCCGACTCGTGCAGCGACGCGGTGGCCATGGCGCCCGATCGGCCCGTCACGCTCGACGCGCCTGAGCCAGTGGTGGTGGCGGGCGACCAGGCCCTGCTCCGCCAGGCCATCGCCAACCTCGTCACCAACGCCGTTCATCACACGCCCACGGGCACTCCGATCGAGGTGAGCGCCAAGTTGATCGACGGTTGGGCCGTGGTGGCGGTACGGGACCACGGGCCGGGGCTGGACGAGGACGGGTTGGCTCATGTGTTCGACCGGTTCTGGCGGGCCGATCGGGCTCGGGTCGGCTCGGGCGTAGGGCTCGGGTTGGCCATCGTGTCCGGCATCGCAAGCGAGCACGGGGGGACCGCGACCGCGGCCAACACGGCCGGGGGCGGGGCGATCTTCACCCTGCGGCTCCCCCTCAGCGCGACCAATGCTCGCATCCCGGCAACATCGGAGCGCGCTCCAAGGCTCGTCTGAGGTGGCGGCACCATCATTGGGATATGCAATCGATCCCAGCTCCCGCCCGACGCCGCCGGCGAACCCACCCCGCCCGGAAGGCTCGCATGGTGACGGGCGTGGTGAGTGTCGTTGGGGTAGCCGGACTGGCGGCGTGCATGGCGGGCAGTGGCTCGTCATCCACCGCCGCCACGTCGGCTGCGACGGCGACGACCACGCCCGTCACAGCGGCGTCCAGCACCGGGGCGTCCAGCACCGGGGCCTCCAGCACCGGATCTGGCTCCGCCGCCGCCACCACCACGACCGTTGCGCCCCGCGCTTCGTCCTCGTCGGCCAAGGCCGCCACCCCCGCGGCATCGGCGAACACCTCCAGCCGTGGCAGCTGAACGCCGCTTCCGCGCCATGGGGAGCGACGCCCACCTGATCGTGGTGGGCGGTCCCGCCCGGCTGATGGACGACGCCGTCCACCGGGTTGCTGACCTGGAACGGCGATGGAGCCGCTTCCTCCCCGACAGCGAAGTCAGCCAGCTCAACCGCTGGGCCGGATTTCCCGTCGCCGTTTCGGCCGACACCATGTCGCTGGTGGAACACGCCATCGTGGCCTGGCGGTTGTCCGGCGGCGCCTTCGATCCCACCGTGCTGGGCGCGGTGATCCGGTCTGGCTACGACCGCTCGTTCGAGCGGCTCGGAGCCAGCCCCGCCGCCGGGCACAGCGTGCTCGGCCTGGGCGCCGACGCCATCGCCGTCACGGCTGAGACGGTGACACTGCCCACGGGCACAGGCTTCGACCCGGGCGGCATCGGCAAGGGCCTGGCGGCCGACCTGATCAGTGCCGAAATGCTGGCGGCTGGGGCGGACGGGATCTGCGTGAACCTCGGAGGTGACGTCCGGGTGGCCGGGAGTGGTCCGGGCCGCGGTGGCTGGACGGTCGGGGTCGAGCACACGGGAGCGGATTACCCCATCGCCCGCCTGGGCTTAGCGGACGGCGCGGTGGCCACCTCGACCACGCTGCGCCGGCACTGGCAGGTCGACGGCGAGCGGCGGCACCACCTGATAGACCCCCAGACGGGCCGACCGTCCGACACCGACCTGACCACGGCCACCGTCGTGGCGGCCCGAGCATGGGAGGCGGAGGTGCTGGCCAAGGCGGTCCTGCTGGCCGGGGCGACCCACGCCTTCGACATCCTGGGCGGGACCGGCGCCCAAGCGGTCGCGATCGATCAGGACGGCGGCATCCAATCCACCCCGGGACTCTCTGACTACCTGGGCGGCGTGCCGATGGCAGATTGGGTCACTCGTGAGCGGCGCGCCCTGGCGAGCGCGACTGTCAAGTAGTGCAACCGTCCTGCGACTCCTTGAGGACAGAAACCCGACAGGCCGTCTCCGAGACCCTGGGCGAGACGCTACCTGCGTCTACGACGCATGTCAGCGCCTTTCGCGCCGGCGGTCCGCCGGATAGTGTAAATACTAGGGTCGGGGTCGGAGTGGTCGGAGGAAAGGAAGAGGTCGTCCCATGCAGACGTACATCATGCTCATGAAGTTCACCGAACAAGGTGCGGCGGACATCTTGGACGCCAGCGGCGGCCGGACCGCGGGCAAGGAAATGGCGGCCGCAATGGGCCTCACCTGGAAGACGTCCTACTTGGTCATGGGCGCCTACGACGTCATCGTGGTCCTCGAAGCGCCTGATGACGAGACGATGGCAAGGTTCGCGCTCATGGGCGGCATGAGCGGGGCGGTGAGCACCCAGACGATGCGAGCCTTTACCGAGAGCGAGGCCGACAAAATTATCCGCTCAATGGACCGTCCTCCGGACCAGCCGGAGGACGAGTAGCGACCAAGGCAGACCGACGAGCGACAGCGCGACAGCGCGACAAGGAGGGGGGACATGGCGGTGGCGTCGTGGCAGCAACAGGTCCAAGTGATCATCGACGGGGGAACCGGGCCTACCCGCTCGGTGATCCTCCAAGTCCGCCGGCCTGACGGACTTGGGGAGTATCTGACCGCGGCGGCGGTGGCACTGAGCGAGCGTCGCCTGGTGCAAAATGCCCGAGAGTGCCTACCGCCTCGTCGGGGTGACGGCGGGCCGGCGTTCGCCGTGGCGCCGGGCGCGGCTCCGTCGCAGGCGGGTACGCCGCCGCCCGGTACGTCGCCGCTGGCTCCTTCGCCGTCGAATACCTCGCCGCCCGGCAGCGTCTCGGCCCGCACTCAGGCGATCTCCGGCGCGGTGATTGCCCCCGACGCGATCAGGCAGTCGGTGGCCGCCTCATTGGACGCCGTCCTGGCCCAGGGGCCGGTGCGGCGGTTGCTGGCCGGAGCGACACCGAACCAGGTTCAACGGCTGTGGGCAGCGTCGGCGATCGTTGTCGAGGCAGACGTGGCCGCGCTCGCCGACCTGGCCGCCGCGCCTGAGACGGTCGACGGCCTGGTCGCCATCCACCCCAACCGGCAGTTGCCCCCACCGCCGGTTGTGGAGGCGCAAATCCTTCCTGCCCAGGTGGCCCAGAGCCACGCCAGCTCCTGGGGCGTGGCGCGCATCGGTGCCCTGGCCGCGTGGGGGGCATATGGGGCCACCGGATCCGAAGCCAAGGTGGGCGTGGTCGACACCGGGGTGGACGCCGCCCATCCTGACCTGCTGAGGCCAAACGGGAAGAGCAAGGTGGCGGGGTGGGCCGAGTTCGACGGCAACGGCCAAGAAATCCCTGGCTCGGTCCCTCACGACGACCGGGGCCACGGGACCCACGTGTGCGGGACCATCGCCGGTGGCAACACCACGGGCCGATGGATCGGCGTGGCCCCCGCCGCCCGTCTCTATGTCGCCCGGGTCCTCGGTCCCGGTGGAGGCACCGACGCCCAGGTCCTGGCGGGCCTCGGTTGGGCCATCGACCAGCAAGTCGATGTCATCAGCATGTCCCTCGGCGGCCTGACCCTCGGTCCCGATACGCCAAGCGTCTTCACGACCGCCCTCGTCACCGCGCTGATGCACGGCATTCCGGTGGTCGTGGCCATCGGCAACAACGGCGCCGAGACAAGCGACCAGCCCGGGGGCGACCTCTTCGCCCTCAGCGCGGGTGCAACCGATGTCCTCGACCGAGTCGCCGGCTTCAGTGGTGGCCGCACCCAATACCTGACCCAGTCCGATTACGTCGACCCGAGCCAGCTGCCGCTCCCGTACTCCAAGCCCGAGCTGTCGGCCCCGGGCGTGGCGGTCATCTCGGCCTGGCCCGGCGGGCGGCACCGGGCGTTGGACGGCACGTCGATGGCGACGCCCCATGTCTCGGGCGCCATCGCCCTGCTGCTGAGTGCCACGAATATTCGGGACGTCAATCCCGCCGACCGGCCCTTTGTGCTGAGCGATCTGCTGGTCGGAACGGTCGAAGACCTGGGCGAGACCGGACAGGATCATCGCTATGGCTTCGGCCTGATCAATGTCCTGAACGCCATAGGTGTGGCGCGGGAACTCGGCTATTGAACGGCAGGCCTGACCCCGGCCCCACGGTCGAGGATTCCGGCTGGCAGGACAAGCTCCGAAGCGACGAGTTGCTCCGGTTCGCACAGGGAGCCTCGGGACGGCGCAGCGTATTGATCGAAATCGAAACGCCCCGTCCCCAGGTAGAAATCGGGCGTGTCGTGCGCTCCGGGCGAGAGCAGCCGATGCCCGTGAGAGTGGTCGGCGACGCCGTGGCAGCGGATCACGGGGCAGCCGAAGCGAGGGCGAGAACGTTCCTGACCGGCGTGCTCGGCCAGGAGCCGCTCTGGCTGAAGGCGGCCCAATCCTTCGTCGCCGACTTGACCAGTGACCACCTGCAGACCATCGCCCGCTCGCCCCTCGTCGTGGCCGTCCATCCCAATCGGCACCTGGGCTGAGACGCTCGAGAATCTCCTTGCGTTCTCCTGGCAGGAGGTACATACTCGGTATGCAATACTCGGTACGCATACCGAATGGCGGTGGAGTTAGGTTTGTCGGTTCGGTACGGACTGCTGGCCTTGCTGAGCCAAGCGCCCAAATACGGCTACCAATTGAAGAGCGAATTCGAGCAGAGCACCGGAACAACCTGGCCGCTCAACATCGGGCAGGTGTATTCCACCCTGCAGCGCCTGGAACGCGACGGTTTGGTGGCCGAAAGCCGCTCGGCCGCGCTCGACGATGATCACCGCAGCTACCAGCTGACCAACAACGGCCGCGCCGATCTGGTCCAGTGGTTTGCCACCCCGGTCGCCCGGGATGGCGCCCCGCCGCGAAGCGAACTCACCATCAAGCTGGTGCTGGCTCTCCTGCTCCCAGGCGTGGATTTCACGGCCGTCGTCCAGACCCAGCGGGTGGCCACCATGGAGGCGCTGCAGGGGCTCACCCAGGCCAAGTCGCACTATCACGACGATCTGGCCGGGACTCTCGTGGCCGACTCCCTCATCTTCGCGGCTCAATCCGAAGTTCAGTGGCTCGACCATTGCGAGGTTATGGTCGCCCGCCACCACAACCGCCCCGCCCAAGGAGGACCACGGTGACATTGCCGGCATCCTCGGCGGCACCGACGGCCGCCTCGTCGCCGATGCCCTTCGATCGGGCCGTTCAGTGGCATTAGCGCCGGCGTTGGTCGACCATGGCGCGGTAAACCTGGTCTTCAGTCAGGGCCAGCCCGATCGGGCCCAGGTAAGGGCCGTCGCCGGACACGCCGCCGTTCCTCTGGCCCAGTTGGTGATCCTGCCCACCGAGGCCCGACGGCTCAACCTCGCGCTCAGCGACGTGGCCATCTATGTCACGGGCGCCGACCGGCAACCGGCCAGGCGGATGCGAGCCGCCAACTATGACCTGGCCCGACTCGGGATCGGCGAACTCACGACCGAGAAGGGCTACCAGAATCACATCGGCACTGGCCTGCTGGCGGTGGCCATAGGCGATCTCGTCCTCGCCTTCGGCGCGGCTTTGGCGGCCACCGCCCTGATGTCGGTCGACGGGAAGGATGACCTCATGACCCTGGCCGCGGTGGGCGCGGCACCCAACGGCCGGCGCCGCCTGACCATGGCCCGGGCGGGAGTCCTCTGCCTGGTGGGCGCGCTGTTCGGGACGCTGGCGGGAGTGATACCAGGCCTGGGGTTGGTGTGGCGGATACGACACCTCTCGGCCGGCCAGTACTTCGGCGCCTTCGGCACGTATTCGAGCAGCCGCTACCCGTTGACCATTCCCTGGCTAGGGCTCGCTGCCGTCGTCGTGGCCGCGCCGCTCCTGGCCGCCCTGACGGCCGCGGTCGTCACCCGAGCTCGCCTGCCGGTGGAACGTCGAGGCGCCTGGTAGCCGGTCAGGAGATCACGATGGTCAGATCGAACAGCCGGGCGTACATGGGGCAGGCCACGCCGGCCGGGCACCACGCCGTTCCGACCGCCGTGACCTTGACGGTCCCGGTGTGCGCCGCCGTCCAGATCACCAGGCGACCATGCGGGGGAGGCGCGGGCGCGGGCGCCGGAGTGAGGAGGCCATCGGGCGCGACCTTTGGTGGTGACCACTGCATGGCCGGATCATCGAGCAGGAGCTGGACGGAGTCACCCACTCGCACCGTCACGGTCTGGCCGGAGTTGGCGGCCGTGACCGAGATCAGCGGTGACGGGGCGATCGGATGGCGGGCCGTGGTGGGCGACGTCGTGGTGGGCGACGTCGTGGTGGGCGACGTGGTCAGGCCGGGCGGGACGACCGCGGTACCGAACGTATAGGTGGGCGACACCGGATAGGGCAACGGAACGGCCCGCGCCACGCCGGTGCTCTCCGTCACGACGACCGCCTTGCGCGGTCCCGTGGTGACCGACTTGGCGCTGCCCGAGCAGCCGGTCAGGATGCCGGCCGCAGCCACCATCGCCACCAATGTTCGTCCTGCTATCACGTTCGTTCGACGTTGCCCAAGGCTTCGCGGTTCCCGGCCTGGCCCAATCGCCATCCCACCCCCACGGTCGTAACGGTACTCCTGCCGGCCGAGGCGTAGTTTTCCCCCCTATGAATTGGAAACAGTTGGTCGAGTTTCTGACCGGCGCGGGCATCGCCCACATGGCCTCCGCCGGTACCGACGGGTGGCCCCACGTGTCGGTCGTGTCGCCCGCGGTTGAGGGCGAGCTGTTGTGGATTGCCACCCGGGCCAGCTCGGGCAAGGCCGGCAACATTCGGGTCAACCCCCGGGTGGCGTTGGTCTGGCAGCCGGGGGCGGAGATCTACGTCTGGGGCCGGGCCTCGTGGGTCGAGGAGGACGGGGAAAAACAACGCCTGTGGGAGTCCGGGGTCTTCCCGTTCGACTTGGCCGGGTTCTTCGGCACGTGGGCGCATCCTGGGTTCATCTTCATCAAGGTCGAGCCGGTCTCCGCTCTGGTGCTGAGCCAAGGGACCGAGGGGCTGAGCCGCCGGCGCTGGCGCCGTTCCGGGGCCGAGGGTCCGGCCGGGCTTGAAGCCTGAGGGCCAGCACC
Organism: Actinomycetota bacterium; assembly: GCA_030947025.1. Classification (GTDB taxonomy): domain Bacteria; phylum Actinomycetota; class Acidimicrobiia; order Acidimicrobiales; family Palsa-688; genus JALYXV01. The sequence continues at coordinate 210 of JALYXV010000121.1, read as the reverse complement.
GGGCAGTTGGCTGCCGCCCAGCGGGCCTCACGGAGGCGATCGGCGGGAATGGGTCGCCGATCGAGGATCGGAAATCCCCAATCGTCGAGGCGGATCCAGTCGGGGAACAGGTCGGCGCACACACCATGGCCCGTGCACGCGATCGGGTCGACAGCAAGGACGTGGGCCGTCATGTCATCTCCAAGTGTTGTCAGTGGCCGGGTGGGCGGC
>JALYXV010000109.1 GCA_030947025.1 Actinomycetota bacterium | reverse complement strand
ATCATACGTATGTATGATCAGGGACGGTCATGGACGACCTGATCCTGCTGAAGTGGTTTGCCCTCCTGATCATGCTGACGGTGGCGGGTGCGGTGACGATCCTCTCGCCGTTCCTGGTGGCGGCGATCGGTCTGGTCGTGCTGGCCGTCGGTGTCGTTCGCCGTCTCCGGACTCGTTGTGAAGGAACGACATTGATGGTCGTGGCCGGGCTGCTGTTGCTACCCCCCACCGTTTGGTTCACCCTGGGAATCGCCCATTGACAACGCCATTGACCCTCCCGCGGCCTGCCGAGCCCGGGCGCACCGCGCTGGGGCGAAGGGGCAAGATCGGCCACGTCACCCCCGGGCAGCCCTTTTCCCACCCTTTCGATGATCACGGGCGGCCTAGGGTTGCGGCGATGGTCGTCGACGATCTTCTCGGTCTGGCCCTGCCCGACCTCGTCTCCCGTGCCGGTGACGTGCGGGACCGGGCGTGGGGGCGGCGGGTCACGTACTCGCCGAAAGTCTTCATCCCCCTCACCATGCTGTGCCGCGACCGGTGCGGCTACTGCACCTTCGCCAAGTCGCCGGCCCGGGTGGCGGCCCCCTACCTGTCGCCCGAGCAGGTCCTGGCCGTGGCTCGCCTGGGTGCGGCCGCGGGGTGCACCGAGGCCCTGTTCACGTTGGGCGAACAGCCCGAGGACCGCTACCCGGCCGCGGCCGCGTGGCTGGCCGAGGGCGGCTACCGCTCCACCGTCGACTACCTGGTCGCCATGTGCCGGCTGGTCGTGGAGGAGACGGGGCTCCTTCCCCATGCCAACGCCGGGGCGTTGAGCGGCGAGGAGCTGGCGGCCCTGCGGCCGGTGTCGGCCTCGCAGGGAATGATGATCGAGTCGCTGCGGGCCGACCTCGCCTGCCACCGGGGTGCGCCGGACAAAACCCCGGAGCGGCGGTTGGCGACGTTGGAGGCGGCGGGCACGCTCGCCATTCCCTTCACGACCGGCATCCTGGTCGGAATCGGCGAAACCCGGGCCGACCGGTTGGAGGCGTTGGCCGCCATTGCCGAGTCGCACCGCCGCCACGGGCACGTGCAGGAAGTCATCGTCCAGAACTTCCTGCCCAAGGCGGGTACCGCCATGCACGCCACCCCGCCCTGCCCGGCCGACGAGTTCCTGTGGTCGATCGCGGCCGCCCGGCTGGTTCTGCCCCCCGACGTGCAGGTGCAGGCCCCGCCCAACCTGTCCGACGACCTGGCCCCGCTGCTGGCCGCGGGCGTCGGCGACTTTGGCGGGGTGTCGCCCGTGACCGTCGACCACGTGAACCCCGAACGCCCCTGGCCCGCCCTCGAGCGGCTGCGGGCGGTCACCGAGCAGGCGGGCTTCGCCCTGGCCCCCCGGCTCACGGTCTACCCCCGCTACGCGGCCACCCCGGAACGATGGCTCGACCCGGCCATGCGTTTTCCCGTGCTCGATCACTGCGACGCCGAGCATCTGGCGCGCGAGCCGGGAGAAGAGTGGTACTCGGGCGCCGAGTCCATCCCGCCCGTCCTCTTGCCCACGTCGGCGACCGGGGCGGCGCCTTCCCGGCCGGCCGGGTCGGTGCTGAGGGGTCCCATCGCCGAGGTTCTGGGCGGCGTCCTGCTGGGCCAGGAAACAGGGATCGACGAGCTCACCACCCTCTTCGCCGCCCGGGGCCCCGAGGTGGTGGCGGTGGCCGAACTGGCCGACTGGCTGCGCCAGGAAGCGGTCGGCGATGTGGTGACCTGGGTCTCCAACCGCAACATCAACTACACCAACGTATGCACCTTCAAATGCCGGTTCTGCGCCTTCTCCAAAGGCCCGATGTCGCTCAACCTCCGGGGGGCCCCCTACCTGTTGGGGCTGGACGAGATCACCCGCCGGGTGGTGGAGGCGGACGCGTTGGGCGCCACCGAGGTGTGCCTGCAGGGCGGCATCCATCCGAGCTTCGACGGCGACTACTACCTCGAGGTGATCCGGGCGGTGCGGGAGGCGTCGGAAACGATCCACATTCACGGCTTCACCGCTCTCGAGGTGCACGAAGGCGCCCGCCGGCTGGGCGAGCCGCTGGCGCAGTACCTGCAGCGGCTCATGGACGCCGGGCTCAAGACCCTGCCGGGCACGGCGGCGGAGATCCTCGACGACGAGGTGCGGGCCGTCCTCTGCCCGGACAAGATTGACACCGACACCTGGCTGGAGGTCCACCGCACCGCCCACGCACTCGGGCTGCGGTCCAACATCACGATCATGTTCGGAGCGGTCGAACAACCGGTGCACTGGGCTCGCCACCTGGTTCGCACCCGGGCCTTGCAGAAGGAGACAGGCGGGTTCACCGAGTTCGTGCCCCTCCCCTTTGTGCACATGGGGGCGCCCATCTACCTGCAGCGCCGGGCCCGGCGCGGTCCGACCTACCGGGAGGCCCTGCTCATGCACTCGGTGGGCCGCATCGCCTATCACGGCTGGGTTCCCAACATCCAGGCGTCATGGGTGAAGATGGGACTCGACGGCGTGAGCCAGCTGTTGCGGGCCGGGGTCAACGACCTGGGCGGGACGTTGATGGACGAGAACATCTCCCGGGCGGCCGGGGCCCGTCACGGCCAGGGGGTCGACGAGGCGGCGCTGCGCCAGCTGGCCGACTCGCTGGGCCGGCGGCTGGAGCAGCGCACCACCCTGTACGGCCGGGTGGCGGCGGCCAGCTAGGGCCGCGCCTCGGACTCGGCCTCTGACGCGGCGATGGACGCGGCCTCTGACGCGGCCCCTGACGCGGCCCCTGCCTAGACCTCGGCCAGCGACGAGCCGGGCGAGGGTGAACCGGTTCCCAGTGCGCCGGTCCACCCGAAGCAGCCGCCGTGCGGGCGTGAGAGGCTGAGCGCCAGATGACCGAGCAATCACCGCGCCGGCGAACCACCCGCACCGGGGACCCTGACGTCGATCAGGTGCTCGACGTGCTGCTCGACACCCTCGGTGTCACCGCCAACCGCGACCAGCTGCTCGACATTTTCACCACCGCGGTCCACCTGGCCAACGACAAGACCGACCGCCTGGATCTCAAGATCGCCAGCTCCGCCCTGCGCGAGATGCGGGCCGGGTTCCAGGTCTTCGCCCCCCACCGCCACGTGCCCAAGGTGACCATGTTCGGCTCGGCCCGGACCCATCCGACCGATCCGCTGTACCGCCAGGCCCGCGACCTGGCGGCGGTGCTGGCCCAGCACGGCTGGTCGACCGTCACCGGCGCCGGGCCGGGAATCATGGCCGCCGGGCTGGAAGGCGCCGGGCCCGATCACGCCTTCGGGATCAACATCGAGTTGCCATTCGAGACCGAGCCCAACGAGTTCATCGCCTCTGACCCCAAGCTGGTCTCGATGAAGTATTTCTTCACCCGCAAGCTGCTGTTGGTCAAGGAGTCCGACGGCTTCGCGGTGCTACCGGGCGGGTTCGGTACCTTGGACGAAGAGTTCGAGCTGCTGACCCTGTTGCAGACGGGCAAGGCCGCACCCGCGCCCATCGTGCTGCTGGAAGTCCCGGGCGGGACGTACTGGCACGCCTGGGAGCACTGGATCACCACCGAGGTCGAACCGCGGCAGCTGATCAATCCCGACGACCGTCACTTCTACAAGATCACCGACAACGTCGAGGAGGCGGCGGCGGAGATCCTGGGGTTCTACCGCAACTACCATTCCCTGCGCTTCGTGGGCCATACCCTGGTGATCCGGTTGGGGGCCCGGCCGACCGACACTGAGTTGGCCGCCCTGTCGGAGGAGTTCGCCGACATCACCGGCGGCGGGCGGATCGAGGCGCTGGAGGGCCCGCTGCCCCCCGAGGCCAGAACCGAGGACCACCCCGATCTGCCCCGCCTCGCCCTGCGTTTCGACCGCATGTCCTACGCCCGCCTCCGATTGCTGATCGACGCCCTCAACGACCTCCCCAGCGCCCCACCCCTGCCGGAGATCAGCCGGTAGTCGTCTCGGCCGTCGGGGGTGGCCGGTGGCGGCGTCGACCGATCCGCCAGGCATAGAGCACGGCCGACACGGCGCACGCCGCTCCGCTGAGAAGCAGCCAGCGCCCGAGATAGACAGAGTTGTTGAGTCCGGTGGCGAACCGGTACGACTTGCTGGAGTGGCGGGTGATCAGGGGCCAGAACATCAGCAGCAACAGCCCGGACAGCAGCGCGGGGACGCGTAGGTAGTTGACCCCGCCCGCGTCGGTTGGCGGGTGGGATACCCGCCGGCGGTTGATCAGTCCCGCCAGCGAACGGTCGGCCAGCGCGTACAGCGGGTAGAGCAGCAGGTCGTGGGCGACGATCGCTCCCACGAACCAGATCAGCATCCGCATGGGCAGTGGGCCCTTCTTGGCCCAGAGGGCGGCGTAGCCCGCCAAGCCGAAGCAGGCGAGCAGGGCCAGCAGGTGCAGGGGATTGGCGCCGTAGAACGAGCGCCATCGGCCGAGCACCGTCAGGCCCGAAGGTCGACTTCGCGAACCCATTTGGTGTTGTGGACCCCGGGCGCGGCGGGGACGATGACCCGGGCCGGGAAGCCGTGGTCGAGTGACAGGTCGGCGCCGTTGACCTTGAGGGCCAGCAGGGCGTCGGGGTGGCGCAGCTGTCCGGCATTGAGGGTGGCTTGCGCGAAGGAGCCGCTGCGTTCCAAGGAGCGCACGACGGCGCGGTCGGCCTGCTCCGCTCCGGCCAGCGTCACCAGGTCCCGCAGGCGCACCCCAGTCCAGGTTTGAAGGGTCGACCACCCCTCGACGCACGCGATGGGTAGCCGGGCGGTGTGCTGGGGCATGGCCAGAAGTTGCCCGCGGTCGAGTACGACGTCGCGGGTGCCCCGCAGCGTCAGCCGCCACGTGTCCGCCGTCTCGGCCGGTTGGATCTGCGCTCCGGCCGCAGTGCGGTTGACCTGGAATTCGGTGCGGCCTTGACCGTACGACTGGCCTCGGGGGGCGAGCAGGGCGGAGGGGCGGGCCCGGTCGGAAAGAGTCTCACCGACGGTCAGGGCCGTGACGGCCACGCTGGCGCCGCCCACCAAGGCCAGCAGACCCCGTCGCGACAGTGTGGGCGGAGCGGGGTTGGTGGCAACCAGGCCGTAGCGGTCGGGCGGCTCGGGCCGGGTCCGCGCCACGGGGGTGCGAAGGACCTCTCGGAGCGAACGGCTGCGCAGTGAGCGGACCATGGTGGGCAGCTTCAGCCCGACGTGGAGAGCAAACGAACCGATGAACACCCACGCCCCGTAGTAGTGGGCGGTGTAGAAGTCGAACCGGAAGACGTAGTCGTACTGGACGTTGAGGATCCCCGTCGCCATTTCGAACAAGATGCTGCCCACCAGCAGGCTGAGGCTGAGGCGCTCCAATACCTGGGCGATCGAGCGGGCGGGCGGCCACGCGAACAGCTTGGGGGCGACCGACCACAACTTGGCCAGGACCACCGGCACCAGCGCCAGGCCGAGGGCGACATGGACCCCTTGGTTGAGCCGGTACAGCCAGGCGGGCGACGTGGGCCACAGGAACAGCGGCAGGTGCAGGCCGTGGGTGTCGGCGGGGAAGGCGTTGCCGCGGAACTGCGGTTGGTAGGCGACATAGGAGAGGAGCCCGGTAAGGATCATGACCGGGAGCCCGATGAGCAGCACGGACCCGAAGACGCTCGTCAGCCACGGCCCTCGTAGGGGCGAACGCCACGTTCGGGGCGAGTAGGGCCCAGGCGGACGGTGCCGCCCGAGCCACTCCCAGAACGCCACCGGAAAGCCCGTGGGCTCTCCGTCCGGAAGGTCCGGAAGGTCCGGAAGGTCCGGACGGTCCGGACGGTCCGGACGGGAATTCTCGGGCGTGGGCGAACCCATCAGGTCGGACCCGGCGCAACCGTGGCAGGTTCGCCGTTGCGTGGCGACTTGTCGGCGCTATCCGGGATAACTCGCCAGGGAACGTTGAACCTGCACCAGTTCGCCGGTTTGCCCCTCGCCGCCACGTCCAAAAGCTACTCGCGGTCGAGGGCTACCGAATCAGCGCCGACCGCGTGCGAATCTCCAGCCCCATCCGGCCACAGCGAACAACAAGAAAATGACCAACAGCAGAAGCAGGAATTGCATTCTCGCTCACTCGTCCTTGGTAGGTGATCACTCCCCACGGTACACCCGTTGAAAAATACTAGCAAATCCTTTCCGGTATTGAGTTACGATGGATGCCTGATGGCGAACTGGAGCTTCCTGACCAACCATGCTCGGGCGTTGCTGTTCATCGCCGATGATCCGCAGGCCCGGTTGCGGGACCTGGCCGCGGCGCTCGCCGTCACCGAGCGCACCGCCTACGGCATCGTGGTCGACCTCACTGACGCTGGTTACGTGGTGAAGGAAAAGGATGGGCGCCGCAACCGCTACCACATCCAGGCCCACCTCCCGATACACGACGCCATCAGCCGGGAACGCACCATCGGCGAGGTTCTGGACCTCCTCGCCGGCACCGCTTGACCGTTACGGGTTGATGTCGATGGGGGTACCGGGGGACACCTTGGCGATGGCCGCCATGGTTTCGGGACTGGAGCGGATGCAGCCGTGGGACGAGGCGACACCGGCGGTGGACGCCGGATCGGACGGATACCCGTGAATGGCGACCGTGCCGTCGCCGCCGTCGAAGTTGGTGAGCACGTCGGAGTGCGCGGCCGTGATGACGATGACGGGGCCGTAGACGTACTGCTGGTTGGCCGGGACCGGGACGACGGCGTCGACATAGGACGGGCCGATCGGCGTCGGCCATTGGGACCGCCCCACCCCGACCGGAGCGGCGTAGATGTTCGTCCCGTTCTGATACAGGGTCAGGGTTCGTTGGCTGACCGATATCACGATCCGGTAGCCGGTCGTGAGGAGCGTCACGTCGAGTCGGGAAATCCAGCCGGTGGACCCGTTGGGTCGGGAATCCAGGCGCACCTGGAGCCACCGGCCTTGGGTCTGGATGACCGGGCGAACGGCCGGGCCTCCCCACGAGGTGGCGGAAAGGGAACCCACGATGTGCCCCCCCGGGGCGTCCGAATACGCCAATCCCGCGGTTGACGACTTGGGGGACGCCAGTTGGGTGATCGATGCGGGCACCGATGCGACGACCGTGTCGAGGAGAGTCGCTGGTTGCCGCGGCGCGTCGGTGACGCCTGGGGCTGGTGGCGGCGAGGCGACCGGGGCCCGCTGGGGCACGGCATGGCGGTGCGCGACCGCGATCCGCCCGGCCGCGAGCAACGACGCGCTCAACACCACAAGGATGAGCCCAGCCAAGCCGACGGCGGTGCGGCGCATGGTCGATTTCTTCCCACATGGGGGGAATGTCTAACGGGGATGCAGATGACCCGAACGCCGTTGGTGCCGCCACCCGCAAACCCCGTCCTGACGCGCAAGAGGCGGGCCGCGGACAGATTGTGGCGTTGTCTACTTGGCTGTTCGGGCCACCCCCATGATCTGCCGTCCCTCGTTCGAGGGGTGAGCGGTTTCTAAGTTGTCAGATCCAGCCCGACCGGTCAACCCCCGGATCGGGGGCCTGAACTGGACTTTCGCGCGTTTGTGCTGGTCAGCAACTCACCGATTTTTTTTCCCCACCCGCCCGAACGCGGGAAAGACCTTGCCTCCACGTGCGGGCAGGAGGATTATGGAACCTCACGGGGTGATTCTGGAGAGGTGTCGGGACATGAACGTAGCGAGCATCCTGAAAGCCAAGGGCAGGAAAGTCGAGACCATCAAGAGCGACGCCGCCATGGTCATGGCGGTGCACAAGCTCGCCTCGCTGAGGATCGGCGCCCTGGTGGTGTCGGGCGACGGCGAACGGGTGGACGGCATCCTGGCCGAGCGTGACGTCATCCGCGGGTTGGGCAAGCACGGCGCCCGGCTCATGGACATGAAGGTGTCCGACGTCATGACCAAAGGTGTTCCGGTGTGCTCGCCCGAGGACAGCGTGATCATGGTCATGGCGGAAATGACCAGGAGCCGCAACCGCCACCTCCCGGTGGTCGACGGAGGCAGGTTGTGCGGGATCATCAGCGTGGGTGACGTGGTCAAGAACCGTCTCGACGAGATGCAACTCCAAGCCGAGGTGCTCCGCGACGTGTACATCGCCAGCCGCTAGGACCCCTACTCGCCGTCGTCGGGTTCGGCCAAGATCGCGGCCGCCTTTTCCACCGCCCGGCGGGCCCGGGTCAAGCGGCGCTCATCGACGGGAAGCTCGGTGCCCCCGGTGTCGATCGATTGGCGGAGGCGCTCGATGGCCAGGTCGGCCAGCTCCTCGGCGATGGCTTCGAGCCGCTGGCGGATGTCCTGGAACTCACCGGCCAAGGCCAAACCCCCCGGAGCGCCCAGCGGCGATGGCCTCGGCGATCAGCTCGACCGGATGACGGACGTCGAGGCCGGCCGAGGCCAGCCACAGCGAGCAACCCGGGTTGGCGCTGGCCACCACCCGGGCCCCGCTGCGCTCGATGGCGGCCAGTTTGCGATCTCTGATGGGACCGGCCATCTCCGGATGCAGGGCGCTGTACGCGCCCCCAGCTCCGCAGCACATACCTTCGTCGTCCAACTCGACCAGCTCCACATACCGGGACAGCACCGTGCGGACCGGGAGATGGGCATGCTGGACGTGCCGTAGGTGACAGGGATCCTGCACCGCCACCGGTCCGGTGACCGATGCCCGCCCGGGCGGCAGTTGCTCGACGCGGGCGGCCAGCCACTCGTGAATGTCCCGCACCCGGCTCGAGAACCGGGCCGCATCGGGGATGCCCAACAGGTGACCGTAGTCCTTGAGGGCCGCCCCGCAGCCGGCCGAGTCGACGAGGATGGCGGCGTCACCGGGCATGGACGACATGACCCGAAGGGCCAGCCGCCGGGCCTGATCGGTCAGCCCGGCATGGAGGTGGAGGGCCCCGCAGCAGTCGCCACCCGCCCGAGGCATATCGACGGTCACACCGGTCGCCTCGATCACGGTTTGGGCGGCGGCGTGGACAGTCCGCTGCCAGGCGTCCATGACGCAGCCGGTGAACAGGTAGACGTCGGTCCCGCTCGGGCGCAGCCGGGGCTGGCGCACGGGTAGCCGGGGCAGCGACAGCCGCCGGACCAGGGAGGGCGGCATCAGGCGGGCTCGCTGGGCCACCGCGCCCACCGCCGTCAGAGCGAGGAGCAACCGGTGATGACCGAGCACGGCATAGCCGGCCCGCCGCCACCATGGCTGGTACTCGGTTTCGGTGGCCAGGGCGTGGCGCGCCCCCTCCATCAGGCGGCCGAAGGGAACCGCCGAGGGGCAGGCAACTTCGTAGGCCCGGCACTGGACGCAGAGGTCCATGAACCCGGTAAAGGTGGAGTCCATCACCGCGCCCTCGTGCACCTCTCGCATGGCCGCGATCCGTCCCCGGGGTGACGCCGACTCGTCGCCCGTGACTCGGTAGGTCGGGCAGCTGGGCAGGCACAGCCCGCACGACACGCAGGCCGCCAGGTCGTCGTCGTCAACGGGCAGCCGCCCAAGGGCGCCCGTCGGCCCGGTGGCAGCCGGAGCCTCGTTCAATCCGGTACCCGTCCCGGGTTGAGGCGGCCGTCGGGGTCGAAGCGGCGCTTCAGCTCCCGGTGCAGTTGGGCCACCCGGGGTTCGGGGGCCCGTGGCCAGCCGAGGCCCAGCGCCGCCGCCAGGCGGCCCGGGTCGGCCGTATGCACGGTGCCGACCCCGATCTGGGCCAACCATGGCCCGCCCGTGGCCACGAGGTGCCGGAGCTGCCCCGGAGGCAGGGACAACCGCCCCGCCCCGTGGACATCGGGCGGCCCGGCTACGGGAGTGAAGGCGGATCCCAGCACCGTCGTGGCCTGGGCTTCCACGTCGTCGGGATGGCCTTCGAGCAGGACCCAGACGTTGGTGCCGTCCCACAGCACCGACGAGGGGCGGTACAGCCGGCGGAACAGGTCGAAGGGATCGGCGCCACCCGGCTCGGTCGAGCGCAGCCAGCGGCTGGCGGCCGGTTGCGGATGGCACCGCAGCACCACCTCGGCCAGCAGGCCGAGCGTTCCCAATGAGCCCACCAGCAGCCGGCCCAGGTCGTAGCCGGTCACGTTCTTCACGACCGGGCCCCCCGCCTTGACCAGCTGGCCCCGGGCCGAGACGAAGCGGACCTCGAGCACGGTGTCGCGCGCCAACCCGTACCGCAGCCGGCGCAGACCGCTGTGACCGACCGCCAACACGCCCCCGACGGTCGCCCGGGCGGGATCGACCGGGTCGAGGGGAACCATCTGGCGCCCCTCGGCCAGCACCTGGTTGAGGCGGGCAACGGTCGTGCCCGCCCGGACCCGCACGATCATCTCGGCCGGCTGGTGCAGGACCACGCCCGCGGGGGCGACCACCTCACGGGTTGCAGCCAGCGGAAGTCCGCCCACCTCCCACTGGGTCCGGCCGCCGACCACGCACACCGGACCTTGGCGGCCAACCAGAGCGGCGAACTCCCGGAGGACGGAATCGGCTGCGGGCATGATGCCCGGCGCCTCGGGAACGGCGGTCATATCCACGCCCCCGGCGGCAGGCTCTGGAGGTCGCCGCAGCGAGCCCCGCCCGGCAACACCTTCCACGGGTTGCAGACCCCACCGGGATCGAACGCCTGGCGCAACCATCCCTGGGCCTCCAGGTCCTCGGCGGTGAATACCAGCCCCATGAAGTCGCGCTTCTCGAGACCCACGCCGTGCTCACCGGTCAACATCCCGCCCGCGGCCACGCACGCCTCGATGATCTCCTTGCCCGCCAAGAGCACCCGGTCCATCACCCCCGGCTCGCGTTTGTCGAACAGGATCAACGGGTGCAGGTTGCCGTCGCCCGCGTGGAACACGTTGCCCAGCTGCAGTCCCTGACGCCGGGCGATCTCGCACACCTCGGACAGGACCGCGACCAACTGGCCACGGGGGACAACCGTGTCGTGCAGGTAGTAGTTGGGCTGGATGCGCGCGATCGCCCCGAAAGCCGACTTGCGCCCCTTCCACAACAGGGCCCGCTCGGCCGCGTCGGTCGCCACCCGCACCGTTCTCGCCCTGTTGGCTCGGGCAATGGCGCTGATCGCCTCGGCCGCGGCCGCCACGCCGGCGGGCAAACCGTCGACCTCGACGAGCAGCACGGCGGCGGCATCGGTCGGGAAGCCGGCGTGGACAAACGCCTCGACCGCGCCCGTGATCACGGAGTCCATCATCTCCAGGGCGGCGGGCACGATCCCCGCCGCAATCACGCCGGTCACCGTCTGGGCCGCGTCCTCGATGCTGGTGAAGTCGGCCAGCAGCGTGGTCACCGCAGGCGGCAGCGACGTCAGGCGGACCGCGATGCACGTGGCGATGCCCATCGTGCCCTCGCTGCCGACGAACGCCCCCCGCAGGTCGTAGCCAACCGGATCGGGGTCGAGGCCACCCAGTTGGACCACAGATCCGTCGGGGAGCACGACCTCCAGGGCGACGACATGGGCGGTCGTGACCCCATGGAGCAGGCAGTGCGGTCCTCCCGAGTTGTTGGCCACATTGCCGCCGATGGTGCAGGACTGCTGACTGGAGGGATCGGGAGCGAAATGCAGGCCGTGATGGGCGACCGCCCGCGACAGGTCGAGGTTGAGCACCCCGGGCTGGACCCAAGCCACCCTGGCCTCGGGGTCGACGGACAGGATCTGGTTCATCTTGGTGGTCACGATCACCACCGGAGGGACGGGTCCGGCCGGTACGGCGCCGCCCGACAAGCCCGTTCCCGACCCCCGGGGGACGAAGGGCCGGCCGTGGGCCCGGCTGACCCGGACCGCGGCCGCCACCTCCTCGGTGGTGGTCGGGAAGCAGATGACCGCGGCCTGGCCGGCCAGCATCGACGCGTCCCGGCGATACAGCGCCACCTCGGTTGGTTCGGCCCGGACCCGTTCGGGCGCCAAGGCACGGGACAGGTCGGCGACCAGCTGGGCCACCGGTGACCCGAGCGGCGACCCGTCGGGCGAACCGACCGCCCAGGCGGGCGGGAGAGCCCGGCCCGGCCCTGCGGGAGACGGTGCCGGCGACGGTGTGGATGCCCGGGATGCCACCGGTCCAGTCTGCCGCGCCGAGCCGCTAAGGGCTGGGGCAGCGGATCCCGGCCGGGGGAACGGCCAGCTCGACCACGTACGAATCGACGTGGTCCCGGATGCAACCACTTGACCGGTAACCGGTGTGGCCCTCCCCGACCCGGGTGAGCAGCACCCCCTGCTGGAGCTGCCCCGCCAGGGCCTGGGCGTTGGAGTACGGCGTGGCCGGGTCCCCGGTCGATCCCACCACCACGATGGGCGGGCTCCCGGCCGCGGCGATGGTATGGGGCTGGCTGGTCGGCGCGGCCGGCCAACCGGTGCACGTCAGGGCGCCGTACAGGTTGGCCACCCCGAACTCGGGTGCCCGTTGCCTGGCCCGTACCGCGGCCTCTCGCAGGGCGGCGGGATCGCGGGGCCATGGTTGGTCCACGCACGAGATGGCGTTGTTGGCCTCGAAGGCGTTCCCGTAGGCGCCGCTCGGGCTGCGCTGGGTGTACTGGTCGGCGTATTGGAGCAGGGCTGAGCCGTCCCCGGCGTCGGCTTGGGCCAGGGCACCTGCCAGGGCCGGCCAGGTCGACTGGTCGTACAGCTCCTGGGCGACACCCAAGAATGCCTCGCCCGGCCCGAGTGTCCGCCCACCGCGGGTCGGCAGCGGATGGGCCACGATCCGGGCCATCAGCCTCTCGTAGGCGCCGTGCAGATCGCGGCCCGGCTTCCACGGGCAGAGCAGGTAGCTGCGGCAGTAGGCGAAGAAGGCGTTGAGCTCCTGGTCGAAGCCGGCACCCTGCTCGATGTTGTTCGAGATGGGATCGAGCGAGGGATCGAGGGCGCCGTCGAGGACCATGGCCCGGATGTGCCCGGGGAACAGGTCGGCATAGGTCGCCCCCAGGAACGTGCCGTAGGAGAACCCCATGTAGGTGAGCTTGGCGTCACCGACCGCGGCGCGGATCTCGTCCATATCGCGAGCGGCGTTGATCGTGCCCACGAACGGCAACAGCGGGCCGCTCCTCGCCTGGCACCGCCGATCGAAGCTCCGCGTGGCCGCCAGCAGCTGCCGGAAACCGGAATCGGTGGTGGGTGCAGGATCGAGCTGTATGAACTGATCAAGCTGGGGCCCGGTCAGGCAGCGCACCGGAGCACTGCGACCCACCCCCCGTGGGTCGAAACTCACCAGGTCGAAATGGGATGCCACTGAGTCCGACACCAGTGACACCAGGTAGCCGAACGAGTCCACTCCCGAGACGCCCGGGCCCCCCGGGTTCATGAGCAGCGATCCGACTTTGGTGCCCGTGGCGGGTTTGCGGGCCAGGGCGATGCTGATCTTGCGCCCGGCTGGATGGGCGTAGTCGAGCGGCACTTCCAACTGGGCGCAGTCGTACCCCTGGGGACCCTCGACCCCGGTGCAGGCCTTCCAGGACACCGGTCGCACCGCGGGCAGGGTCGGGGTGGTCGAGGTCTCTGGCTCCGTGGTCGACGGGGTTGGCGGCATCGCGACCACGGCCGGGGCCGGAGGCGTCGTGGGCCCGGTCGTCGCCGGCCGGGCCGGAGCTGATACCGGCGGGCTGAGGCGGGACGGGATCGTGAACACCTGTCCCGGCCGAATGAGATTCGGGTTGGCGATGCCGTTGACCGCGACCAGCGAACCAACCGTCGTGCCGAACCGTTGGGCCAGCTCCGACAGGGTGTCGCCCGGGCGCACGACATAGCTGTCGCTCCCGTGGGGGACGGCCAGCACCATTCCGGCGAAGATGAGATTCGGGTTGGCGATGCCGTTGACAGCCACAAGGGATCCCACCCTCGTGCCGAACCGTTGGGCCAGCGCCCACAACGTGTCGCCGGGACGGATCACATAGCCGCCGCCACCGTCTGACCACGCCCGGGCGGGAGCACGGCCAGTACCGTGCAGAATGATGGGCGGATTTTCGATCGGGCCGGCCGCGGGTACGGCGTGGGCCGTCGCGCCGGCCGCCTGGGCGGGGCTGGTCGATGCTGCGACCACCGGCAGGGCCACCGTCGCCATGACCACCACTAGCCGCCGCGACCGCGGGGCGGCGACACGGGCGGCGCTTCCCCGCCTCCGACCGATCGTCGACTGCAAGCTCAGGGGGTGGGACAGGTGACGCCGGCCGCGGGGACGGTGAGGTTCACCAGGTAGGCGTCGACGTGGCTGCGGATGCAGGCACTGAACAGGTAGCCGGAATGGCCATATCCCACGCGAGTGAGCAGTACGCCGTGCTGAAGCTGGCCGGCCACCGCCTGGGCGTCGACATAGGGCGTTACCGGGTCGCCCGTCGTGCCCACCACCACGATGGGTGGGCTTCCGGGTGCGGCGATGGCATGGGGCTGGCTGGTGGGCGGGGCGGGCCAGTAGGTGCAGGTGAGGCCGCCGTACAAATCGGCCACCCCGAATTCCGGCGCCCGCTGCTTGGCCGTTGGGGCCGCCCGCTGCACGACCGCCGGGTCTCGGGGCCAGGGCGCGTCGACACAGTTGACGGCATTGTTGGCCTCGAGCAGGTTGGAATAGGCGCCACTCGGGAAGCGCTGGGTGTACTGGTCGGAATACTGCAGCAGCAGCGACCCGTCGCCCGCACTGGCCCGGGACAGACCCGCGGCCAGGTCCGGCCACGACGCCTGGTCGTACAGTTCGTGGGCCACGCCGAAGAACGCCTCGCCCGGCCCGAGCGTCCGGCCATTGCCCGCGGGCAGCGGGTGGACCGCAATCCCAGCAATCAGGGCGTCGTACGCGGCGCGCAGGCCACCGGAAGGTCGCCACGGGCAGATGCCGTTACTCGAGCAGTCGGCGAAGAAGGCGTTGAGGTCCTGGTCCAAGCCCACCCCTTGCTCGATGTTGTTGGCAATGGGATCAAGCGCGGGGTTGAGGGCGCCGTCGAGGACCATGGCCCGGATATGGCCGGGAAACAGGTCGGCATAGGTCGCGCCCAGGAACGTCCCGTAGGAGAACCCGAGGTAGGTGAGCTTGGCGTCTCCGACCGCGGCCCGGATCTCGTCCATGTCCCGGGCCGCGTTGACCGTGCCCACGAACGGCAGCAGGGGGCCGCTCATGGCCTGGCAGTGCTGGTCGTAGGTCTGGACGGCCGCGACCAGCTGTTGGAAACCGGCCTGAGTCGACGGCGCCGGGTCGAGGTGGTTGTACTGGTCGAGCTGGGGGCCGGTTCCACAGCGCACCGGGGAGCTGCGACCCACGCCGCGGGGGTCGAAGCCGACCAGGTCGAAATGGGCCTGCACCGAATCCGACAAACGCGCCGCCATCGACTCCAAGAAATCCACTCCTGAGGCGCCCGGGCCTCCCGGGTTGAGCAGGAGCGAGCCGAACTTGGTCCCCGTGGCGGCCTTGTGATCCAGGGCGATGCCGATCTTGCGCCCATTGGGGTCGGCGTAGTCGAGCGGGACCTCGAGGGTGGCGCAGTCAAACCCCTCGGGACCGTCGAGGCCGGTGCAGGCCTTCCACGACACGGGACGCACCGGGGGCAAGGGCGTCGTCACCGGCGCAGGCGTGGTGGAGGTGGTCGCCGTCGTCGTCGGGGCCGAGGTCGCGGTGGTGGTCGGCGCGGCGGTGTGGGAGCTGGTCGATGTACAGGCGGCCCCGATGAGCAGCGACGCCACGATCGCGCCGGGCCAGTGCAGGGCAGGAATACCAGTCACGGGCGCCACGGTATCGGCGGTCGGGACGGGAATGGGCTGCACTACCGTGCGTTGGATGACCGCAGAGCTGCGACTAGCCCGCTATGCCGAGGCCGAGGCCGACCGCATTGTCGAGACTTTGTTCGATTGGCTGCGCATTCCCTCCATCTCGGCCCACCCCGAGCGAGCCGAGGACGTGCGGGCTTCAGCGGAGTTCTGCGCACATCTGCTCAAGGAAGCGGGCCTCGAGAACGTGGCGCTCATCGAGCCGCCCGCCCCCTCCGGCCGGGCGGGCCCAGCCGTCTACGGGGACTGGTTGCATGCCGGGGCCGGCGCACCGACGGTCCTCGTCTACGGCCACCACGACGTGCAACCGGTCGATCCTGTCCATCTGTGGACCTCGCCCCCCTTTTCCCCGGTCATCGTGGACGGCGAGTGCCGGGCACGCGGGGCGGTGGACGACAAGGGCCAGACGCTGTACCAGATCGAGGCGGCGCGGGGGCTGCTGGCCGCCGACGGCGTCCTCCCGGTCAACTTGAAGTTCATCATCGAGGGCGAGGAGGAGGTCGGCAGCCCGCATTTCGAAGCGCTGCTGGCCCAGGAGGCGCCCCGGCTGGCGTGCGACGTCATCGTCGTCTCCGACACCGGGATGCTGGCCCCCGACGTGCCATCGATCACGGTGGGGATGCGGGGCCTGGTCGCCTTCGACGTGGAGCTGGTGACCAGCACCACCGACCTGCACAGTGGATCGTGGGGGGGCACCGTCCCCAACGCCGCCCGGGTGGCGGCCGAGCTGGCGGCCGCGCTCCACGACGCCGACGGGCGGGTCACCCTGCCCGGGTTCTACGACCGCATCCGCCCGCTGTCACCGGCCGAGCAGGCGTCGCTGGCCGCCCAGCCCTTCGACGAGGCCGCGTTCATGGGCCAGGCCGGGGTGCGGGCGCTGACGGGCGAGGCGGGGTACACGCCGATCGAGCGGACCACGGTCCGGCCCACCGCGGAGGTGGTCGGCCTGACAGGCGGCTACCACGGGCCCGGCATCAAGACCATCGTGCCCGCCACCGCCAATCTCAAGATCGCGTTCCGGCTGGTACCCGACCAGCGACCGGCCGAGGTGGCCGCCGCGTTCCAGGAGTGGCTGGCGGAGCGGGTGCCGGCCGGGGTGGCCGTCACCGTGACGCCCGAAGGCGGGGTGGCCCCGGCGCTGACCCCGGTCGAGCATCCCGCCCTGGCGGCGCTGGTCCGGGCGATCGAGCGGGTGTGGGGGACGGCGCCGCTGTTCACCCGGTGCGGCGGCAGCGGGCCCGAGGAGGCGCTGGGCCGGGTGCTCGGTGCCCCGGTGCTCTTTTTGGGGATCGCCCTGCCCGACGACCGCTACCACGCCCCCAACGAGCGCATGGTGATGGCCCAGTTCTGGAAGGGCCTTCTGGCCGCGGGCGAACTGCTCGCTGAGCTCGGTGGCTAAGAAGGCGGTTGACCGGGCGGATAGGACGGCGGCTGGGCGCAAGGGGGCGTCGCCGCCGCCGTCGGTGGTTGGGCCGGTGGCGCCCGAGGGGGCCCATGAGTGGGTGTCGTTCCCTGACCCTTCGGAGGAACGGACGTGGGTGTTCGACGTCACGTTCCTGCTGTCGGGCTGGCAATGCATCTACGGGGCCGGCTGCCAGGGGGTGCTGACCGGACCGGCGGCGGAGCTGGAACAGGGCTGCTGCTCCTACGGCGCCCACTTCACCGACGACGCCGATGCGGCCCGGGTGCTGGCCGCCGCTTCCGGTCTGACGGCGGCGCAGTGGCAGTTCCGCCGCCGGGGGCTGCGGGGCGGGATGGTCCAGACCGATACCGACGGCAGCACCATGACCCGGCTGGTCGACGGGGCGTGCATCTTCTTGAACCGGCCCGGGTTTGACGGGGGCGCGGGGTGCGCGCTGCACCGGGCGGCACTGGAGGCGGGCGATCGGCCCATGGACCTCAAGCCGGACGTGTGCTGGCAACTGCCGTTGCGGCGCGAGGACAGCACCGACGCCCGGGGCCAGGTCACCTCGACGGTCACGCAATGGGACCGTCGCCACTGGGGCGACGGCGGGGCGGACTTCCACTGGTGGTGCACGTCGGCTCCGGAGGCCTTCGGCGGTCGCACGCCCGCGTACCGGGCCCTGCGCGAGGAGCTGGTCGGGTTGTGCGGGGCTGAGGTGTACGCGCTGGTGGCCACCTACCTCGCCTCGCGGTCCGGATCGGGTGGTGGCGGGGCCCAATCGCTCCCCCACCCGGCGGTGCGGAGCCGCTGACCTCAGGTCAGGCGCGGAGGGCTTTCAACACCGACCAGCTGGTGGGGGCCGATCCCGGCCACTCGTAGATGCTACCGCCGACGCTGCCGGTGTCCCTGACCGCGTGGACGAAGCCGGTCATGTCGCCCAGGCCGATGCTGTCCACACTCACCCCGGCGATGGGGTTGACCGGTGCGCCGCCGGCCGGGCCGAGGTCAGCACGGAGGCGCCTGACGCTGTCGGCGGTGTAGCGGTAGCCATCCCGGAACCCTGAGCTGGCCAGGCGCCCGGTCCAATAGACCATCGGGAGCCAGGCATCGTACGACCGAGCCAGGGCGACATAGGGAAAATTGGGCCAGTAGCTGGTGTTGACCACCTCGAGCAGGGTGGCAGGCAGGACGATGGCCCCCAGGGGCCGGCCGGGAAGGGCACGGCGAAGCTGCCGGGACAGCGAGATGAGGGCGGCGTTGCGCTGCCCGATGTCGGCGATCTCAGTCGATTCGATGTCGACCGCCACCCCCTCGGCCGGGAGGCGGCTGATCTGGAGCAGGCGGGTCATGTCGTCGGCCCGGTTGACCAAGGTGGGGAAGTACCACACCACCACCGAGATCCCCAGCCGGTGAGCCCGCCGAATCAGCGGTACCAGCCGGTCGGGTTCCAGGACGGTCGCGGGCCCGGTCTGGGATGCGGCCTGGATGTACAGCGTCTGCACCCCCGCGGCTGCCATGGCATCGACGTCCGCCAGCCCGAAGTGGGGCGAGCCCTTTGTGAACGTGTCGCTCCACGAGTACATGTCCACCCAGGTGCCCAGGCCTTGGTACGGCCCACGGGCCAGGCGTACCGCCGCAGCCGCCTCCGTGCTTCCGGACCGGCCCGGAACGATCAGGGAAAGGACCGCCGTGCCCAACACCAGGGCGGTCGCGGCAGCCAAACCGACCACGAGTCGTTGGGAAGCTCCGGGTTCCGTCGCGCCTGCCCGCACGAGGTGGATGACCCTAGTCCGTTACGTCGTCCGTTACGTCGGCGTGTGGCCGTTCTCGTGATCGGAGAGCTCTTCTTCGTCGTCCTCGGTTGCGAGGCACCACGATGCGTGCTCCTCCTCGGGGTCAGCGCCACATTCTGGGCAAGGCTCTACTACCACCTCGGCCGAGCGCTTTAAGGCGCGCGCTTCTTCGAAGCGCCGATGCCGTCCCTTTTTCACGCGGTACTCCCCGTGAGACGTGCCTGACTCGCAGAGTCTACCGCTGCGTCGTTCCCGTGGGCGTCGCCACGGCCGCTTACCGAGCCGGGGCGGCGATAGCCTCAGGGCGTGAGTGGTGACCTTGACATCGACGCCATGATCAGCCGGTTCCAGGCCCGGGCCAAGGCTGTCCGCCAACGCGGGATCCCGCCGGTAGAGGGACCGGAACGGAAGCGGTTCATCGACCAGGCCCGCATCGACTTTCTCGACTACGCCATGATCGGCGACGCCGAGGCCAGCCTGGAGGACGGCATTCTCACCCTTCGGGTCGATCTCCGCCCCAAGCCGTCCAACCGGGAGGGGGCGCCCTCCTAACCGCGGTGGCGCGGCGTCGCGACCGGGACGTCCGGGTCGCCGCCCGGGACAGCAGGCGGGACTGCGGCAGCGCCAGGCGGGACTGCAGCAGCACCAGCCGGGACAGCAGCAGCCGGGACAGCAGCAGCCGGGACAGCCCCAGCCGGGACGCGACCCGACCCGGCCGCGGTGTCGAGCCCCTGGCGGGAGCGGGTCTCCAGGACGAGGCGACCGGCCCCTTCGAAGGCCAGGGCGGCATCGCCGCCGACCAGCCGGGCCAGTTGCCGGCCGACGAGTTCGGCCCGCCAGCCGGTGGCGAGGCGCGAACCCGGTTGTTCGGACAGAAACGCGACCAGGTCCACTCGGGTGGCCAAGAGCGAGGCGTCGATTCGCTCATCTCGCGCCAGCTGTGCGATCCACGCCGCCGCCAGCGCCACGGCGGGACGCCAGTTACGGTCCACCTCGTCGGAAGGCGGGAGGTTCAGAGCGGTCTCGGGCAGCTCGCGACCTCGGATGACGGCCGCCAGGATCTGGCTGGGAACGTCGCCTCGCAGGTGCCGGCCGTCGAGTCCCCGAATGGCTCGCAGCGCCGCGACCGTCACCGGCTGGCCATGCACGATCGCCTGGAGGCCGAGATCGGGAAGAACGAAGCGGACGGGCTGATTCACCTCTCGCGCCCTCAGCTCCCGCCAGGCCGCGACCTCCTGGGCCACGCCCCGGGCGGCGGCCCGCAACTGGCGGCCGTCCCGTAACTTCCACCACGCCCGGGAAGGGTCGTTCGGGCCCACCGCCCGCAGGCGGAGCAACTCGCATTCCTCCTCGACCCACGACAGGCGGCCCCGTTCGGACAACTGCTTGGCGACCGCGTCGGCCAGGTCAAGGAGGTGGGCGACATCGTCGGCCGCATAGGCCAGTTGACCGGAGCTCAACGGCCGGGTGCTCCAATCGGTGAGCCGGTCTCCCTTCTGCAGCCGAACGTCGAGGAACGTGAACGCCAGGGCCGACAGCGACGCCAGGCCATGGCCGAGGAACGCGGCGGCAATCTGGGTGTCGAACAGCTGGCGGGGGCGGACGCCGCACGCCCGATACAGCACCTCGAGATCCTGGTCGGCGGCATGGGCCACCAGGGTCCCGCCGTCGGTGAGCACTGTTGCGAAGGTCCGGAAGTCGACCGCCAAGGGGTCGATCAGCGCCACTCCTGCGAGCCCATCGGCCTGGGCCGGCCACGCCACCTGGACCAGAGCCAGGTCAGGCCAGTAGGTCCGCTCTCGGTGGAACTCGGTGTCCAGTGCGTAGCGCTCGACCCCCAGTAGGTGGTCAATCAGCTGGCTGAATGCACCCTCGGTATTGATCAGGTCTGACACGAAGTGGCTGCGTACTCCTCTGCCCAGCAGCTGCTGGTGGTCAGCGGTCGCAGGACGCCTGATTGTAGGAGGTCGCCGACCGCGTCAGGTGTGTCGGGAAATATAGCCCCGCGACCGGAACACGCCGGGCATACGAGTCACGAACGCCCCGGCGGCAGCAGCCATCACGACGCGGCCCGAAGCCGCCAATCCCAACTGACCTCACCAAATAGCCCTGCTCGTAACAAATGTCATGCTGCCCGGGAGCCCGGAAGCAAAGAAGGTGTGACAGGTGCTCGCAGCAAACAATCCCGGGTACCCGACCACCCCCGCGCGATGGTGAGACTCAGGCTCACAGCACCAATCCCCATCGATGTCACCGGCCAGCCCACCCAGTTTCCATCATCCCAGGCGGCCCCCCCAGCGGCCATCAGTTGGTGAACGAAAATTGGCCCCAGCCGTCCTGCAACGACCCGCACCGCCGGCCTCCCCAGGGCCTCAACGGGCCGGCCCACACTGCTTCCATCATCCCCGGCAGTCATCGCAGCGGCTGGTGTGACCGCGATGGCCGGATGACGCCATCCGAGGGGCGCGTGACGACCAGCAACTCCACCCCGGCAGCCTCAGGCCGTTGCGAGGTGACTTCGATTCGCGCCATGGTTACTTGTCCCGGCCCCGGCCGGCTGGTCAGGTCTTTTCGGACAGCTCCGTTGATTAGATCTTCGGTGCGCCCATTCCGGTGTTCCCGATTTGTGTCTCGGTTGCGCCTTGATCCTCGGCGCCAAGCAGCTGCTGACGCCGGGCGTACATGGCATGGCCCATGGTGTCGAGTTCTTCGGCCGAGCAGCTTGCTTGCAGCTTGGGGAAGATCACGGACTCCTCTTCCTCCACGTGATGGAGCACCGCCGTCTCGAGGAGGCCCATGGCGTCGACCATACCGGGGCGTCGATCGTGGGTCTCGTGGACGGTCTGGCCCGAGTCGGCGGGCATCGCCTCGATCGAGGCGATTATCTCCCCGGCCTGGGCGTGCTCGTGTTCCGCCTCGGTGGCCAGGCCGTCGTCGAAGCGGCGCAGCACCGGGTAGACGAGCTCCTCCTCGAGAGTGGTGTGGACCTTGAGCAAGCCGGTGATGGCCAAAGCGGTCTCCATGCCCGGTTCGGTCCCTCCCAGGTGGGACCACTGGTTGAACAACCTCTTGACTTTGCTGTGGTCGCCGGTGAGTTGGTCGATTGGGTCGGACATGGCAACTCCTCACGTGCGGCACCCGACGCAACGCCGAATGCCCATACGTAACAATCCGAGGGAACTCCTCTTCCGAGGCAACCTAGCCCGTAGGTGAGCGATGTCACAAAACGGCGGTTGCGGCACCCATCGCACGGGAGTATTGTGTCGACGTTTTGACCGCAGACGTCTTCGAAGTCGCTGACATGTCATGGCGAGGTCTTCTATTGACCTCATCTCGCTACCGATGGCCGTCTGGTTCGGTCGCGCTGATGCTGGCAAAGGGTGTACTGTAGGGGTTGACACGGAGTGCGTACCCGCACCGTGTTGGACTCTGCCACCCGCGGTCGGCACCCTCCCGGGAGCGTTGCCCCGGACCCTGGTAGCGCAAACAAATGCGTTCACCGACCAGGAGGTGGCCACGTGGCAGCCGCAGTGCTTTCGCCAACAGCGCGTACCGACTGCAGCGTCGCAGTCGTGCGCGCCGACGGCGCACACACCATTGTCGTCCTGCGAGGCGAATGGGACTTCTTCACTCGGCCTGTGCTGTCCGACGTTCTTTCCCGGGTGATCGCCTTGCCCGTCGGCGATGTCGTCATCGACCTTGCAGAAGCGGAATTCATCGACTCTGCCACCGCCCGCGTCCTGGCTGTCTCCTGGCAATGGTTGGATCGCCGCGGCCGCGCACTTACCTTCCGGTCGCCCTCGAACCTGGCCGCCAAGGTGCTGGACCAGTTCGGGCTGACCGATCTGATCGAGGCACGAGATCGGGCCCAGCCATGAACGTCGGCCTGTGGATGGCGCCGGCAGTATGCGCGGGTCTCTTTTCGTTCCTCTGGGCCGCCGCCTGGCTCGAACGACTCGTCGCCCCGCCCGGCTTTGCCCACGACATGCGCGTGGGCGAAGGGGTCGCACTGGCACCCACGGACACCCGGCGCCCACCCATCGCACACGGTTTCGACGGCGATCTCGCGGCGGGCTTGGAAGAGCTCTCGCCTACATATACGGGAGGGAGGCCACCATGTACATCGGGGTAGGAACACTCGTTTTGATCCTGATCGTCGTCATCATCTTCATGATGATGCGAGGACGCAGCAGGCTGTAGCGACCTAGCGATCACCTTAGCTCGACCCTTGCACGTCCCCCGGCTCCCAGTTCAGGGCGGCCAGGCACCCGTCCCCGCGAACCGAGGCGGGGCGAACAAGAAAGAAGGCAACGTCATGAGTAATGGTAGTGGTACTGGCATAAGCATCTTCCTCATCGCCGTCGGCGCGATCCTGTATTTCGCGGTCAGCAAATCCGTGAACGGGCTAAGCCTCGACGCGGTCGGAATCATCTTGATGATCGTCGGCGGGTTGGGCCTGATCATCTCAGTGGTCATGCTCGGAACAGCCCGGGCCCGCGGTGGCCGCACCACCGTCGTGCAGGGCACGACCCCGGTCCGGCGAAGCACAACGGTCGTACAAGAAGACCTGCGCTGACCTATAGGACTGCCACCAACCGCCCGCGGCCGACAAGGACTCCGTCACCGGTGACGGGAGTCCACGGTGGCCCGCGGCCCGCCGCAGCACCAAATCCGCTCCAGATCGAATCTGAAAGCTCGGGCATCACCCGCCATCCGAAAGCGAGGATTCAGCCATGGCAGCAACCGACAAGGCAAAGAACAGCGCTCAGCGAGCGAAAGGCAAGGTCAAGGAGGTGGCCGGTAAAGTCACGGGCGACGACACACTTCAGGCCGAGGGCAAAGCCGACCAAATGAAGGGCGACCTCAAGCAGGCGGGCGAGAAAGTCAAGGACGCGTTCAAGAAATAGACGGGCCGATCGGACCGACAGGTAGACCCCGCACTGACGAGGCCGAACGACACCCGGGCCAACACCGGCCAACCCAGTCCCATAGACAGCCCCGGGAGATGTTGGGCGTCCCGGACACCCATGATCGATCCAGCGCTCAGAAGGGATCCACCATGACTTCGATTGCCACTGCGCCCAAAGCGGCACATCGCCGGGCCACCAGCGCGGCCCGCAGTGTCTGGATGGCGCGACTGGGCCGTCTCGGGCTGGGCGCACGGGGCGTGCTCTACGTCCTGTTGGCCTATCTTGCCGTGCGAGTGGCGTTCGGGCGACCCGACAGCCAGACAGATCGGCAAGGAGCCATGCAGACCGTCGCCCGCCAACGGTTCGGGCACGTTCTGCTGGCGGCCCTGGGGGTGGGCTTTGGCGCCTACGCCCTGTGGAAGTTGACTATCGCCGCCCTGGGCGGCTCGGCCCGCGCCGGTTCCAACAAGAAGGGCAAGCGGTTCATCGCCCTTGTCACTGGCGTGTCATACGGCCTGTTCTGCGCCAGCACCATCGCCCTGGCCGCCGGCTCGTCGAGTTCTGCCGGCGGCGACAAGGCCGAGGCCGACATGACCAGCAAGGTCATGTCGCACAGCTTTGGTCGTGCCCTTGTCGGCGTGGTCGGTGCCACTGTGATCGTGGTCGGCGTCGTGCTCGCATGGCGGGCATTGTCAGGCAAACGCGACGTCACACTCCGCCCCCTGAGCCACTCGGTGCGCCGAAGCGTCGAAGCGCTCGCCAAGGTCGGCTTGACCGCACGAGCGGTGATCATCGCCGCAGCCGGCGTCTTCCTCGTTGAAGCTGCCCTGGCCTTCGATCCCAACAAGGCCAAGGGTCTCGACGGCATCCTCAGGTCCTTCGCCCCCACACCGATTGGCCCATGGCTGCTCGTGTTGGTCGCCTGCGGCCTCTTGGCATTCGGTGCCTACTCCGTCGCCGCCGCAAGATACGCCCAGATGTGACACCGCGGTGATCCCCCGGCCGTCACGGTCGCTTCGAACGACCTCGGTCCCGCCGCCCTCGGAAGCTCATTCATCGAACCGCAGGCGGCGGGCCACGACGTCGGCAGCCACGTCGCCGACGGGCCCGCCCGAGGCGACGCCCACCCCCATTTGGACCGACACCATCCCCGACGCCCGGTGGACCTCGGCATGGAAGGACCCCCCCCGGCAGACAACTCAGCCATCAACTCCTCCTCGGACATTCCCGGCCTGCCTGGCCAGGATCGCCCTGGTATTGATCTCGGCCGAGATCAAGGCATCGGCGTAGCTGTCCGCGCCCAGGTCGCCGGGGTGGACCTGGTACAAGATGAGCGCCCCGAGCCGGGCCGCGCCAAGACGGAGCGGGAAAGCGAACACGGCCCGGATACCGGCGTCGACAACCGGGCCGGCGAACGCCGACCAGCGCAACGGCGGAGCGTTGACGAGGTCGACTTCGAGCACCGGCAGGCCATGTTCGTGGGCGTCTGACGCCGGGCCATTGCCCAGGGTGAACTCCAGTTCCGCCAAGGCCCGCCGGTGTCGCCGCGAAGTGCCCTCCCGGCACATGGTTTCGCGCCGGCCCAGACCATTCTGTTCTACCCTGCACGCCATGAGCGCGGAGCAGCCTGGAGCGACTCCCACCGCTGCCCGCCGCGGTCCGATGCAGTCGCTCTCCCCCGTCGTCGTGTTTGACGTCGTCGGTCCGCTCGTCGCCTACTACTCGCTGCGCGCCGCCGGATTGTCCACGGTGGCGGCGCTGATACTCAGCGGATTGTTCCCCGCGTTCGGGATCGCCCTCAGCATTGTGTCCAAACGACGACTGGACGCCATCGGGATGTTGGTCTTGATCGGCATCGTCGTGGGCACAACATTGGGGTTGGTAAGCGGTAGCCCCCGTCTGGTGCTCGTTGATGGAACCGTGCCGACCGCGGTGTTCGGTTTCGTGTGCCTCGGCTCGCTGTGGTCGAGGCGACCACTCATTTACCGTTTCGCCCTTCAGACAATGGGCGATGACACCGCCAAAGGACGCGACTTCGCCGACCGGTGGCGCTATCCCGGATTCCGCCACGCCTTCCGGGTTGCCACCGTGGTCTGGGGGTTGGCGTTCGTCGCCGAAGCGGCCGCACAGGTCGTCATCATCGAGACCAGCTCGACCAGCACGGCCAAGACCACCTCCAACGTGATGCCTGTGGTTGTCGCCGCCGCGGTGATCACCTGGAATGCCTCATACGCCAAGCGGGGCCAGCGCAAGGGTGAGCTCGCACTCGCGGCCGCCCACGCCCGGGGCCACACGCCCCCCGCCATGCCGTCCTACGGGTCCGACGATGCTGAGGTTGTCGTTTTGGGATCCACCGTCAGCGGTGCTCGGAATCGGGTGACCAACACCGCCACTTAGCCAACGATCACCGCGAAGACGTTCCCGCGGAGACGTCTGCCGTGGCCGCGCCTGCCGGGGGCGCGAGCCACGCCAGTGACCTCGCACCGCCAGGACGACGACGGCATCCCCAGGTTGCGCCAGTGGGCGCCGGTCAACACTTCCCGGGCCTCGGATTGGGCGGCTGGAAAGGATCGAGGAAGTCGGCGGTATCGGCGCCCGAGGGGGGACCAGCCGGAGTACCCCGAGGTGAAGTGGGAGCAGGCTGTGATACTCGTCGACGACCAGCCGATTTCGTTCGAGGTGTGCCACCTCGAAGAAGATTTCTGGGCTGCTGTCGGGCGGGCGCCTGGCGCCGACATCACGATTGAGAGCCACGGTGTACCGCTGGACGGATTGAACTTGAGCGGATCCAGGAGTCGCCGCCGGAGATGCACGCCCCACCGTCGCCTCCACCTCCGGCATCGCAGCGCTTCCCCGACGACCTGCGGGACGAGGCCATGCCTGACCCAATCCCACCGGGGACGGCCGTCGACTTGGTCTACCGGAAGCGTTCTCGCCTGACAGGCACGGTCGGAGCTTGTCATA
Organism: Actinomycetota bacterium; assembly: GCA_030947025.1. Lineage (GTDB taxonomy): Bacteria > Actinomycetota > Acidimicrobiia > Acidimicrobiales > Palsa-688 > JALYXV01. Next base: position 5,225 of record JALYXV010000109.1, on the reverse strand, counting down.
TCGATCTGACTCTTGACATCGCCACGTCGAGTTCCGCCGTGACCGGCTCGCTCGATGGAGCGGAGCTTCGAGTCGCCTGGAGTTTGTCGGACAACTCCGGTGGAGATCCGGAACTGCCCGCCTCGATGGAAGGCGCGGTCGGTGGTCGACCGATACGGGTTCATGGTGTCTTTCGTCTCGACCCTGGTTTCACCTTCGACCGGGCATTCGTGGACGGAGATGTCGGTGGCCTGCAGCTGAAGGCCGCGGTGGAGAGAGCTGAGGGGCGGCTTCGGATCGACCTCGACAGTGGTCGCTCGGGGCGCTGTGGGCGACCCCGAGTTCACCATCTTTGGCGCCGTGAACAGCTATCTCGACCGCGGAATCCTGCGAGGTGTCGTCGACGGCGAGGTGGTCCACGTGAACGCCCGGGTCAGCGAGGGCCGGAACGTGGCGCGCTTGTCCGGTTCGTTCCCCGGGCCGTCTCAGCTCGCGGTGTTGGCCATGGGAGCACTCCTCTTCTTCCTGTAGATCCACGCAGAACCTTGACGGGTCGGCTCTACTGAGGCCGAGGCCCCGAGCACCGCGAAGTTTGCCCGCGCCATCACCCCGGATACGGCCGCCAGGCGGTATCGGTACGGCCCCGAGATCACCTGGCGGAACGGGATGCCCGGTCGCGAGGTCGAGTTGCGCCTGCCTTCGATCCACCGGGCACTCTCGTGGAGCCGCCTCCTCCAGACGGCAGCACCGATCATGGGCACCATCCCGAGCAGGTATTGGCCCCGCCAACCGATGGTGGTGTACCCCAGGAAGCGGTACACGATCGCCGCCACAAGCACGCCCAGGCCCGTGAAGCCGAGAGTGTGCCGATCGCTCGTCCCCTCCGATCAGCCGGGAACTCCTCGGTCGCCAGGGTTATCGCGGCCGCCAGCTCGGTAACCAGGAAGATGCGGCCACGAACTGGAAAGCCCGAACAGGTAGACGTTCGACGCGGTCGCCGTCAGTCCACTGAACAACGCGAAGAGCAGCGTGGTCGAGATGAGCAGTGGCCGCCTTTCGTATCGGTCGCCCATGCATGTGACAAAGAGCCCCAACAGCGCCCCAAGATTCACGACCGCAACGGCAACCCCGAGGCTGGCTGTGCCAACGTGAAACGAGCGAGCCAGGTCAGGGAGGATGATGGCCGGGAGCCGGCGTCACGTCGCTGAAAGAACGTCGAGGTGCCGAGCAGCAGAAAGAGCATTCTCAGGTAGGACGCGTTTGACTCCGCCCCCGGATCGGTCCTCGCGGAACCCGCCCCGAGTATGAGGTGGAAGGGCGCGGTCACCGAGGCGAATCGCGGTTGTTGCGATCGTTGCGATCGGACCGGGCCGATGGTACCGTCGAGCTATGGCTCCCTCCGCTGCGGCTGTGATTGCTCGGGCTGGCGAGCGGGCCCGACGGGAGCCTGACTTCGCCGGCGTCCTGGCCGCGCTGATCGACGCACCGACCGCGGCAGCAGGTACGTACACCCGCGAAGCCGCACGGGCGCTGAATCGCCAGCGCTTCGACAACGTCGTCGAGGAATTCAAAGCCGATGCCCTCATCACTTCTGAGGTGCAGCGGCTCCTGAAGCTCGGCACCCCCCAAGCGGTTCATCAGCTCCGCAAGCGCAAGAAACTGCTCGGCTTCACCTCCGGCAACGGCACCTGGTTTCCGGCGTGGCAGTTCGAGCCGGGACGACTCCGGCTGGACCTGGCCAGGATCCTCGAGCAACTCGCTCGGTTTACCTCCGACCCCATCGCCGCCGACCGGGTCATGCGCCTCGTCCGTGACGACGTGGACGGTCGCAGCCTCAACGAGGCTCTGAAGGACCCGCCCTCTGCCCGGACGGCTTGGGCGATACTCGGCTCTCTGGGCTCCTGAACAGGGCCGGTAACGGTTGTGTACGGCCCGTTCCCCGCGGCGCGACCCGCGAGGTTGCGCCGTCGCACTGTCACGGTCGGCACCGAGCTGTGGCGGATCGACGCCCTCGACCCGACAGAGTGGGACTGGGTCGGGTTCCCATCCGCCCGGTTCCGCTTCGATCCAGCGTCGGGCGCATTCCGAGTCCGGTATGCCGGGACGAGCATCGCCGGCGCCGCCCGTGAAAAATACCTCGACACCGGGAAGCTGATACCCGCCGATCATGCCACTCGGCACCTCGTCCATCTCGCGGCCACAAGACCCCTGAAGGTCGTCGACCTGCGTAGCCAGGTGAACCTCGACGCCATCGACGTCGATGACCGGATCAACACCAGCCATGAGGATGTCATTTGGAATGCCTGCCACCGCTTCGCCGACGCGGTGAAGGGATGGTGGGACGAGATCGACGGGATCATGTACCGGTCGCGGACGACCCCGGAAACCTCGATCAACGTGGCTTTCTTCTCCCTCGACGGCTTTGCCGTCGAGGGAGGCCGGGTGCTGCGCACCTGCATCGACGAACTCGACGATCTGGTGCTTCACGACCAGTTCACGGTCGGCTTCCAGTACTGACCTTGCTGCCGCCCCGACTGGGCGGCAGGGCCGATCCGGCAGCGGCCGCGGCGCGCCTCAAGATGTCCGAGCGGGCCTGAGTGGAGCTGCTCGGCCGCAAGCGGGACGTGTTCGCGGCGGCGTGCAAGGACTTCCACCGCTCCCCCTACGGCGCGGCGGGCCAGCCGTGCCCGGTGCCGGTGTGGACCTGCTTGTGCTGCCCGATGGCGGTGTTCACACCGTCCAAGGTCCCGAACCTGTTGCGCCTCCAGGACCATTTGGACCGCCAGTGGCGGTCGCTTCGCGCCGAGGAGTGGATGGTCATGTACGGCGCCGCCAACGTCCCCTTGGGCGCGACATCCTCCCCAAGTTCACCCGGGCGGAAGGATCCGCGCCTCGGGGCGCGACCGACCGGCGCCCGGGTCAGCGAGTCCACGGCGCCACGCGGCTGACACTGCACCGAGCCGATCTCCCCGCTCCCAGCCACCCCCGTCACCGACCCCGTTCCGTCCGTCACCTAACGTCCGGGCCCATGGCTGGCTCCACAGGCGAACCCATCGGCCCCTTCCCCACCGGCGCCGACCCCGGCGATTACGACAAGCTCCGCCGGAGAGTGTTGTGGAAGATGCCCTACGGCCTTTACGTCGTCGGGAGCCGGTCAGGCGAGCAGCGCAATTTGATGACCCTCAACTGGGCCACCCAGTTGAGCTTCGAACCCAAGCTGATCGGGATCGGCGTCGAGCAGGTCGCCGTCACGCACGATTTGATTTGCCAGGGCGGGGCCTTCAGCCTGTGCATACTCGACCGGGAAGACCGGGCCATGGTGCGCAAGTTCGTGAAGCCGGTGGAGGTGGATGACGCGGCGGCGACCATGAACGACTTCCCGTTCCACGACGGACCGGCGACCGGGGTTCCGGTGCTCGGTCAGGCGGTGGCGTGGCTCGAGTGCCAGGTCCGCCAGGAAGTGGCCTGCGGCAACCACACTCTCTTCATTGGCGAGGTTGTCAACTGCGGTTTCCAGCGACCCGAGGACACACCGGTCCTTCGCATGGAGGACACGAGAATGAACTACGGCGGTTGACCGTCGACCCTACTCGGCGGTGGCGGCGAAACCTTGACGAAGGGTGTTCTCGCTCACGACCCTCGGTTCGAGGAACTGAAACAGGTAGTCGGGGCCGCCGGCCTTGGACCCGACCCCCGAGAGGCCGAGTCCGCCGAAGGGCTGGCGTCCCACCACCGCACCGGTGATCCCCCGGTTGACGTACACGTTGCCCGCCCGCAACTCAGCCGACGCTCGGTGGATGGTGGCGGGGCTGCGCGATAGGACCCCTGCGGTCAGGGCGTAGTCGGTCGCATTGGCCAGACGCAGGGCCTCGTCGAGATCATCGACGGGGAACACGCTGAGCACCGGCCCGAAGATCTCCTCGTTGGCGAGACGGCCGCGGGGATCGACGTCGGACACGATGGTTGGGCCCACGAACCAACCCTCGTCGGGCACGTCCTCACGCTGCAGCACGATGGTCCCTTCCTGGCGGGCGACCGGCAGGTAGCCCGCAACCTTCTCCTGCGCCTCGGCGTCGATGAGGGGACCGATGTCGGTCCCCATCGACACGGGATGACCTATCTTCAGCACGCGGGCCGCCCCGACCAGACGCGAAACAAGTTCGTCGTAGACGTCACGGACAACGATCAACCGGGAAAGGGCGGAGCATTTCTGCCCGCTGAACCCGAAGGCCGACCCCAGGATGATGGGCACCGCCTGGTCGATGTCGGCGTCGCCGTCGACGATCAGCGCGTTCTTGCCTCCCATCTCGGCAATCACGCGCTTCACGTGACGCTGGCCGGGAACCACCCGCGACGCGGCCTCATTGATCGCCAGGCCGACCGCCTTGGAGCCGGTGAAGGCGATGAGGGCCACGTCGGGGTGGGCGACCAACCGTGCACCCACCTCCTCGCCCCTACCGGGTAGGAAGGCCAAGACTCCGGCGGGCAGCCCTCCAGCCGCCAGCGCCTCCACCAACTTGGCGCCGATGGCAGGCGTCTGCTCGGCGGGTTTGAAGCACACCGCGTTACCCGCAACCAGCGCCGCCGACACCATCCCGGCGGCGATGGCGAGGGGAAAGTTCCAGGGCGCGATGACCGCGGCCACGCCGCGGGGCTGGTAGTGAAGCGAGTTGACCTCGCCCGGGGGTGACTGGACGCCCATGCCCACGCCCCGTCCGCCGGACGCGGGCCCGGACGCGGGCGCGGGCCCGGGCGGCCCGAGCGCCCCCATTTGACGGCCGTAGTACTCGCAAAAGTCGATGGCCTCGCAGACGTCGGCGTCGGCCTCGGCCCACGGTTTCCCCGCCTCGTACACCTCCAGGGCGGCCAGCTCCGGGCGCCTGGCTCGCATCCACTCAGCCGCGCCAAACAGCACCGCGGCCCGGGCCGCCACCGGGGAATCCCGCCACCGGCCCCACCGCGCCAGGCAGCTGGCCACCGCCTCGTCCGCCTCAGAACTACCGCACGACGCCGAGGTGGCCACGACCGCAGACGGCTGGGCGGGGTCGGTGGACACGATGCGGTCGGCGGTGGCGACCGTGGCGCCCCCGATCACCGCAGGCACATCCATCGGCCCGCCTGACCCCGACCGCCCCGATAGCCCCGACCGCCCCGATAGCCCCGATGTCCCCGACAGCCCCGATGTCCCCGACAGCCCCGATGTCCCCGACAGCCCCGATGTCCCCGACAGCCCCGATGTCCCCGAC
>JALYXV010000084.1 GCA_030947025.1 Actinomycetota bacterium | reverse complement strand
GACGGCGTGGACGGTGACCGCGGTCGACCCGGGCGTCGCCTTGAACGGGTTGTCGTGCCCGTCGACGGTGTTGTGTGTCGCGGTTGATGGTGGCGGCAATGTGTTGTTTTCGCACAGCCCGGCGGGGGCAGCCCGGGGATGGGCGACCGTGAACGTGGACGGGACCGGGTTCGGGATGAGCGGTGTCTCCTGCCCGTCGGCGAAACTGTGCGTGGCCGTGGATTACAACGGCAACGTGGTCACATCGACCGCTCCGGCCGGCCCGGCCTCGGCGTGGACCGCGCCCCGGGATATCGACGGGGTCAACGGCCTGGCCGGGGTGTCGTGCCCCTCGGTCAACCTTTGTGTGGCGGTGGACTTCGCGGGCAATGTCGTCACCTCGACCAACCCCGCCGCCCCGTCGTCAGCCTGGGCGGTGACCTCGGTCGACGCGGCCAACTCATTGACTGCGGTGTCATGCCCCACGGCGAAGCTGTGTGTCGCGATCGACACTGGGGGCAACATCATCTTTTCGACGAATCCGGCCGGGCCGGCATCGGCGTGGAAGAGAACCCGTCTGCACAGCGCCGCTGCGGGGGCGGTAGCCCCCTACCGGCTCGCCGGTCGTCGGGCGGCGAGCGGATTGGGCGGCGCCGCCGGTGGCGTGCCGGTGAGCCCGGTCCGTGTTCTCGCGGCACGGGCCGCGGCGGCCGGCACCCGCTTCCTTACCGCCATTTCCTGCCCGGCTGTCAGCTTGTGTGTGGCGGTCGACTCGGCGGGCAATGCCGTGTCCACGACCAGCCCCACCGGGCCGGCGTCAGGATGGGCCAAGACGGCGATCGACCCCACATTCGTGCTCACCGCCGTCTCGTGCGCCACCACCCACCTGTGCGTGGCGGTCGACAACGCGGGTCGGGCCGTTAGCACCACCAACCCGACCGGGCGTGCCTCAGGGTGGAGGGTCGCCGACGTCGACGGCGGCAACTTCATGGCCGCCGTGTCCTGCCCGACAGTCGCGCTGTGCGTGGCGGTGGACTACGCCGGCAATGTCGTCACCTCCATCGCCCCGACCGGGCCGGCCAGGGGTTGGGGTGTTACCAGCGTGGACGCGAACAGCTTCTACGGCGTGTCGTGCCCGTCGGCCAGGCTGTGCGCCGCAGTCGATTCTGCCGGCGACGTCGTGGTGGGTGTATCGACCGTCCCGCTCTACGGCGCTGCCTCCGTCACCACCGCGCCTGGACCAACCACGGTCGCCGCGCCGTCACCTTGACCGCCCCGGGAGCGGCTGCGCAGGACTAGCCCTGACTAGCCCAGGACTAGCCCCAATACCGTTTACTTAAGACTACAAGCCTGTTATTCTGGGGTTTGTGCCCCGGGCTGGGTGGGTGAAGCCGCAGACTGATCAGCGGTTGTCTGATCACATCTCGATTGGGGTGTTGTCGGCGGTGTTCCCGCCGGAGTTGGTGGACCGGGTGGTGGCCGAAGTGGGTCGCACCGAGCAGCGTCAGCGGCTGCTGCCCGCCCGGGTGGTGGTGTACTACGTGTTGGCGATGGCGTTGTTCTCCTCGGAGAGTTACGAGGAGGTGATGCGCAACTTGGTCGAGGGCTTGTCGTGGGGTGCGGGCTGGGCGCAGCCGTGGAACGTGCCGACCAAGGCGGCGTTGTTCAAGGCCCGGGCGCGGTTGGGTGCCGAGCCGTTGGAGGCGTTGTTCCGTGCGGCAGCCGGCCCGTTGGCAACCGAGGAGACCAAGGGCGCCTGGTATCGGCGTTGGCGACTGATGAGCATCGACGGCACGTGTGTGGATGTGGCGGACACCCCGGCCAATGACGCCGAGTTCGGTCGGCCCGGCTCGGGTCGCGGTGAGGGGCAGGGCGCGTTCCCTCAGCTGCGTCTGGTCGGTGTCGCCGAGTGCGGCACCCACGCCTTGATCGACGCCGCCATCGGTGCGTGCCGCATCGCGGAGACGACCTTGACCCGCCAGCTGCTGGGCTGCCTCCAGGCGCCGATGCTGGTGTTGGCGGATCGGAACTTCTATAGCTTCGCTCTGTGGAACGAGGCGGCGGCCACCGGCGCCGACTTGTTGTGGCGCACCAAGTCGAACCATGTGCTGCCCGTCGACGAACGACTCGGCGACGGCTCCTATCTCTCGCATCTCCGCGAGATCGTCAACGGTCACCCTCGAACCAGCGATGTCGTCGTGCGAGTCATCGAGTACACCCTCGATGACCCCGGACGCCCGCAGGTCCACGACGCTTATCGGCTGCTCAGCACCATCGTCGACCCTGGCGCCGCCCCCGCGGTCGAGTTGGCCGCCGTCTACGCCCAGCGCTGGGAGTTCGAGTCGGCCCTCGACGAACTCAAGGTCCATCAGCGCGGCCCCCGGGTCGTGCTGCGCTCCAAGCTGCCTAAAGGGGTCACCCAGGAGATCTGGGGTTACCTGTGCGTGCACTACGCCATCCGCTGGCTGATGCACGCCGTCGCCCTGGCCGCCGACGCCGACCCCGACCGGCTCAGCTTCACCCGCAGCCTCCGGGTGGCGCGCCGGACCACGGCATCCCACCCGGGTTTTTCCCCCTCAGGTCCAAGCTGACGCCCATGCCAAGGCCACCGGCGAGATCCTCCACGAACTGCTGCCACCGAGACGGCTACGAGCCAACCCTCGGGTCGTGAAGCGCAAGATGAGCAACTACGGCGTCAAGCGAGGCGAGCACCGCGGTTGGCCCCAGCCGACACGACCCCCGAGCGAGGCGACACGAGTCCTATGCGCCCCAGCAGCCAAACCATGAACGCCCGGCTCCCGCAAGCGTGGGCGGTCCTCGAGCAAGCCCTCATCCAACGTCGCCCCGTCCGAGCCGCCTACCACGGCAGGCAACGACTCCTCAGCCCCCACGCCCTCGGCTGGAAGAACGGCCGCCCCAAGGTCCTTGCCTACCAGGCCGATACGACCGCCAGCTCCGCCAACCCCCACCAGCAATGGCGGTCCATGTTCGTCGACGAAATCGAAAATCCCGTCATCTCCGACGACCCTTGGGAGACGGCCGACAACTACTCGCCTAACTCCAACTGCATCGACAAACTCAAGATCGCAATACCCGAGTGAACCCAGCGGCGACACGCGCGGGGTCAGATCCCCCATCGCCGTTTACCCGTGGTTTCCAACCTTAAGTAAACGGTATTGGGACTAGCCCAGGACTAGCCCTGCGAGGCAGTGCGCGCCGCTGAGTTCTGCCCGATCGGCGACATGTCCGCGTAGCGGTCACCTGCTGCGGCCCCCTTGGGTGCGGCCGCCTCGATGCGGGCCAGATCTGCGGCGCTCAGCGTGATCTGCTCGGCCGCCACGTTCTCCTCCAGGTAGGAACGCCGTTTGGTCCCGGGGATAGGCACCACATCGGAACCTCGGCTGAACAGCCAGGCCAACGCCAGCTGACCGGGCTTCACCTCTTTCTCGGATGCGATCTCCCGCACCCGGTCCACCAGGAGCAGGTTCTGGAGAAAGTTCTCCCCCTGGAATCTCGGGTTGCTGCGGCGGAAGTCGCCCTCGGCGAAGTCGTCGGGGCTGGTTATCTGCCCCGTGAGGAAGCCCCGCCCCAGAGGGCTGTAGGCGACCAGGCCGACGCCGAGCGCTCTGGCGGTGGGGACCACCTCGTCCTCAATGTCGCGACTCCACAGCGACCACTCGCTCTGCAAGGCGGTGATGGGATGGACCGCGGCCGCACGCTGCAGTGTGGCCGGGCTGGCCTCGGACAGTCCCAGGTGGCGGACCTTGCCTTCGGCCACCAACTCGGCCATGGCTCCGACCGTCTCCTCGATCGGGGTACCGGGGTCGACCCGATGTTGGTAGTACAGGTCGATCACGTCCGTGCCGAGGCGCCGCAGGGACCCCTCGCACGCCTGCTTGACGTACTCCGGGCGCCCGCTGATGCTCCGCCGGGTCGGGTCGGCCGAATCCCGGACGATGCCGAACTTGGTGGCCACCACCACCTTGTCGCGGTGACCGGCAATGGCCTTGCCGACCAGCTCCTCGTTGTGGAACGGCCCATACATGTCGGCGGTATCGAGGAACGTCACCCCGAGCTCCATGGCCCGGTGGATGGTGGCGATGGACTCGGCGTCCTGCCCGTGGCCGTAGAACTCGGACATGCCCATGCAGCCCAGACCCTGCTGGGAAACGGTCAGGCCGCCCGGCCCGAGGGTCACAGTGTTCATCGGTTATGAGTCCCTTCTCGTGCTGGCGGCCATTCCACCGCAGGGTCGTACGATAAGGGAGCCCATGCGTGACGTCTTCCTCTTCAGCGCTGGATTTCTCGCCTGCTCGGTGGAGATGGTGGAAGCGCTGACCATCGTCCTGGCGGTCGGGGTCACGCGCGGCTGGCGCTCGACCATGATCGGGGTCGGAGTAGCCACCGTGGCCCTGGCCGCGGTCATCGCCGCCCTCGGCCCAGCCCTGACCGCCATCCCCATCGACGCTCTCAGGGCGGTGGTCGGCAGCCTCCTCCTTATCTTCGGACTGCAATGGCTGCGCAAGGCCATCCTGCGGGCTGGCGGTCTCAAAGCGCTCCACGACGAGGAGATGGTCTACCGGAACGAGCTGGCCGCCGCCCGCGCCGCCCAAACGGACGTGCGAGCCGGCCTGGACTGGTACTCGTTCACTGTCGCCTTCAAGGGTGTGTTCCTCGAGGGCCTGGAGGTCGCGTTCATCGTGGTCACCTTCGGCAGCAACCAGCGCAATCTCGGGCTGGCCGCCCTTTCCGCCGTAGCTGCCCTGGTCGTCGTCCTGGTCGTCGGGCTCATGGTCCACGCCCCACTCAGCCGGGTGCCCGAGAACACCATGAAGTTCGCGGTCGGCACGATGCTCACCACCTTCGGGATCTTCTGGGGCGCCGAGGGGGCGGGAGTGGCGTGGCCCGGCAACGACGCCGCCATCCCGGCAATCCTCGTTTTTGTGCTGGCCCTCTCACTCGGCCTGGTGGCACTCGTGCGCCGGCGGCACACCCCACTCGCAGCCGAGGCGACTGCGACGAGTGCGGCGGCGTCGTGAGGGCATTCGCCCGCTTCTGGTACGACTTCATCGTCGGCGACGATTGGACGATCGCGGTCGGTGTCGTCCTGGCGCTCGGAGTCACCGCGCTGCTGGCCCACAACGGGATGGAGTCGGTGTGGTGGTTGCTCCCGCTGGTGGTGGCCGCGGGCCTCACCCTTTCGGTGCTCCGGGCCGCCAAGCGGACCTGAGTGCGCCCCGCCTCGTTCCACCGCCAGCTAGCTCATCGGACCAGGACGCCGGTAGCGGTTTCGATCGTGGTGTTGAGGGCGACAACGTCTGGCTGGCTGGGCGGAGCGACGACCACCGCCAAGCTCACCAGCAACGTCTGGTTGACGTCGCTGTAGTTGCCGGGAGGGAGAAATCCTCCGAACGCCAGCCGCTGGGCGTCCTGGATGACGAAGTACCTGGCCGTCCCCTCAACGTTCTTGTGAATTTGCCTTGTCTCTCGAGCCGAGGCGAACACCAAGACCCCGTTGGTGAGGGCGACCGCCTGACCTCCGGGCCGCGGGTCCCAGTGCTGCGAACCGGTTCCATGTTGGGACGCCTCGACCAGCGACACCGCGGCCGACCGCGCCTCGCCTGTCGTCGACTGACTCGGGGCGAAGCTCCCGGCGGGAAGTCTCCCCGATGTGGCGCCGTCGTTCATCGCCGCCGCGTATCGGCTCGCCAGGTCGGACGGTCGCGCATTGAGGGACTTGGCCTCGGTCTCGGACACCAGGCGCCCACGGCCGCTGCCGTCGAGCGGGTAGGCCGTGACACTGAGGGTGTCGAAGGCGTAGTCGGTGGTATCACCGGCGCTTATCTGGTGTGCGAGGCGCTTGGCGTAAGCCCCGTCGATGGTGGCTGCGTCCCCCGTGCTGAGCGATGCCGCGGTTGCCGGATCCCCGGCGGCTTGGCCGCTGGATGCCGCGCTGAGTCGGGCCCGGGCGGCGGCCACGAGCTCGGGATGGTGCTACTGGTGTGAGCGTTGGTTCTCGTCAGCCGAAGCTGATCGGTCCCTGCAGGGTGGCGTTGATGGTGTCGCCCGATGCGGTGGGCGTGAGATCGACGGCGTAGCTGCCCGGGCCGAACGCCACTGCCGTCGCCTGGCGGCTCCCGGTGGCGGTTTGCACCTGCAAATCACCGTGGGCGGTCACCGCGCCGGGACCGGTGAGGTGGAGCGGCGCGGGCGGCAGGTGTACCTGGGCATGCCCGGTCGTCTGCACCGTGCTGCGGTCGCCCGCGTCGAAGGCGACGCTCTGGCGTGGTTGGGCCAAGCCCCCCGCTCCCACCGCTACCGGGGCCCCCAGGTTGAAATGCCCGGTCGTGAGCGACCGGGGCGCGCCATCGAGCATCCAGGTGGCGCCCGAGGCGTCGACCGTCAGCGCCCCGCCGTCGATCGCCAGCTGGCCGGTTCCGCTGACCGGAAGGGGCTGACCCCCGTACCAGAAGATCTGAACGTTCTGGCCGCCGACGAGTACGCCGGTGATGTCGGCATTGCCCTGACCCCGGGACGGGATCGAGATGGTGAACGGCGGCTTGAGCGGTGGTCCGATGGCGTTGTCGGACGACAACGAGGTGACCGTCCCGGTCAGGAACGCCTGGCCGGGCGCGGGCACGATGTCAACGGGGATCGTCGTGCCGGGCGCGGCCGTGGTTGTCCCACCCGCGCTGCTGCCCGGACCGGTCGTGGGTCGGTGGTGGATCGCCATGGCGATGCCCAAGCCCACCGCCGCCGCGGCAACGAGAACGAGGGCGGTCGTCACCCCTCGGCGCATCGATCACCTCTTACTTTCCGGACATGAGCCGGACAGTCATAGCAGGCCCTACCTCTACAACGCGGTCGCCAGTAGGGTGCGTCACCGCGTGACTGACGGCGTGGACGGGATCAGCGACCTGCCTGAGGACCTCGTCCTTCCAGGCGACGCCCCCATTGCCGACACTGCCCACTTCCGGTCCGTGCTCGGGCATTTCGCCACCGGCATCGTGGTGGCGACGGGGGTGCTCGACGGGGTGCCGGCCGGTTTGACCTGTCAATCGTTCGTGAGCCTCTCGCTCGATCCCGCCCTGGTCGCACTCTGCCCCTCCCGGCAATCGCGCAGCTGGCGGCGCATCGAGGAATCCGGCGCCTTCTGCGCCAACGTCCTCACCGAGGAGCAGGAGGAGCTGAGCCGGGTGTTCGCCACCTCGGGGGCCGACAAGTTCCGGGGCGTCGGGTGGCGGGCGGCCGAGACCGGTTCTCCCATCCTCCAGGACGTGCTGGCATGGGTCGACTGCCGCATCGAGGCCCGATATGACGCCGGCGACCACTACGTCATCGTGGGTCGGGTGGTCGATCTCGAGGCCTCGCCCCGGGGCCGGCCGCTGCTCGCCTACCGCGGCGGCTATGGGCGCTTCGACTCCTGACGCCCCTCGCCCCTACGGTACCGGCCTATGGCACGAGTCCTTGAGTCCGACATCATCGCCGGTGTCTTCATCGTCGCGCCCGACGCCCATGGCGATGATCGGGGCCGGTTCATCGAGACCTACCGCCGTTCGTGGTTCCCTCAGGGGCGGGAGATGGTCCAGGGCAACCGGTCGGACAAGTCGGCGAGGACTCTCGTCGGCCTGCACTACCACCTCCATCAGGCCGACTACTGGCTGGTCCCCCGCGGTACCGCCCGCGTGGTCCTCCACGACCTTCGGGAGGGGTCGCCGACCGATCGCGCCACCGAAGTGATCGAGATCGGGGAGGCCGACAGCCGGGGCGTGTTCATCCCGCCCGGCGTGGCGCATGGGTTCGCGGCCGTGACCGACATGATGATCACCTACCTGGTGGACAGCTATTACAACCCCGACGACGAGCTCGGGGTGGCCTGGGACGACCCGGAGATCGGGGCGGACTGGGGAGTACCCAAGCCGATCCTGTCGGCTCGCGACCAGACCAACCCGCGCCGGGCCGACATCCCGGCCGACCGCCGCCCCCACGCCGGCCTCCGCCGCTAACCCCTTCATGGGGCGGAACCGTGCGATCGAGGCGCACAGCGACCGGGCGCTAGCGCAGAGCGGACTCGATGGCGGCCCGCCCGCTGAGCCGGGCTTCCACCTGGCCGTACCGGTTGGCCCGTAGCACGGTGGGAAATTCCTCGACCCGGAACGCCTCGGCCAGGCGCGGCTCGCGCCGGGCGTCGATCTCGGTCACCTGCGACGACGGCTCCGACGCCCGCAAGCGCGCCACGACATCAAAGCTGGGCGCGCCGTCAAGGGTGGTGAACACCACCCAGGTCCGGTCAGCCCCGCGAAGGATCGCGGCCGGCACCAGTGGAAGGTGAGAAAAGGGGCCCCTCCCGCGTTGCCCCCGCCGCCAACGTGAACGTCGTTGCCGCAACGCTCGCCACGCCATCGCGAGGCCAAAGCACACAAAGAGGATGAGGGCGACCCGTGGCACCAGAAAGAACATGAGAAACCTGAGGATATGGCGCCCTCACCTCTTGAACTGTCAGAAACCATGCGTAGAATTGTTCATGGAACTCTCAACCCTCGGTCAGACGCAGGTTCTGCGGTCTGCCAACGTCGACGTTGTAGTTGCCCGTGAGCGAGCCCGGCAGCACCGGCTCCGCCGCATTGCGATTTTTCTCGGTCTGGCCACCGGATTTGTCGGCTTTCGAGCCCTAGCCGGAAACCCCATCGGTTTGGGGCTGCCCCAGCTGCCGCCGGACCTGGCGCCCCTGGTTCCCGCCGTCTTCTTGGTCGTGTTGCTCGGCGTCATCCTCGGCGTCCCGATGATGACGGCCGGCCGGTCGCCCCATGTCACGTTCCGAGCCGACGAGATCGACGTCTCCTTCGATGATGTCCGGGGCGCCAGCGTCGTGGTCGAGGAGGTTGTGAAGTCCCTCAACCTGTTCCTGGCCTACAAGACCTTCCGTGAGCGGATGGGTGGCAACTCCCGCCGGGCCATCCTCTTCGAGGGCCCACCCGGAACCGGCAAGACCTATCTGGCCAAGGCCATGGCCAAGGAGGCCGGCGTCCCGTTCCTCTTTGTCTCGTCCTCGGCGTTCCAGTCGATGTACTACGGCCAGACCAACCGGAAGGTCCGCTCCTATTTCAAGGCGCTGCGAACCGCGGCCCGGCGCGAGGGGGGCGCGATCGGTTTCATCGAGGAGATCGACGCCATTGGCGCGGCCCGCAGCGGCATGGGCTCGAGTACCCAGCGTGAGGGCATCTCCGGGGTGGTCAACGAGCTGCTCATCCAGCTGCAGTCGTTCGACCAGCCTCCGAGCAGCCTGCGCCTGGTGGGCTGGCTGGTGGACCTGCTCAACCGGTTCCTTCCGGCCGGCCGCCGCATCCGCAAGCCTCGGGGCAGTCACGCCAACGTCCTGGTGATCGGGGCGACCAACCGGGCCGCCGATCTCGATCCCGCCCTCCTGCGCCCCGGCCGCTTCGACCGTTCGATCTACTTCGACCTGCCGTCGCGAGCGGGACGGAGGGACATCATCGACTACTACCTGGCCAAGAAGTCCCACGATCCCGACCTCGACGATCCCGTCCGCCGGGACACCCTGGCCGCCATGACCCTTGGGTACTCGCCGGTCATGATCGAGCATCTCTTCGACGAGGCGCTGGTGTGGGCGCTGCGCCGGGAGGCCGAGCAACTGAACTGGGACGACATCCAGCAGGCCAAGATGACCGAGGAAATCGGACTGGCCCAACCGGTTGCCTACACCGAAGCCGAACGGCGGACCATCGCCACCCATGAGTCGGGCCACGCCACTGTCGCCTACCTCGTCGGCGCGGGGCGCAAGCTCGAGGTGTTGTCGGTCATCAAGCGCAAGGACGCCCTGGGCCTGCTGGCCCACTCCGACACCGAGGAGCGGTTCACGCAGACGAGGACCGAGATCCTCGCCCTCATTCAGATCGCCTTCGGCGGCCTCGTGGCCGAGGAGCTGTTCTTCGGCGAGACCAGCACCGGCGTAGCCGGTGACCTGCAGATGGCGACGGCCGCGGCGGCCCAGATGGTCGGATCGTTGGGAATGGCGGGCAGCCTGGTGTCGCTGGACGCCGCCTCGGGTCCGGGGGGAGCCAACATCGTGGCCAAGGTCCTGTCGAGCGACGAGGGCCGTCAGGCGGTCGAGCAGATCCTCGACGACGCCCGCTCCAAGGTCCGGACCCTGCTGGCCGACAACCTGACCACGGTCGAAGGGCTGCGCGATGCCCTCCTCGAGCGCGACGAACTGGTAGGCGACGAGATCACCGCGGTAATCGCCGAGGCCCGTGATGGTGTCAGCGCCGACCAGACCGTGCCTCAAATCATCGACCTGCGCTAATTGGGGGCCAAACCCACCGATGACAGGATGAACGACTGCACCTGGGCCTCATCCTTCCAGGCGTGGTAGCGGCCCGAGGGCCCGGCGTGGCCCGCGTCCATCTCTGTCTTCAGGACCAGCAGGTTGGTGTCGGTCCGTAGCACCCGCTGCTTGGCCACCCACTTGGCCGGTTCCCAAAACCCCACCCGCGGGTCGTTGAGGCCCGCGCTCACGTACATGGCCGGGTAGTCGCGCCGCTCGACGTTGTCGTACGGCGAGTACGACTTGATGTACCGGTACACCTCAGGGTCCTCGATGGGGTTACCCCACTCCTCCCACTCGGTGGCGGTGAGCGGCAGGCTGGGGTCTTGCATGGTGGTGAGGACGTCGACGAACGGGACTTCCGCCACCACCGCCTTCCACAAGTCGGGCCGGAAGTTGGTCACCGCCCCCATGAGGAGGCCGCCCGCGCTTCCCCCCCGTATGACCAGCCGGTCGGGCGACGTGTACCCCTCGGCCACCAGATGCTCGGCGCAGGCGATGAAGTCAGTGAAGGTGGTGCGCTTGTACAGCTGCTTGCCATCCTCGTACCATCTCCGGCCCAGCTCGCCGCCCCCCCGCACGTGGGCTATAGCGAAGACGACCCCCCGTTCCAGCAGGCTGAGCCTCGTCGAGGAGAAGGTGGGGTCGATCGATATCTCATACGCCCCGTAGCCGACCAGCAGGAATGGGTTGGAGCCGTCCCGGGGCAGATCCCTCAGGCTCACCAGCGAGATCGGGACCAGGACGCCGTCGGCCGCCGTCGCCCACAGCCGCTCGGTTCGGAACCGCTCCGGCTGGTAGCCGCGGACCGGCTGCTGCTTGACGACGACCCGCTCCCGGGTCTCCATGTCGTACTCGATGCTTGACGGTGGGGTGACGAGCGACGTGTAGCCGAATCGCAGGGTGGCGCTGTCCCATTCGAGGTTGGCGCCGCCGCCCAGGCTGTAGACGGGCTCAGGCTGGTCGACGACATGGTCGGCGCCGTCGGCCAGGCGGATGATGCTGATGCGCTCGAGGGCCCGTTCCCGCTCCGAGACCACCAGATGGTGGGCGAAGGGGTCGACCCCTTCCAAGCGGACATCGGGTCGGTGGGCGATCATCACGTCCCAGTTGGCTCGCCCGGGAGTGTCGATGGGCGCTCGGAGGAGTGCGAAGTTCTCCGCTCCGTCGTCATTGGTCAGGATGAGGAACACATCGCCTGTGCCGGGGCCGTCCCCCGGCAGCAAAGCGTGATCGACGCTGTACTCCACCCCTTGGCGCCGGCCCTCGATCAAACGGGGTCGGTCCCCTGGTCGCGCCGCGTCGATCACGTGGGCTTCCGACGTCAACTTGCTGTCGCAGCCGATGATTATGAACTTCTCACTACGGGTAGCGCCGACGCCTACGAAGAACCGTTCATCGGCCTCCTGGAACACCAGCGCGTCGTCTTCCGCCGGGCGGCCCAGGTGGTGGCGCCAGATCTGCCAGGGTCGTAAGGCGGCATCCGGGCGGGTGTAGAACAACACTTCGCCGTCCGCGCTCCAGGCCGAGGAGTAGTAAACGTTGGCCACCTCGTCGGGCAGGTCGACCCCCGTGTTCAGGTCGCGGAAGCGAAGCGAGTACCGCTCCCCGCCGGTCAGGTCCACCGCGTACGCCAGTCGGGTCTGGTCGGGGCTGATGTCGAACACGCCCAGGGAGAAGTAATCCGACCCGGCCGCCACCTCGTTCTCGTCCAGCAGCACCTGCTCGCCCGGGGCGCCCGCTTCGGCCAGGGCCATGACCTCGGCCGCCCCCAGTTGGCGCAGCGGGTCGGCCCGGCGGCAGTGGATGGGGTACTGCAGTTCCTCCACCGTCCGGCCGTAGTACCACCATGTCCCCTTGCGGGCCGGCGCCCCGACGTCGGACTCCTTCACCCGGCCGCGGATCTCCTCGAACAAGGATTGCCGGAAGTCGCGGAGCGGGGCCAGGGCCTCGTCGGTGTAGTCGTTCTCGGCCTGGAGGTAGGCGATCACCTCGGGTTCGTCTCTGTCCCCGAGCCAGTACCAGTCATCTTCCCGTTGGTCGCCGTGGGCGACCAGGGCGTGAGGGCGTCGCGGTGCCAGCGGGGGTGGGCGCATGGCGAGAGCCTGGCACGTGGCGGGGCCGAGCGAGGCGTGGTAGATCTTCGGGCATGGGGCTGGTGGCCGTGTGCGCAGACCCGGACGTGGCATCGGTCCTGCTGGCCCGGGGCGCCCACGTGGTCCTGTGCCGGCCCGAGGCGACCCGCCCGGGGGAGGCGGTCAGCGCCCCCCACGGCGAGCCGGGCGGGCGGGTCGGGCTGCTGATTGGAGACCTGGCCGATCCGGAGGTGGAGGCGGCCGCGCTGGGGATGGCGAAGGAACTGTTCGGGGGAGAGCCGGTGCTGATAGCGGCAGCGTCCGAGGCCGGTCAATTCGAGCCCTACCTGCCCGGGCCGAGCGGCGCCCCATCAGGTAGCGTTTGATCCCACCCCCGATCCGTAGGCGCCCGCGCAGCCACGTGCGAATTCCCACAACGAGAAGCCGCTTGAACGCAGCCGCGGCTGCGTCGGTTCTGGCCGCACTCGTGCTGCTTCCCCTGGCCGGGGCCGGCTCGGCCGGTGCGGCCGACTCGAGCGCCCTCCTGACCTGGAGCAAGCAGGCGCCGGTCACCGCGCCGTCCTCCCGGCTCCACGCCGCCATGGCCTTCGACCCCGCCACCGGTACGACCGTGCTGTTCGGCGGCCGGTCAGGAAGCCAGCTGCTGGCCGACACCTGGACCTGGGATGGCTCGACCTGGACGGCTCAGAACCCAGTCACCGGCCCGCCCCCCCTGGAATCGGCGTCGATGGCCTACGACAACATCGGTCACCGGATCCTCCTCTTCGGCGGCCTCGACCGCGACCGCACCGCCACCAGCGCCACCTGGACCTGGACGGGCACCACCTGGGCGGCCCTGACCCCGGCCTCGGTCCCCCCGGCCCGCTACGGCGCATCCATCGCGGCCGACGCCGTGACCGGGACCGACGTCCTCTTCGGTGGCCTGTCCGCGCCCGGGTCATCGCTGGGCGACACGTGGTCGTGGGACGGCAGCAACTGGGTGCCCAACACGCCGGCCGCGGTCCCCCCGGCCCGAAGTGGCGCAGCCATGACCTTCGACGCCGCCCGCAACGTGGTGGTGATGTTCGGGGGAATGACCGGGTCCGACAACCGGTCCGACACCTGGACCTGGGACGGGGCCAACTGGGCCCAGCAGACCCCCGCCTCGTCACCGCCCGCCCGCAGCGACGCCGTGCTCGGGTTCGACGCGGCCACCCAGAACGCAGTCCTGTTCGGCGGCAGCGGCGGCAATTCCGCCCTGGGCGACACCTGGCTGTGGAACGGGTCGGCCTGGTCGACCTCCGTTCCCCTCTCTCTCCTGCCCAGGCTGAGCCCGCCCGCCCGGGTCGGGGCGTCGATCGCGACCGCACCCGCCAACCAGCGCCTGGTGCTCTTCGGGGGCCAGTCCGGCGGGTCATCCGCCACCAGCGCCGCCATCCTCAACGACACTTGGAACATCGTCACCGTCGTGACCAGCCCACCCACGACGCAGCCACCGACGACGGTGGGTCCGGTGGGAGGGCCAACCGGATCGGTGACCAGCACCACGTCAAGCACCGCCTTGAGCAAGCCCGGCGCCCCGGTGACGCCGCCGCCGACCTCGACGCAACCGTCGGCGCCGGTCCCGGCCACCTCGGTGGCGGTGACGTCGCGCCCGGTCCATCGAGGTGATCAGGTCAAGGTCGTGGGCAGCGGTTTCGTGCCCGGCACCCTCATCACCATCATGTTCGACTCGGTGAAAGCGCAGGGCGGGACCACCCGTGCCGACAACCAGGGCCGTTTCAGCAGCATCGTCCTGGTACCCACCGACGCTCCGGCCGGTCGGCACAACATCGAGGCGTTGGGGCAGGTCACGGCGGGCGGCCAGGCACTGCTGCTGGCCCAGGTGAGGTTCACCAACCCCGCAGGTCGGCAATCTTGGCTCCTGCCCGCCCTCATGGTTGTCCTGACGTTGTTGCTGGCAGGCGGGGCGGGCCAGGTGCTCATCGCCTCGGGCCGGTGGCAACATCGCCGTTGGGATTGAAACGGACCCAGGAGTTGTTACTATCTACGTAGGAGAAATTCCTCCGCCAGCGTTTCTGGGAGTGTGATTCGGCTCATGGCCACAACCGAACTCGACCTCGACCGGTACAAGCTCGGGTGGAGCGACGTCGAGGACTACTACGTCTTCAAGCCCAAGCGCGGTCTCAACACCGACATTGTGCAGGAGATGTCGTGGATGAAGGGCGAGCCCCAGTGGATGACCGACCGTCGCCTCAAGGCGCTGATGCACTTCGAGAAGCGCCCCATGCCCAACTGGGGCGGCGACATGTCGGAGATCTTCTTCAAGGACATCTACTACTACGTCAAGCCCATCGACAAGCAGGTCTCGGCATGGGATCAGCTGCCCGACTCGGTCAAGGCCACGTACGAGAAGCTGGGCATCCCCGAGGCCGAGCGCAAGTACCTGGCCGGAGTGACGGCCCAGTACGAGTCCGAGGTGGTGTACCACCGCAACCGTGAGGACCTCGAGGCCCTGGGCGTCATCTTCTGCGAAATGGACACCGCGCTCCGCGAGTACCCCGACCTGGTGAAGCAGTACTTCGGCACGGTCATCCCGCTCAACGACAACAAGTTCGCCGCCCTCAACTCGGCGGTGTGGAGCGGCGGATCGTTCATCTACGTGCCACCCGGGGTTACGGTCGACCAGCCCTTGCAGGCCTACTTCCGGATCAACTCGGAAAACATGGGCCAGTTCGAGCGGACCCTCATCATCGCCGACGAGGGTTCCCAGGTGCATTACATCGAGGGCTGCTCGGCGCCGGTGTACACCAGCGACTCGCTGCACTCGGCCGTGGTCGAGATCATCTGCAAGCCCAGCAGCCGGGTGACCTACACGACCATCCAGAACTGGTCCAACAACGTGTTCAACCTGGTCACCAAGCGGGCCCGGTGCGACGCCGAGGCCCACATGGAGTGGATCGACGGCAACATCGGCAGCCGGCTGACGATGAAGTACCCGGCCGTGTACCTGATGGGCCCCAAGGCCTCGGGCGAAGTGCTGTCGGTCGCCTACGCGGGCAACGGCCAGCACCAGGACGCGGGCGCCAAGATGATTCACGCCGCCCCTGAGACCACCTCGACCATCATCTCCAAGTCGATCTCCAAGGACGGCGGCCGGACCTCGTACCGAGGCCTGGTCAAGTTCGAGGAGGGCGCCACCAAGTCCAAGAGCTTCGTGCGCTGCGACGCCCTGCTGCTCGACGACAAGAGCCGGAGCGACACCTACCCCTACATCGAGTTCGGGGAGAAGGACGCCCAGGTCGGGCATGAGGCCACGGTGTCCAAGGTGGGCGACGACCAGTTGTTCTACCTGATGAGCCGGGGTCTCTCGGAGCAGCAGGCCATGAGCATGATCGTCAACGGCTTCATCGAACCCGTGACCCGGACCCTTCCCATGGAGTACGCGGTGGAGTGGAGCCGGCTGATCGAGCTGCAGATGGAGGGCAGCATCGGCTGATGGCAGGCAGGCGAACGCCAGCCACCGCGACGGTGGCAGGATGGTGCCATGCCGATGCGGGAGGAGTGCAAGCACTTTCAGAGCCGGACCTACTCCGACGGAGAGGTGGCACGGTTCTGCGTGCTGGACCTGGCACCGGAGGCGCCGTGGCGCTGTCCCGGCAACTGCCCCCGCTACGAACGGCGGCTGGCCGACGCGGGCTGGGTTCATGGCAGCCTGATCGAACCTCCCCTGGAGGAGGCGCCTGCCCTCGGTCCTGCGACCGCCCAGTTGCTGGACGACGCCGAGGACATCGTCAACTCCGTGGGCCCGTCGATCGTGGCCGAACAGGAACGCCGGCGCCGGGTCGAGGACGGCGCCGGGCCGTGGTGGAAGCGCCTCCCGGGCGCCTTCCGCCGGCGGCGCTGAACATCTGCGAGGTGCTCCGCTGAGTTCATTCACGCCTGACGCCGCCGCCCAGCTGGGCGGTCCCGCCTGGCTTCAAGCCGCTCGTCAGGCGTCCTTCGAACGCTTTGGCGCCGCCTCGCGGCCGACGGCGTCCGAGGAGGTGTGGCGCTACAGCCGCATCGCCGATCTCGACCTCGACAGCTTCGCCCCTGCCGTTCCGGAAGCGGTCGACGTGCCGCCCGCGGTCCAGCCGATCCTCGACGCCATCGGAGCCCGGTCGGCCCTGCTGGTCGGGGGGCGCCCGATCGGCCCGGTGGCCGACGGCCTGACGGTCGCGCTGACGGACGAGCCGTCGCCCCTCGGTGGAACCGCGGGCGAGCCCGACGCCTTTGTCGCCCTCAACGCCGCCTTCGTCGATTTGCTGGCCTTGAAGGTGGGAAAGGGGACGGTCCTGCCCGACCCGATCGTGGTGGTCACCTGGGTCGATGGCGACGGGGCCGCCCTTTTCCCCCGAACGCTGGTCAATGTGGAATCAGGCGCCGACGCCACTGTCATCGAGATCCTGGCCTCTGCCGACGACGCGTCGCTGGTGGTCCCCGTCACCGAGGTGGACCTGGCCGGCGGCGCCCGTCTCAAGTACGTGACGGTCCAGGTGCTCGGGCCCCGGGTCTGGCAGATCGGCACCCAGGCCAGCCGGCTCGGGCGCGACGCCGACTTCACGTCCTACAACGTGGCCCTTGGTGGGGACTACGCCCGGGTCCGCAGCGAGTCGGTGCTGGCGGGCGCGGGCGGGACCAGCCGGCTGCTGGCGATGTTCTTCGGCGACAATCGCCAGATGCACGACTTCGCCACGGTGCAATACCACCAGGGGAAGCACACGACGTCCGACCTGTTGTTCAAGGGGGCGGTGGCCAGGAGCTCCCATTCGGTGTACCGGGGCCTGATCCGGGTCGAGAAGGGCGCGGCGGGCACCAACGCCTTCCAGACCAATCGCAACCTGGTGCTGGGCGAGGGCGCCCACGCCGATTCGGTCCCCACGCTGGAGATCGAGGAAAACGACGTCCGTTGCAGCCACGCTTCCGCCGTCGGCCCGATCGACGAGGAGCAGCGCTTCTATCTGGAGAGCCGGGGCGTGCCGCCGGAGGTGGCCGACCGGCTGATCGTGTCCGGGTTTCTCGACGACGTGCTGGAGCGGGTGCCCGCGCCCACGCTGTTGCCCTGGCTGCGGACCGCCCTGGCGACCCGGCTGGCCCAAGCCGGCGTCGTGCCGTCGTGACCGCGGCGGTACGGGTGGAGCGGCTGTGTACCGTCGGCGAGATCGAGCCGGGCACGGCTCGGCGTTTCGTGTTCGGTGAGCACCGCATCTGCCTGGTGCGGATCGGCGACGACTTCTATGCCATCGGTGACCGCTGCAGCCACGCCGACTTCTCACTGGCCGACGGCGAGGTGTACCCGGCCGAGCGGGAGATCGAGTGCTGGAAGCACGGCAGCACGTTCTCGCTCGTGGACGGCAAGCCCCAGTCGCTGCCCGCCACCCGGGCCGTTCCGGTGTACGACGTGCGGCGCGATGGGGATGACGTGATGGTGGTGATCCGATGACCCACGTGTTGACCATCGAGGGGTTGGCGGCCAACGTCGGCACCCGCGAGATCCTGCGGGGTATCGATCTCGAGGTCCGAAGCGGCGAGGTCCACGTCGTCATGGGCCCCAATGGGTCGGGGAAGAGCACCCTGTCGCATGTGATCGCGGGCCGCCCGGGATATCAGGTCACGGCCGGGAAGGTCACCTTGGACGGGGTCGACTTGCTGGCGTTGCCGGCGTGGGAGCGGGCTCGAGCTGGGCTGTTCCTCGCCATGCAGTATCCCATCGAGGTTCCGGGTGTGAGCCTGCTCGACGCCTTGAGTGCCGCGTTCGTGGCCCATGGGCGGTCGCCGTCGCTCGTCCCTGACCTGCTGGCGGCCGAGGCGGACCGGGTCGGCCTGGACCGGCGCTTCCTGGTGCGGCCTCTCAACGTCGACCTGTCGGGGGGCGAGCGCAAGCGCAACGAGACCCTGCAGCTGGCGGTGATCGGGCCGTTGATCGCGGTGTTGGACGAGATCGACTCGGGCTTGGACGTCGATGCCCTGCGGGCGGTGGCCCGCCGGATCGAAGCGGCCACGGCCGAGAGTGGGCTCGGGGTCCTGGCCATCACCCACTACAACCGGTTGCTCCATGAGCTGCGAGCCGACCGGGTGCATGTGCTCTCGGGCGGCCGGATCGTGGCCAGCGGGGGTCCCGAGTTGGCCGCCGAGCTGGAACAAACCGGCTACGCCGCCTACGGCGACGAGGAACCCCCGCCCGCGGTTGCGGCGGCGCTGGCTGCCGCTACTGCCCCCAAGGCTGGCTCGGCCGCCGGCGGGGCCGGCAATGGCGGCCGTCCCCGGCCTGCCGACCTCGATCCCTTCGCCGATCCCCTCGCCTGAGCCCCTCGCCTGAGCCCCTCGCCTGGGCCCCTCGCCTGGGCCCCTCGGCGGTGTTCAATGCATTGTGTGCAATGAGGGCACGTATACGGTCACGATTTGCACAGAACGGTCCGCCCGCTTGGCCGGTCAGTCCTGGCCCGGCGTGCGCTGGCGGTGGTGGACGCCTGCCACCCAGCCCACATAGCCGGACAGGACCGCCACTCCTAGTAGCTCCAAAATGTGCAGCACCGCGAAGACCAGGTGCAAGACGGTCCACGCCACCACGATCACGCCGACGACCGCGACCGCCAACACGATCAGCTTCACGAACGCAGGCGACGCGGTCGGCGGTGCCTCCTTGGGCACGACCCGGGGCCCTGACAGGGGCCACGACCGGGGCCGCGACCGCGGCCCGGGCCGGGACCCGCTTCGGAGCGCGGTCGGCTCAGCCCGGGCGGGCGTCGTGGGTTTGGGGCTGGCCAAGGTCTGACAGATCAGACAGGCGCCGGGGGCGAAACCATGGATGCACGCGCCGGCCACCCCTCCATGGTGGCGCATTTCGTGGGTCAAGATCGCAGCGGCCAGACTGATCCCATGACTCTTGTTCACCGCGTCTTGTTCCCTGAGCCGATTACCAGTCTGGACGTGTACCTGGCTCGCGGGGGCGGCGTTGGCCTCGAGGCGGCCCGCGACCGGGACCCCGAATCCATCGTCACCGAGTTGGAGGCATCGGGCCTGCGAGGTCGCGGCGGCGCCGGGTTCCCGACCGGGCGCAAATGGCGAACGGTGCGGGAGTTCCAGTCTCCCGACCTGGCCACCACCGTGATCGTCAACGGAGCGGAGGGCGAGCCGGGCACCTTCAAGGACCGCACCATCCTGGCGCGCAGTCCCTACCAGGTCATCGAGGGGGCCCTCATCGCCGCCCATGCGGTGGACGCCAACGAGATCATCTTCGCCCTGAAGAAATCGTTCGGCCCGGTGGTCGCCCGGTTGCAGGCCGCAATCGACGAGGTCAGGGCGGCGGGGTGGACCGGCGGCCTGGAGTTGCGCATCTTCCAGGGGCCCAACGAGTATCTCTACGGCGAGGAGACGGCGCTGCTCGAGACCATCGAAGGGCGCTACCCGTTTCCCCGGGTGTCACCGCCGTACCGGCGGGGCGAGGTCGAAGTGGTCGAGAGCGACACCGACGCCCAGTCGGGCAGCGGGTTGTCCGCCCATGTCGAGATGGCCGACGAGGCGGGCGAGACGGGGGCCCCGCCCGCCCTGATCGACAACGTCGAGACCATCGCCAACGTCCCCCGGATCATCGCCCGGGGGGCGGCGTGGTTTCGGACCGAGGGCACGGAGAAGTCGCCCGGGACCATCGTGTGCACCATCACCGGCGACGTGCAGCGTGAGGGTGTCGGCGAGGTCATCATGGGGACGCCGCTGCGGGTCGCCATCGATGCCATCACCGGCGGGGTTCGTCCCGGGCGCCGGATCAAGGCGGTGCTGGTCGGCGTGGCCAGCGGAGTCATTACCCCAGACCGGTTGGACACGCCACTCACCTACGAGGACATGGCGGCCGCGGGGAGCGGACTCGGATCGGCCGGATACATCGTCTTCGACGACCAGGCGGACATGACCGCGGTGGCCGCCGGGGTGTCGCGCTTTCTGGCGGTGGAGTCCTGCGGCCAGTGCACACCGTGCAAGCTCGACGGCATGGAGCTGTCGGACCTGTTCGAGAAGCTGTGCCGCTCCGATGCCCAACCGGCCGATTTCGACAGGATCCAGCGGCTGGTCGGCCGGGTGGGGGACAACGCCCGCTGTTACCTGGCCACCCAGCACCAAGTCGTGGTCGGAAGCATCCTCGAGCGCTTCGGCGCCGAGCTGCAAGCCCATGTCGCAGCTGTTCGGGGTCGGGGTGGGGCTGAGCCGGTCGAGCCCCGGCTGGTGGCCGAGTTGGACGACATCGCGGACGGCCATTCGGTGTGGGACGAGCGCCACCGCCAAAAGCAGCCCGACTGGAGCTATGACGACGAATGGTCAGGCAAGGTGCCGGCCGAGATGTTCGGCGACCACCGCCGCCCCCTGTCCCTTCCGGAGTAAGGCCCGCTGGCATGGCCACCGCCGTGTTCTTCCACGCCCATCCCGACGACGAGGTGCTCTTCACCGGCGGGACGATGGCTCGGGCAGCGGCCGAAGGTCACCGGGTAGTGCTGGTGACCGCCACCCGGGGCGAACGGGGAGTCGACCGAGCCGGTGCGGTCCGCGACGGTGAGGGGATCGGCGACGTCCGGGAGAGCGAGCTACGGGAAGCGGCCAAGCGGCTCAACGTCGACCGCTGCCTGCTGCTGGGCTACCAGGACTCCGGTATCGATGGCGCCGAGGCAAGCGGCTTCTGTCAGGCACCGGCCGAGGAGGCGGCCGAGCGGCTGGCTGCCATCATCACCGACGAGGGGGCCGAGGTGCTGGTGACCTACGACGAGCGGGGGATCTATGGTCACCCCGACCACATCCAGGTGCACAAGGTCGGACTCCGGGCGGCCCAGCGGGCCGATCTGGACTCGGTGTATCTGGCCACCATCGATCGGGACCGGCTGCACGCGGTGCTCCAACTGGCCCAGGCCTATGGCTTGGCCATCGACGACCCGTCGCTTGACTGGGCGGTGTCGGCAGGCGTCTCCGGGGACGAGATCACCAATACGGTGGACGTCAGCGGCTACATCGACGCCAAGCGCGACGCCCTTGCCGCCCACCACACCCAGTTCCCGCCCGGGGTGGGAGTTCTCAGCTTGCCGCCGCCTGCGTTCCAGGTGGTGTTCGGAACCGAGTGGTACATCGAGCTGGGCGCGGCGAAACACCGTTCCTGGCTCTGGGACGCCTGAGCACCTGGGTGCACCTACGGCCAGCCCGGGCTCCCTCCCCCCAACCTTTGTGGGGTTTGTAGCGTTTGTGGGGTTCTGCCGTCGCTATTTCAATCCAGCCCCCACAAAGGCGTGAATCCCCACAAAACCAGGGGCGCGGCGCGGACGGGAATCAGCAAGGTAGCCCTAGCCCGTGGGCTGGGCCGCACCCGTCGGCTGAGCACGGGCGGCGAGGACCGAGATCGGTTCGTAGATGGCCACCGGCTGCGAGCTGCCGCGGATCGCCACGGTGCCCAACGACGCCCACTTGTTGGCCTCGGGACCGGCCTGGGCCATGGCGTTGCCGCTGGCCAGCACGCGCGCCGGGCGGCCCTTGGCGATCTCGGTCAGCCGGGCCGCTTCGTTGACCGCCCGGCCGATGACCGTGTACTCGTACCGATGCTCGGTGCCGACGTTCCCGGCCACCACCACACCGGATGAGACCCCGATGCCGGCCGAGACGCCGTGATGGTCGGCCGCCAATTCGCGGATCGCCTGGTCGAGCTGGCGGGCCGCCCGCAACGCCCGGGCCGAATGATCAGGTTGGAAACCGGGCGCTCCGAAGATGCACAGCGCCCCGTCCCCCTCGAACTTGTTGACCCAGCCGCCTTCCACGCTGATGACTGTGACGACCGTGTCGAAGACGGCGTTCAGGGTGGCCACCACCTCACCGGGGGGGAGGACTTCGGCCAGGGCGGTCGAGCCGACGAGGTCGACGAACAGGGCGCTCACCGAATGTTGCTCACCCCCCAGGCCGCTGCCCGCTTCCAGCGCCCGCTGGGCCACTTCGACGCCCACATGGCGGCCGAACAGGTCTTGCAGCCGGGCACGCTCGCGCAGTCCATGGACCATCTGGTTGAAACCGGACTGGAGCAGCCCGATCTCGCCGCCGTCCTCCACGTTGACCACGACATCCAGGTCCCCCTCCGCCACCCGGCTCAGGCCGGCCCGGACATGGTTGAGGGGATCGGCCACCGAGCGGGCGACCGCGAAGGTGATGATGAGCCCGGCCAGCACGCCGGCCAGCGAGACCGAGATCACCGCCCCCGAGATGCTCGGAGTCCCCGCGCCCGACGCGGCCGACGCCTCGGCGTCGAGGGGCAGGAGGGCGAGTCCCAGCAACGGGATGGCCGAACCCAGGGCCCAGGCCAGGATGAGCCGGGGTCGGATCCCGAGCGAGGCAGGCCGGGGGGGCGGGTCGGCCCGCAGCGTGAGGGGAATGAGGGGCGCGGCCGCCCACTCGATCAGGAAATAGGCCAGGGCGACGCTGACCAGCCCACCGAGGAGGATGGTGATCAGGACCTGGACGGTGAACAGCACCGAGGAGTGCAGGTTCCACGCCCAGGCCGCGAACGCAATCCCGCCCGTGACCCAGCAAAAGATGGAGAACTCGGTCGACCGCCAGGGCAGCGTCAGGGTCGCCTGCTGCTCGGCCACGGTCGGGGGCCGGCCCTCGGACATCCACCCCGTGGCCTGAGCGAACCGGCGCCGGATGAGCCGGTGCTGCACCAGGGCGGTGATCGCCAGCAGGGCGACGACAAGGACGGCGTCCACCACCGCCGCGGTCCGCCATTTGGGCGGGAACGGGGCGATGAACTCGAGGTAGAGGAAGATGAATCCCGCCCCGGCCAGGTTGGCTGCGAACGACCCGATCAACATGCGGGTCTTCACGTCGGCCCAGCTGAGCCCTCGGAACGCGAGCATCACCTCCCAGAAAATACTCCATTCCCTCCCCCTAGCGCTGTGTCTGTGTAATCATGTAAGTATGCAACCGACACAAACGACCCGCACGACGGCAGAGCAACGAGCCAAGCTGCACGGATGGTTCGCCGGGCAGGTGCCCGATGGATGGTTCGCCGCCGCCCCCACGGTGACCTTCGACAACGACGAGATCCTCGTCGTGGGCACCCTGAAGAGTCCCGAGGTCGACGCCTCGGGCGGGGCCGACGCCACGCGCGCGGCCGAGGCGGCCCGGATCGAGCGCTTCCGGGAGGACACCCGGGAGCAGCGGATGCGCATAGCCGAAGCGGCTCAGCACCGCTTCCGGCGGCGGGTGTCGTGGGGCGCGACGTGCGGAGACTCCACCTTGTACTTCACCACCGCCAGCGCCCCGGTGATGACCCGGTTGCGCATGACCGAGCGCGCCGTGCTCGACACCCTGATCGACGCCGGCGTGGCTCGCAGCCGCAGCGACGCCCTGGCCTGGTGCGTCCGGCTGGTGGGGCAAAACGAAGCCGTCTGGATCGCCCAGCTGCGTGACGCCTTCGAGCAGGTGGAGACCGTCCGGTCGCAGGGTCCCAGCTCCCTCCGAGGCCAGGACGCCGAAAGCGCCGAGGGCGCCGCGGGCGACGGTTAACAGCGCCCGCGGCGGCGAGGGCGGCGAGAGCGCCCACGGCGGCGCCGGCGCCGACAGCCGCGAGGGTGGCGACTAGGAGCTGGTGGCGCTGGCTTCTTGGGCCTCGTCGAGCCCCTGGGCCAGCGTGTTCCACGACAGCGTGGCGCACTTGATCCGTACCGGGAAGCGCACGACCCCCTGAAGCGCCTCCAGGTCGCCCAGCTTCACCTCGGCATCGGCCGCGGCCATGGCCGCGTCACCATCCTCGTCGGCGCCGTCGAGGCGCTGCTCGTGGATCGACATGAGCGACTTGAATGCCCGGATGGTCGCCCGGGCCTCGGCCACGGTCTTGCCCTTCACCGCCGACGACATCATCGAGGCCGACGACTGGCTGATCGAACACCCCTGGCCCCCGATCCGCAGGTCCTGGACCCGGTCGCCGACGACGCCGAGGTACACGATGATCTCGTCGCCGCACAAGGGGTTGAAACCCTCGACCCGCACCGCGGGCGGGGTCGGGAGCTCCCCCCGGTTGCGGGGGTTGCGATAGTGGTCGAGGATGATCTCGCGGTAAAGGTCTTCTAGGCCGGGCATGTCAGTCAGGCCACCTTACGAGAACAACCGGTCGGCACTGGTGAGTGCCGATGACAACGCGTCGACATCGGCCTCGTCGTTGTACAGATACAGCGAGGCCCGGGCGGTGGCGCCCACACCAAGGCGTCGCATCAGGGGCTTGGCGCAATGGTGGCCCGCCCGCACGCAGACCCCGGCCTGGTCGAGCACCTGGGAGATGTCGTGGGGGTGGATGTCCTTGTAGGAGAAGCTCAGCACGCCGCACCGCTGGGCTGGGTCGGACGGCCCGTAGATGGTGATGTCGTCGCCGTGGCGTTCCTTCAGCGTCTCGAGGGCGTAGCCGGTGAGGGCCATCTCATGGGCCCGCACGTCGGCCATGCCAAGCGCCGTCAGATAGTCCACCGCCGCCCCCAGGCCGACCGCCTCGGCGATGGGCGGGGTCCCGGCCTCGAACTTCCAGGGCAGCTCGTTGGGGATGAAACCGTCCAGCCGGACGTCGCGGATCATCTCGCCCCCGCCGAGGAAGATGGGCATGGCGTCGAGGAGCGATTCGCGGGCCCACAGGCAGCCGATTCCGGTCGGGCCCAGCATCTTGTGGCTGGTGAAGCCGTAGAAGTCGCACCCCAGCTCGGCCACCCGGGTGGGGAAGTGCGGGGTGTACTGGGCCCCGTCCACCAGCACCAGCGCGCCCGCGGCGTGGGCCACCCGGGCCACTTCGGCCACCGGGTTGAGCGTCCCCAGGACATTGGAGACCAGCGTCAGCCCCACCAGCTTCACGCCTTGGACCAACCTCTCCAGGTCGTCCAGGACGAGCTGGCCGCTGCCGTCGACGGCCAGGTAGCGCAACTCGATCCCCCGCTCGGCCTTGAGCTGCAGCCAGGGCACCAGGTTGGCATGGTGCTCCATCTCGGACAGCAGCACTGCGTCGCCGGGGTCCAGGTTGGTGCGGCCCCAGGCGTAGGCGACCAGGTTGATGGCCTCGGTGACGTTCTTGGTGAACACCAGCTCCCGGTTGGAGCCCGCCCCGATGAAGGCCACGGCCTTGCTGCGCGCCTCCTCGTACAACCGGGTCGACTCCTCGGCGATGCTGTACACACCTCGGTGGACATTGGCGTACGTCGTCTCGTACAGCTGCTGCATGGCGTCGAGCACCGCGGCCGGCTTCTGGGAGGACGACGCCGAGTCGAGGTAGACCAGGCGATGACCATGGATCAGCTGGTCGAGGATCGGGAAGTCCTTCTTGACCAGTGCAACATCTAGCGCCATGCCTCGTACCCCTCTTCTTCCAGCCGGCGGGCCAGCTCCGGTCCGCCACTGGCCGCCACCCGCCCCTCGATGAGTAGATGGACCACGTCAGGAGTCAGCTCGTCCAGGATCCGCTGATAGTGGGTGATGACCAGCGCCCCGAGGGCGGGCCGGGCCTGGCGGACCTGCTGGACGCCCCGAGCCACGGCGTGCAGGGCGTCGATGTCGAGCCCCGAGTCGGTCTCGTCCAGGATGGCCAGCTCGGGTTCGAGGATGGCCATTTGCAGGATCTCGTTGCGCTTCTTCTCGCCTCCCGAGAAGCCCTCGTTCAGGTAGCGGTCCCCGAACGCGGGGTCCATGTCCAGCTTCTTCATCCACTCCATGATCGACAGCCGCAACTCCAGGACCGACAGGTCGATCCCCTTGCGGGCCGACAGGGCCTGGCGGAGAAACTGGATCACCGGAACCCCCGGGATCTCCTCCGGGTACTGGAAGGCCAGGAAGATGCCCGCCTTGCCCCGGACATCGGTGGGCCACTCGGTGATGTCCTCGCCCTTGAACAGGATCCGCCCGCCTGTGACCTGGTACTCCGGGTTGCCCAGCAGGGTGTTGGCCAGGGTGGACTTGCCCGAGCCGTTGGGTCCCATGAGGGCGTGGACCTCGCCCTCGCCCACCGCCAGATCGACGCCCCGTAGGATCTCGGCGTCGCCGACCTTGACATGCAGGTCCTGGACCTCGAACAACGGGGGAGACGGAGGCGTGCTCACGCCCTCATCCTATTACCACTACCGCCGTAGGGGAAATAGGCAGCGGTGATGATTCCACACGGGATTGGCGCCACTAGCCTCATGATCGTGGCCGACCCGTGGACCTTCACCGGCGAGGCGGCCGCGGTCGGAACGGCGGCCACGACGGTGACCCTGGTCGAGGGGTCGGCCTTCGCCATCTCGTCGGCCACGGGCGACATGACGCCGGGAACGGCCGAAGGGTTCTTCTTCCGCGACACGAGATTCCTTTCCCGCCTGCAACTCCGGGTCAACGGGCAGCCACCCGAGGCCCTGGCCATGTCACCCACCGAGCCCTATTCGGCCCGCTTCGTCGGGAGGATCCGGCCCCGACCGGGGCGAGCCGACTCGACCATCCTCATCTCCCGCACACGCTACGTGGGCCGGGGCATGCGGGAGGACATGGTCGTGCGCAACTTCGGCGACGAACCGGCCTACTGCGCCATCCAGCTGACCTACGGCGCCGACTTCGCCAACCTGTTCGAGGTCAAGGAGGGGCGGGCGGCATCGCCGGTGGGCGACGAGGACTACAGCTCCGAGCACGTCGGGGGCGGCATTGTCTTCCGGCACCGGCGGGGCTCGCACGGGCGAGGCATCCGGATCTCCTTCTCGGTCGAGGCCAAACTCGACGCCAACCTGGCCACCTTCGAGGTCATCATCCCCCCCCGGGGCGAGTGGGCGCTGTGCCAGCAGATCACCTGCAGCATCGAGGGCGAACCCATCGAGCCGCGGTGGCTGTGCGGCCAGCCCATCGAGCGGGCCAAGCCGGCGGAACGGCTGGCCCAGTGGCGTCGCAGCGTGCCCAACTTGGACACCGACCACGAAGGCCTCCGGACGGTCGTCGTCCGCAGTGCCGAGGACCTGGGGGCGTTGCGGATCTTCGACCCGGACTTCCCGGAGCGCACCGTGGTGGCAGCCGGCGCGCCCTGGTTCATGACCCTGTTCGGCCGGGATTCGCTGATCACGTCGTGGATGGCGCTCCTGGTCGACCCCGACCTGGCCCTGGGCGTGCTCCAGACGCTGGCCCGGTTCCAGGGCAGCCAGGTCGACCCGAAGACGGAGGAGGAACCAGGCCGCATCCTCCACGAGATGCGCTTCGGCGACGCCCCGTCGCTGTCGCTGGGCGGCGGCAAGGTGTACTACGGGACGGCCGACGCCACCCCGCTGTTCATCATGCTGCTGGGCGAGCTGCGCCGCTGGGGCCTGGCCAAGGAAGCGGTCGACCAGCTGCTGCCCCACGCCGACCGGGCCATCGGCTGGATCGAGAACTTCGGCGACCGCGACGGCGATGGCTACGTCGAGTACCTGCGGACCTCGGACCGGGGTCTGGCCAACCAGGGGTGGAAGGACTCGGCCGACGGCGTCCGCTTCGCCGACGGCCGCATCGCCCAGGCGCCCATCGCCCTGTGCGAGGTCCAGGGCTACGTGTACGGCGCCTACCTGGCCCGGGCCTACTTCGCGGGCGAGGAGGGCGACCACCAGCTGGCCACCGACCTGCGCCGGCGGGCGGCCAAGCTGAAGACCGAATTCAACCGGGACTTCTGGCTGCCCGACAAGGGCTGGCTGGCCATGGGGTTGGACAAGGACAAGCGGCCCATCGACGCCCTGACGTCCAACATGGGTCACTGCCTGTGGACGGGGATCCTCGATGCTGACAAGGCGTCGCTGGTGGCCA
Source organism: Actinomycetota bacterium (assembly GCA_030947025.1). Taxonomy (GTDB): domain Bacteria; phylum Actinomycetota; class Acidimicrobiia; order Acidimicrobiales; family Palsa-688; genus JALYXV01. The sequence goes on along the minus strand of JALYXV010000084.1, from coordinate 9,066 downwards.
GGCGGCTGTTGTCGCGCGACATGTTCACCGGTTGGGGGGTCAGAACCCTGGCCACTTCCATGAAGGGCTACAACCCCATCAGCTACCACTGCGGGTCGGTCTGGCCCCACGACAACGCCATCGTGGCCGCGGGCCTGATGCGCTACGGATTCGTGCGGGAGGCGCAGCGGGTCATCATGGGCATGCTCGACGCCGCCGTCCTGCAAGGCGGGCGGCTCCCGGAGCTGTTCAGCGGGCTGGACCGGCTGGAGATGCCCTCGGTCGTGGCCTACCCGACCTCGTGCTCGCCCCAGGCCTGGGCGGCCGCCTCGCCCCTGCTCATGCTGCGCACCCTGCTGCGGCTCGACCCGTGGGTGCCCCGCGGCAAGGTGTGGCTCCACCCCGCCCTGCCCGAGCAGATCGGCCGCCTCCGGGTGGACCGCATCCCGCTGGCCGGGGCCCGGGTCTCGGTATCGGTCGAGGGCGACAAGGTCGAGGTCAGCGGCCTGCCCCACGACCTGGAACTGGTTGACGCCCCTCGCCATCCCCTGACCGGCTCGTAGATCCAAAAGGGGAAAAGGGGGCCCGGCGGGCCGCCGGTTTCGGAGGTCCGTCGTACCATGGTCTTGAACCGGCCCTGCATCGGTGGCGGCCGAGGAGGTCAATTGACATGGGCTTCGTGATCCGAAGGTCGCTTCCTTCCATCATCGGTCTTCTGTTCCTCGTGTTGGCCGTCGGTGAGGCGGCCGTGGTGTTCGCCCACTTCCCGGTGTGGTTCCCGGCGTTGCTGGCCATCGCATTGATCGGGTTGCAGTTCGCCATCAACCCGTGGATCATCGAGCGGCTGGTCCCGGCCGGCGTGATCCCCCACGACGGCGTCCGGTACGTCACCGAGCACCCGATCGGCGAGGCGGTCGCCCGGCGCTGCCGCGACGCCGGGATCCCGCTGGTGCGGCTGGGCATCGTCGACGACGGCATGCCCAACGCCTTCACCTTCGGCCACACTCCCAAGGACGCCCGCATGTGGGTGACCCGGGGGCTGCTGGAGCGGCTGGACGGCGCCGAAGTGGACGCCGTGATCACCCACGAGGTGGGCCACGTCAAGCACTGGGACTTCGTGATCATGACCATGGCGGCAGTCATCCCGATGCTGCTGTACTTCGTCTACCTGACCACCCGCTTCGCCCGTGACAGCCGGGCCCGGGCGGTGGCCGTGGGCGCCTACGTCGCCTATCTCGTCTCCAGTTTCATGCTCCTGGCCCTGTCCCGGGCGCGCGAGTACGGGGCCGACCACTGGTCGTGCGAGTGCACCGGCAACGGCGACGCCCTGGCGTCGGCCCTGGTCAAGGTGGCCTACGGCATGGGTCAGGTCAAGGCCCAGGAGGAGGCCGAGGCCGCGGCTTTGGTGGCGTCGGGCAAGCAGGGCAAGGCCGAGGCGGCCCGGCGTCACCGCAGCACCAGCCGCATCCGGGCCATGCGCACCATGGGCATCTTCGAACCCCGTGCGGCCGACGCCATGGCCGTGGCCTTCGGCCAGGGCATCGACCCACAGCGGGCCATCGCGGCCATGCGCTGGGAGACGGTGAACCCCTGGGGCACCACCCTGGAAAAGCTGGCGTCGCATCCACTGGTGTCGCACCGCATCGCCGCCCTCGAGCGATCCGGCCTCCCCGGCGCACCCCGGTACTGGAGCGTGCTGCGGGCTACCGCCGACGTCGACCAGGCCACCCGGATGTCACTGCGAGCCCGCTTTGCCCGGGAGTTGGCCATCACGGTCGCGCCGTGGGTCCTCGTCGCGGCCATGCTCGGCTTCGGGGCGTTCACCCACTCCCGGGTGGCCATCGGCCTGGCCATCGCGGTGGCGGGGTGCGGCCTCATCGTCAAGCAACTGCTGCGCTACCCGACCCACGGCACCCAGCCGGTCGAGGAGATCACGTCCCTGCTCGATCGACTCGAGGCCAGCCCCCTCGCCGGGATCCCGGTCGAGGTCAAGGGCTGGATCGTGGGCCGGGGCACACCGGGCTACCTGCTGTCGCCTGACATGGTCGTGCAGGACCAGTCCGGGTTCGTACCCCTCCTGTGGCGCCAGCCCATCCCCTTGGCCCGGGCCTGGTTCGGGCTGACCAAGGTGCGCCAGTACCTGGGCCAGTACGTGGTGGCCACCGGTTGGTACCACCGCACCCCCGGTCCGGTCATCGAGGTCCGATCGGTGCGGGCGGGGGACGGCCGGACCACCCAGACGTGGTGGTGGGCGGTGTGCTACGCCGCCTCGGCGCTGGTGCTGCTCGTGGGTCTGATGGTGGCCCTGGTCGGAATGGCGGGCGGGTAGCGGCGGTCGCCCCGCTACCCCCGCTCCTCCCGTCGCCGGGCATGGAGGGTTGATTCCAGCCGGCGGGTGGTGGCGTCGAAATCCCGGTGCAACTCGGCCATGCGGTTGCCGTGCTCCCGCTCGGCCAGCTGGAACGTACGGGTCACTTCCATGAGGGTCTGCTGCACGCCGGCATGGATCTCCTCGCTGAACTTGGGGAGACCCACGCTCAGCATGGTCTCGAGTTCGTCCAGCCGCTCCTTGGTCAGCTGGGGCTGAAGCTCGCTGAGCAGGGCTTCGTAGGCGGCCGCCTGACGGCCCATTTCGTCGCCCACCAGCCCGGTCCGACGCTCCATTTCCTGGCGCAGTTGGCCGAGCCAGGCTTCGTGGGCCGCGCCCTGACGGCCGATTTCCTGGTCCACCAGCCCGGCCCGACGCTCCATTTCCTGGGCCAGTTGGCCGAGCCAGGCTTCGTGGGCCGCGCCATGACCGGCCAGCTCGTGGGCCACCTGCTCGCTCGACGCCCGCAGCGCCTGCCCGACTTGCTCGCTGATGGTGGACAGGGCGGTCTGGATCTGGCCGCCCAGGGTATTGAGCGCGGTCTGGATCTGCCCGCCGAACGCGCTCACCGACCGCTCCAGCGACTCCACGGACGCCCGCACCTCCGAGACCTGCTGGCGGTTGCTGGCGCTGAAGCCGGCCACACCGACCCGCAGCGCCTCAACCGAACGGATCAGATCGCCCATCTGAGCCTGGCTCTCGGCCCGGTCGCGGTCGGCCCCCTCGCACATGGCCTGCACCGACCGCCCCATTTCGACCAGCATCTCGCCGTTGGCGGCGCTGTCGTTGGCCACCACCGCGCGGTGGCTGTCGACCGACCGTTTGAGCTCGGCCACCTGCTCGTGGTTTTCGACGCTCTGGCGCCGGAGCGCTTCGAGGGAGTGGGCCAGGGCGGTGCCGTTGGCTACCGATGCCGCGGTGGCGACCATTGCGGAACCGCCCGGCGGTCGGCTGTCACCATTCAGGATGCGCTGGCACACTGTCTGCAGCTCGGTAAGCAGGGCGGTCGATCGGTCAGTCATGTCTGTTGCCAACGAGTCTCTCCCCCGGGCTGCTCGCAGCAGCGTACCGCGCCACCCAGGTCCCAGAGGGGGATGCGCGCCCCCAGGCCGAGGCGTGCTGAGCGGCCGTTGCCAGTAGATTTGTGACCGCGTCGTGAGGCGCCCGATGACCTGGTCCGCCAGTAGTTGGGCTGGCTGGGGTGCAAAAAGGGGGATACCCAAGTGGGGCGGCGACTGACACTCACTTGTCTTGCTGCAGTGATGGTGTCCGCGGCCGCGGTCGGCCTGGCCCGCCCGCCCATGGCGGGTGCGGATCCATCCGATCCCAACTGGACGACCTACCAACACGACGCCCAACGCACGGGCGTCGACCCGTCCCAGGCGCCCGTCGCTTCGGTCAGCGCTGGTTGGACCTCGGCCGCGCTCGACGGGCAGGTGTTCGCCCAACCGCTCGAGGTGGCGGGCCGGGTGCTGGTCGCGACCGAGGGCAACTCGGTGTACTCGCTGAACACCGGTGACGGCAGCGTGGCGTGGCAGAAGAACCTCGGACCGGCGGTGTCGAGTTCCGGCTTTCCGTGCGGCGACATCAATCCCATCGGCATCACCGGTACACCCGTGGTCGATACGACCAATGGTGTGGCCAACGGTGTCGTGTACGCCGTGGCCCTACTCGGAGCGCCCGCCCTGCATCACGAACTCTTCGCCTTGAAACTGAGCGATGGCGCGATCCTTTGGCACCTGACTGTCGACGCACCCGGCGCTGATCCCATGGTTCACAACCAGAGGGGGGCGCTGGCGTTGTCGCTCGGGCGTATTTACGTTGCCTTCGGCGGCCGGGCGGGCGACTGCGGCAACTACCAGGGCCGGGTCGTGTCGCTGCTGGCCAATAGCAGCGGTGGTCTCCTCTCCTACACCGTTCCCGTCACCCGGGAGGGCGGGATCTGGACGCCATCGGGTCCCACCGTCGACCCGTCGGGCGACATCTTCGTGGCCACCGGCAACGGGTCGTCGACCACGACATTCGACCACGGGGAAAGCGTCATCCGGCTCTCGCCCACGCTGGTCGAGCGCGACTTCTTCGCCCCGTCGAACTGGGCCGACCTCAACTCGACGGACACCGATATCGGATCCGTTGGTCCCGCTGTTCTGGGCGACAACCGGGTCTTCCAGATCGGCAAGGCCGGCGTGGGATACCTGCTGGCGGCCACCATGCTGGGCGGGATCGGAGGTCAGCTCTTCGCCGCCCAGGTGTGTGCCGCCGCCTTCGGGGGGCTGGCCCACCTAGGGTCGCTCGTCTATGTGCCCTGCACCGACGGGCTCAAGGCGGTGAAGGTGGCCGCCGACGGGAATTCCTTCGCCGCCGCCTGGAGCGGCCCGAGCGGCTTCGCGGGACCACCGATCGTGAGTGGCGGCCTGGTTTGGACGCTGTACCGGAGCGGGGCCCTCTTCGCCTTGGACGCGACGGACGGCCACGTCGTGTTCCAAACGACGGTGTCAAGCTTTACCCATTTCAGCGCGCCGTCGTCGGGCACGGGACGGGTGTTCGTGGCGGCCAACGGGGGGATCACTTCGTTCGTCCTCAATGTCGCCCCGGCCATCACCACCGCCAGCAGCGCCACCTTCAAGGTGGGCGCGCCCGGTTCGTTCACGGTGACTTCGACCGGGAGCCCGACCCCGTCGTTGACCGAAGCCGGGGCTCTGCCCAGTGGCGTCACCTTCGTGGACAACGGCAACGGGACCGCGACCGTGAGCGGGACACCAGCGGCGGGCCGCGCGGGCGCCTATCCGATCACCCTGACCGCCAGTAACGGCGTGGGAACCAACGCTACCCAGAGCTTTACCCTCATCGTGACCGGGGGCGCCCCCGCCGACTTCAATGGTGACGGCAAGACCGATCTCGCCGTGTTCCGCCCTTCCACCGGTGCCTGGTACTTGAAGCTCAGTGGCGGTGGAGTGACCGTGACCAACTGGGGTGCTTCGGGTGATATTCCGGTGCCGGGCGACTACGACGGTGATGGTAAGACCGATGTGGCGGTGTTCCGCCCTTCTACCGGTACCTGGTACATCAGTCTCAGTGGCGGGGGCAGCACGGTCGTCAACTGGGGGACTTCGGGTGATATCCCCGTCCCCGGTGACTACAACGGGGACGGAACGACCGATGTGGCGGTGTTCCGCCCGTCCACGGGGATGTGGTATGTGGCGGGGGGTGCGGTCGTCAGCTGGGGGGTGTCGGGTGATGTGCCGGTTCCCGGTGATTACAACGGCGACGGCAAGTCTGATGTGGCGGTGTTCCGGCCGTCGACGGGGACGTGGTATGTGATGGGCGGTACGGCCGTCAGCTGGGGCGCCTCAGGCGACCAGCCCATCGGGCGACCTCCCGGGACCTAAACCGTGGTCTCGGAGGTCTCTTTCCAACTGCGGAAGCGTTGGTGGGACACCCCCGGGGCCCGGTTCCGGGCCGGGATGTTCCGCTCGCGCTGAGGCGCGGGTGGCATTCCTCCGCGTGCACCGGCGACAGGCCACCGGCCGCCGGTGATACGGCTGCTCCGCTCCGCTCACGCTCCCGCGCTTCGGGCCGCGTTTTTCCCCGGACCTACCAGCCCCGCTCGACCCACTCCTGAAGATGGGGTCGTTCCTCCCCGATCGAGGTGTCCTTGCCGTGCCCGGGCATCACGATGGTCTCCGCCGCCAGGGCCGAAAACAGCCGGTCCTCGAGCGAGCGGATGATCGTCGGGAAGTCGCCCCCCGGGAAGGTGGTCGCCCCCGGGCCGCCCGGGAAGAGGGTGTCGCCGCTGAACAGCACCGGTGACCCGTCCAGGCGGAAGCACATCGAACCCGGGGTGTGGCCCGGCGTGAGGATGGTGTGCAGGCGGAGCCGGCCCACTTCGATGACCGACTCGTCCTCCAGCACGAAGTCGTAGGACGGCAGCATCCGGGCGTCCGCCTCGGTCACGCCCACCTGGTAGCCGGCGTCGCGCACGGCGGGCACGGCCTGGATGTGGTCCCAGTGCCCGTGGGTCTCGAGCACCTTGCGCACCCCCAAGTTCCGACACAGGTCGAGGAGCATCTCGTGCTCGTTGGCCGCGTCCAGGAGGACGGCGTCGCCGGTCTCCTTGCACCGGAGTACGTAGACATTGTTGTCCATGGGGCCGACCACGACCTTGTGGATCTCCGCCTTGCTGTCCTGGTAGTGGAGCGAATTTGTCATCTTGGTAGCCTTCCTACCACCGAGGGGGCACCAAGGGGAAGGCAAAGGGAGTTGGTCGATGAATCTCGCCTTCAGTGACGAGCAGGAGGAGTTGCGCCGATCGTTGCGCCGGTTCCTGGCGGACAAGTCGCCGGAGTCGGAGGTGCGGCGGCTCATGGATACCGAGACCGGTTACGACCCGCAGGTTTGGGCCCAGATGGCCGAGCAGCTAGGGCTGCAGGGCTTGGCCATACCGGAGGAGTACGGCGGCTCGGGGTTCTCCTTCGTCGAGCTGGTGGTGGTGATGGAGGAGATGGGGCGGGCATTGCTGTGCGCTCCGTTCTTCTCCAGCGTGATCCTGGCCGGGGGTGCGCTGATGGCGTGCGGCGACGACCACGCCAAAAAGGAACTGCTGCCGGGCATCGCCTCGGGCGAGGTGCTGGCCACGCTGGCCCTGACCGAAGATTCCGGGCGGTGGGACGAGGGCGGCGTCACTGCGGTGGCCCGAGCGGCGGGGGATCCGGAGGGTGGGTACGTGCTCGATGGCCACAAGACCTTCGTGTTCGACGGTCACGTCGCCGACGTCATCTTGGTCGCCGCCCGGGTCGACGGTGGAGCCGGCGTCTCGCTCTTCGCGGTGGACGGTCGCGCCCCCGGCCTCGAGCGCCACGCCATGCCGACCATGGACCAGACCCGAAAGCAGGCCCGGCTGGTGTTCTCCTCCGTGACGGCACGACTGATCGGTGCCGAAGGCGGGGCCTGGCCGGTGGTCGCCCGGGCGTTGGATCGGGGGGCCATCGCGTTGGCCGCCGAGCAGGTGGGCGGGGCCCAACGGGTACTCGAGATGAGCGTCGAGTACGCCAAGGTGCGGGTCCAGTTCGGCCGGCCCATCGGCAGCTTCCAGGCCGTGAAGCACAAGTGCGCCGACATGCTGCTGGCGGTGGAGTCGGCGAAGTCGGCGGCGTACTACGCCGCGTGGGCGGCAGCCGAGGACAACGAGGAAGTGCCCGTGATGGCGTCACTGGCCAAGGCGTACTGTTCCGAGGCCTACTTCCAGGCGGCGTCCGACAACATCCAGATCCACGGCGGAATCGGGTTCACGTGGGACCATCCCGCCCACCTCTACTTCAAGCGGGCCAAGAGCTCGGAGCTGATCCTCGGCGATCCCGCCTACCACCGGGAGTTGCTGGCCCAGCGAATCGGAATCTGAGCGGCTTTTGGGCCGCCGGTTGGCCGCCGGTTGGCCGCCGGTTGGGCGGCCGTTTGGGCGCCGTTTGGGCGGCCGTTTGGGCGGCCGTTTGGGCGCTTTATCCCATCGGCTAATTCTCGGAGGCGGCAAGCGGGAGCGGCCGGAAACGGGACATCTCGCCGGTAGCCTGAGCCGACTGTGACCCTGATCTACGGCGTCATCGGGCTGCTTGCCGTCTTCGCCATCGCCGCGGTCGTCATCGGGCGGGAGGCCCGCCGGCTGGACGCAGTGCCCCCACGCCCGGTGTTCGACATGGATGAGGCGGTGACGTGGGTCGCCGAGCATCTCCCTTTCGAGTTCAGCGCGGTCCTGAGCCACGACGACGTCCGTAGCATCATCGACTGGAACCTCGAGTACTTCCGCAGCAAGGGCGTATCGGGCAATGGGTCGACGCCCCGGCTCGACGGCCAGGTCGTGGTGGGTGGGGCGGAAACGGTCGACTGGGTGATGGCCAAGGCCCAGCAGGCCGGTGTGACCTACACCGCAGCCCAGATCCACGCCGTGCTCGACGCCCAGATGACCTACCTCGAGGCGATCGGAGCCATCGGCCCGGAGGCGGCACCGGGAGAGTAGAGAAACTGATCTGCATTGACCGGCGAGCTTTGGGTACCATTTCTGGTACCAGAGAAAGGAGGTGGTCCAACTGATCAGTCATCAATGTTTTGGGACCCTGGAGGTGGCTGGCCGCTAGGGCGGCCGCTGGACCCACCTGGTGAATCCCAGCCAGTTACCCGGGAGGCTCCCACCGGAATTTGGTCCCGCCGGTAACAATCCGGATCCTCCTGCCTTTCCAGTATGTCTTGTGCGAGAGGGCGCCCGCTTGGGCGCCCTCTCGACGCGTCTTCCCCCCGCTACCGTGGAGTAACTGTGAGCCGCCCGACCCGCTTCGAGCATCACCGGTGGCTGGGGGACAAGCGCACCCAGCGGGTCCACGATCTCGACCACACCGTTCCCGAGTGCCACTTGGAGGAGTTGCTGGCGTCAGGCCAGTTCGCCGCCTTCGGCCCCGACCTCCTGGCCGAGGCCCGCAACCGTGGCTACCGGCCGCACCCCCCTTGTGCGCCCCGCCGTGGCTAGCTGCTGTGGGTGAGCGCGGTGGGTGAGCGCGATGGGTGAACGCGATGGGTGAACGCGGTGGGTGAGCTGGTCGTCATCTTGTCCGATCGGCTCGAACTGGCCGGCTACCTGGCCCGGCCGTCCGCGTCGGCGGCCACCGGGGCGGGTCGCTACGGGCTGGTCCTCAGCCACGGCTTTCCCGAAGGTCCCCAGAACGCGGCCGTCG
>JALYXV010000077.1 GCA_030947025.1 Actinomycetota bacterium | reverse complement strand
GGGATCGATTGGGAGGCGTCGAAGCGGGGGTCGCCTTCCATGGCCCGCTGCTCCCAGGTGACCTGGTTGAGGTCCTCGTTGTTCAACACCACCACCACGTAGCGGGGATCGGCCCACGTCTTGTAGTACTTGGCCGCGGTGAGCATTTCGGCCATGCCGCCCATCTGCATGGCCCCGTCGCCGACCATGGCCACCGCTACCCGGTCCGGGAAGGCGAACTTGGCCGCCATCCCATACGGCACCCCGGGGAGCATGGTGGCCAGGTTCCCCGACAGTGACGCTTTCATGCCGCGGCGAATGCGGATGTGACGGGCGTACCAGTCCGCCGAGGTCCCCGAGTCCGACGACAGCACCGCGTTATCCGGGAGATGGCGCGACAGGGTCGAGAACACGCCCTGAGGCCGGACCCGGCCGTCGAGATCGGACGGCTTGCCCAGATCGTCCATCTCGTCCCACCACGCTTTGACATTCCCGACGATCTTGTCCTGCCAGGACCGGTCATCCTTGCGGTGCAACAGGGGCAACAGTTCGCTCAGGGTGTCGGCGGCGTCGCCGACCAGAGCCAGGTCCATCGGGTAGCGGATCGACAGCATCCTGGGCGACAGATCGATCTGGACGGCTTTGGCTTGGCCGGTGGTGGGCAGGAACTCCGAATAGGGGAACGACGAGCCCACCATCAACAAGGTGTCGGCGTCTTGCATCATGTGCCACGACGGCCTCGTTCCCAGCAGCCCGATGCTGCCGGTGCAATACGCGACGTCGTCGGGCACCGCCGCTTTGCCCAACAGCGCTTTGGCCACGCCCGCCCCCAAAGTGTCGGCGACTGCCAGGACCTGATCGGTGGCGTCCATAGCCCCGGCTCCGACCAGCATCGCCACCTTCTCGCCGGCGTTGAGGATGTCCGCCGCCGCCTGCAGCTGATCCTTGGACGGGATCACCCGCGGCTTCCACCAGCCGATACCGGTGTGCACGGTATGGGTGGCTTTGGGTTGCTCCTCGACGGCGTCCATGTCCTGCACATCGGCGGGGACGATCACCGCGGTGACCGTCCGCTCCGCTTTGGCGATCCGCATGGCCCGGTCCACGATGTGACGGACCGAGGATGCGGTGTTGACCTGCTGGCACCACGACGACGCCACATCGGAGTACAGCTGCAACAGGTTGACTTCCTGCTGGAAATCGCCGCCGATGGCCCGCACGAAGGTCTGGCCGACGATGGCCACCACCGGCTGATGGTCCAGCTTGGCGTCATAGAGGCCGTTGAGCAGGTGGATGGCACCCGGGCCGGAGGTGGCCATGCACACGCCGACCTCGCCGGTGAACTTGGCGTGCCCACACGCCATGAAACTCGCCATCTCCTCGTGGCGGGTCTGCACGAACCGCAACTGGTCCTGGTGGCGGCGCAGCGACCCCAGGATCCCGTTGATCCCATCCCCCGGGAACCCGTAGATGGTCGTCACCCCCCATTCGATCAGCCGGTCACACAGGTTGTCTGCTGCGGTCATACCCGCCATGTCATCGCTCCTGATTTCGCGTCGGAAGTTGCGGTTGCTTTTCGTCGTACCGCGCATGGATCATCTACATCGCTCGAAGGGCTCATCCGACCCGGTAGTCCTCGGCCGCACTGCCCCGGAGGGCAAGGCCGTGCCCGGCCCGGTCGAGGGCCGGGACCAGCGTGCCGCCGTCGGGGGGCAAGGCCCCCTCGAAGAGCATCGTCTCGATGCGGTGGTGATCGTGGAAGTACTCCAGGTGACGCAGATTCGGCACTGCGGTGGCCACGTGGGCGTGAAGGTTAGGGGCGCAATGCCCCGAGACCTGCAGGTTGTGGGCCGCGGCGAGCGCCGCGGCCTGCAACCAGACGGTGTAACCACCGCAGCGGGTCACGTCGACCTGCACACAATCGACCGCGTCAGCGTCGATCATCTTGGCGAAATAGTCGAGGCTGTAGCCGTACTCCCCGGCCGTCACATCGGCGGCGCAGTTGTCGCGGACCTCCCGCAGCCCGTCGAGATCGTCAGATGACACCGGCTCCTCGAACCACACCACCCCATACTGGCCGTGGAACTGCCGGCCCATCCGCACCGCCTGCTTGCGGGTGTAGCCGCCGTTGGCGTCCACGAACACCTCCACGCCGTCGCCGACCACCCGGCGGGTCAACGCCACCCGGGCCACATCACGGTCCGGTGCCGTCCCCCACGACTCACCGATCTTGATCTTCACACTCGGGATACCCCAATCTCCGACCCACCGCTCCAGCTGGGCGGTAGTGGTCGCCTCGTCGTAAGTCGTGAAACCACCCGACCCGTAGATCGGCGCGCCGGGTCGGACCTGGCCGAACAGGCCGGCCAGCGCCACGTCCAACAGACGGGCCTTGAGGTCCCACAAGGCGATATCGACCGCCGAAATAGCGCAGGCCACCACCCCAGGGCGGCCCAAGTTCCGACACGCCCGCGCCATGCGCTCGTTGACCCCCACCACATCCAACGCGTCGGCGCCGACACACACATCGGTCAGCGTGTCGGTCACCACCGTGGCGCTGCCCGCCCCGGCGTAGGTCCAGCCCAGCCCGCTGCGCCCGCCGGCGACGGCCTCGACGGTGACCATGGTCGTCGACGACCAGGCCAGCGTACCGTCGGCTTCGGGTTGGTCGGTTGGGATCTCATAGACGGCGACGCTCACCGACTCGACACTGGTGTCGGTAACCCTCGGGGCGGCCACCCGCTAGCCGTGCCGTTTCTTGTTGTCGTACACCAGCTTCTTGTCGCGCACCGTGGCCGCGGCCGCCTTGGCGAAGGTGACCGCGGTGTCCGGCAGCGATTTGAGGAAACTGGGGTCCATGAACCCGCCGGCCTTTTCGTCAAACGATCCCCGGGCCCCGTGGTCGGTGTCGGCGTCGACCGGCACGTACAAGTTGACCGGGCGGCCCGCCTTGACCGGTTTGTTGGTCAGCTGCGACTCCCACGCCCCCAGCGCCGCGTACTGGTTGCCGAAACCTGGGGCCAGCTTCGCTGCTACCACCAGCATTTTGTTCCACGACCCGATCACCTTGTCCCGACGGCCGTCCAACGCCGCGTCCACGATGAACTTGGCCGGGATCTCCGGCTGGTAGATCGGCGGGACCGGCATGGGATGGTCGGCCATGGTCGTCTCGCACCAGTCGAACTGCGGGGTGTTCACCGCCGGGAGATGCACCATGCTCATCCGCACATGGCTGCCCTCATGGATCAGTTCCGCCCGGGTCGACTCGAAAAACCCGCGGCACGCGAACTTCGACGAGCAGTACGCCGACTGCAATGGGATCCCGATGAACGCCAACGCCGAGCCCACATTCACAATCGCCCCGCGGTCGCGGGGCCGCATCCTGGCCAACGCCGCCGTCGTCCCCCACACCTGCCCCAAGAAGGTGACCTCGACCGCCCGCTGAAAATCCTTCGGATCGACCTCCCACGCCGGGGCGAACACCGTCGTCATCGCATCATTCACCCACACGTCGATCGGTCCCAGTTCACTCTCCACCCGACTCGCCGCCGCGTCGACCTCGTCGAAGCGGGACACGTCGGTCGCCACGATCAACGCCCGGCACCCCGCCGCCTCGACCTCTGCCGCGGCGGCCGCCAACCCGGCCTGGCCGCGGGCCAGCAACGCCACGTCGAAACCTCGCTCGGCGAACGCCCGGGCCGTGGCCCGACCGACCCCAGCCGACGCCCCGGTCACCACCGCTACCCGGGCCATCTCACCCCAACCCCGACCCGGCGGGAGCAGTCGAACCCGGCAGTCGGCGTTCCTCCACCGGCCCGCTTCCCAGCTCGATGCGCGAACGCTGCCTCGCTCACGACATTTCCGATATCGGTCATCTCGCATCACCCGGTCCTCAGAAAGGAAAGGTCCGCCGGGGGCTGGGGCGACACAGCGACCGCCGCTACCGAGCGACGGTCCGATCCGATGTTCACCCTATACCCCGGTCGGGGCCGCGCTATCTCCGCGTGCCTCGGTGGCGGTCGACGGCGCTGTCTCGCCGGCCGCGCTGGTGGCGACGCTGTCGCTGGCCCGCTGGCCGTGGGTGGCCGCCGTCGTCGTCTTGTCGTTGGCGTCCAACATCGCCTATGCGGTGGCGCTCCAAGGGACCATATCTGACCGCCACGAACAGTTCTGACCTTGCCGACCCTGACCCGCGTGGCAACGAGACAGAAGTTCAGCGCTTTGGTGTCGGCTACCTGTCGCGGCGGGAGGTAAGCAGCGCGCCGGCAAGCACGCCGGCCAGGGCGCTCATCAGCAGCGCGACCCACAGGGGCGCGCTGATCTGGGGGAGGAGGAAACGGATAGTTGTGCTGGCGCGGTTCTCGAGGATGAAGATCACTGCGAGCACGATCAACACCAGGCCCGCCACCTGCCGCTTCGTGAACGGGAAACGCCGCGAGCCGTCGTGTGGGGCCATCAACCGCTCAGCATAGTTCCCCAGAGACTGCCGGGGATCGTCCCCCTCCGCCGGGCGGTAGCCGGGGGTTCTGCCGTCGCCGTGCCGCCGCGCGGATCGGCCTACTGCCCGGTCGCGACGAACGGCACCGTCCTGAAGCCCCCTTTATCCGCCGGGCGGTCGCACGTGTGGGGCGAGTCAGCAACAGGGGGAGTCTGAGGGTGGACACGGATCCGCCGCCCGAAACCGCCGTTCGAGTTGCCCTGCAAGTCCAGGGAGGGTCTGAACGTTGAGGGGCCGCAGATCTTTGCGGCTTGGTGGGCCTGGTCTCGGCAGCCACTTCGCCCAGGCCACCGCCACCTGGCAGAGACAGTCGTCCAGTGGCGGTCAGGCGCGATCCCAGTCGTCGGCGTCCTCGATCCGAGCGTCGTAAGCAGGTTGTCCAGAAACCTGGAGGAACGTTCATGACTTCGCCGAGCGTCTCAGACTCGCTGAGGATCGCCCACGGTGTCTCGCACGGCGAGTTCGACCGGGTGGTGAAGGTGATGGGACGCCTCGATGAGCGCCTCCGCTCGTTTCCCGCCGGCAGCGTCGAGATGCAACTCACTGTCAAAGAACGCGACCAACCCGGCCAGCACACCACCCTGGAGGCGTGGATCACGGGAATGCCGCACCTCGTGGCCACCTCGAGTCGCGCCGACCTGGACGCCGCGCTCGGCGAGGTCCGAGACGACTTGGTCCGTCAGATCACTGATGCCAAGAACCGGGGCGAGCCCCGCAACAACCGGGCCTTGCGCGACACGTTGTGAGACCGCAACGGTCACCGCCTAGAGAGAGAGAGAGAGAGAGAGAGAGAGAGAGAGAGTCGGTCCGCCTCGGGAGTCGCCGCGTCGGGGATCGGTCGCTGTCGATGATTGCCGGCGCCGTCGGGCCATGCCGGCATTCGGACGGAAGGACTCGCGTCGGTCGTCTACGGCCTGCTGGCATTGGAGGCGGCCTCACGGTGCGCCCCGGCGCTGCTCGCGCGGGCCACGGTTGTTGTGGCGGCGTCGATCGTGGCCGGACCGACGGTGGCGGTGGGCCAGGGACCGGGGCGAGGCGGACGGCTGCGTCGGCTGATGACAAAGGTCGCCTGATGACATAAAGAGCCGAGCGGCTGGGTGCGGGCGTCGTTGACCAACGGTAAGGGAGGCCGCGCCTGTGGAGGTCGCCCCTCGAAAGGGCCCGCCGATCCATCCGTGACACGGAATGCGCATGCCCGCCTTTCGAGGCATTATGCCAGCGAGACGCCAACGAGAAGGGAGGCGGTATGGAGGTATCGGTCGGACCGCCGGTGGTGTCCACCCACTTCGACGACGAGGTCGTGGTCTGTGAGAAGTCGGGTGAGATGTCGAGCACGAAGGAACAGGGCTACTTCGTCGCCGACACCCGCCTCGTCTCGGGCTACCGGTTGAAGCTCGGCGGGGAGCGCCCGATCCTGCTGAACGGCGCCGCGCCCTGGCACCACTCGGCCCGCTTTGAGTTCACCAATCCCGCGCTCGGCGGCCGCGACGGCGACCAGATTCCCGAACACTCGCTCCACCTGCGCCTCGATCGAACCATCGGTCCGGGGATCCACGAGGACTACGACATCACCAATCTGAGCCGAGACGACGTCGTGCTCGACCTCGAAGTGAGCATCGAGTCCGACTTCGCTGACCTCTTTGACGTCAAGGCGCACCGGCGCGTCAGGCGAGGTTCCATCAATAGCTTCTGGGACGAGGAAAGGCGACGGCTCACCACCCGCTACGCCAATGGCACGTTCAGCCGTTCGCTTGTTCTTGAGGTAGCAAACAACGGCTCTCCCCCCGAGTTCGCCAACGGCGGCATCGTGTTCCGCGTCGAGCTCGCCCCGGCCAGCTCGTGGCACTGCTGTGTGTGGTGGATGCCGGTGATCGACGGCACCGAACGTCGGGTGACCCGTCCCTGCCACCAGCTCCTCGACACCGACTCGGATCACGAGGTCGCCGGGCGGCGCTGGGTCTCACAGGCGACGATCTTTGAGACCTCGAACCCGGGCGTCACCGGGGCGCTGCGTCAGGCCGTCGACGACCTCGCCGGCCTGCGCCTGCACCACCATGACGAGCTCGCCGGGGGGGACCCGAGTAGAGATGATCTCGACGCCTGGGTGCCCGCGGCGGGCATCCCGTGGTTCGTGAGCCTCTTCGGCCGTGACGCGCTCACCGTCTCGTTCCAGACGCTCGCTGTGTCGCCTCGCTTCGCCCTTGGCAGCCTGCGGGCACTGGCCGCCCTGCAGGCCGATGCCTACGACGACCGTCGAGACATGCAGCCGGGCAAGATCGAGCACGAGGTCCGCCACGGAGAGCTCGCCGCGCTCCACCTCATCCCCCACACCCCCTACTACGGCACCCACGAGGCGACCACCCTCTACGTGCTCGTGGCCGCCTGGGCCTGGCGCTGGCACGGAGACCGCCAGGCGCTCGAGATCGTCCGACCCCACGTCGAGCGGGCCCTCGCCTGGATCGATCGCGACGGCGACCCCGACGGCGACGGGTTCCAGGAGTACCAGACGCGCTCGACCGACGGCTACTACAACCAGGGCTGGAAGGATGCCGGCGACGCCATCGTGATGAGCGACGGGTCCCTGGCCAAGCTTCCGATCGCCCTGTGTGAGCACCAGGGTCTCGTCGTGGCGGCAAAGCGCGCCTGGGCGGAGGTTGCCGAAACCGCCTTCGGCGATCGCCACCTGGCCACCAGCCTGCGCTCGGCGGCCGACCGGCTGGCCGGCACGATCGAAGAGCGATTCTGGTGGGACGACGAAGGCACCTACTACCTCGGCCTCGACGGCGACAAGGCGCCGATCGACTCGGTGGCCTCCAACCCGGGCCACCTCTTGTGGCAACGGGCCGTCGAACCCGAGAGAGCGGCCAAAGTGGTGGAGCGCCTGATGGCGAAGGACATGTGGAGCGGCTGGGGCATTCGCACGCTGTCAGCCGATCACGTCGCCTATGACCCGCTCTCTTATCAACGCGGCTCGGTGTGGCCCCACGACAACGCCATCGCCGCGGCCGGCTTTCGGGCCTACGGGTTCGACAAAGAAGCGGCCACGGTGGCCGCGGGCATCTTCGACGCCGCCTCGAGGTTCGCGTCGGTGCGCCCGCCCGAGCTCTTCGAGATCGGCCCGTATGGCGCCCCGGGCGGAGGGTCGCCGCCGCGGTGAGCCACCGATCCGGCTGGCGCTGCTCCTGGTCGCCCTGGCCGACGAGGACGTCGCTCACCATGGCGGGCGGGAACAGGCCGTGCTCGACGACACCGAGCAACCGCCGACAGCCGGCGGGCCAGCTCGCCGGGGCTGTGAAGGTGGCTCGAAATAGCCGGCCAGCACCCTCCGTTTCCGTTGGGCGTAGCCGGTGGCGTCGGCGAACCATTTCTCGGCCCGGTGGGCTTTGGCGGCCAGGGCGAGGCACTCGACCAGCCAGAAGGTGCAGATGACGAAGCCGCTGTCGTCGCCGGGCCATCGTCGGACCAGTCCGCCTGAGCCGAGATGGCGTTCCACCGCCTCGATGGTGGACAACATCCGCTCGTCGGTTGCGGCCACGAAACCGACGAGCGGCATGAGCAGCACCGACGCGTCGAGGTGGTCGGAATCGAACGCCCCGGTGTATGCGCCGGCCGTGTCGCTCCATCCGCGTTCCAAGATGGCGGCGCGAACGGCGTCGGCGGCGACTGCCCACAGGGTCGGGTCGGCGCGCTCGCCGAGGCGGGGGGCGAGGCGGACCGCCCGGTCGAGGGCGACCCAGCACATCACTTTGGACGACAGGTAGTGCCGTTTGTCGTCTCGTGCCTCCCACATGCCCGCGTCTGGTTCCATCCAGGTGGTGGCGGCCCGGTTCGCCAGGGCGACGAGCAGTTCCTGCACCGGTTCGTCGAGGGGGCCCAGGTCGTCGCGGAGTAGGTGGGCGGCGTCGAGGACCTCGCCGTACACGTCGAGCTGGGTTTGGGACCAGGCGTCGTTGCCGACCCGCACCGGTCGGCTGCCCCGGTAGCCGCCCAGATGTTCCAGGGTGTGCTCGGTCAAGTCGCGTTGGCCGTCGACGGCGTACATGATCTGGACGGCCCCGTCGCCGACCTGCCCGGCGGTCTGCGCGAACCAGTCGAACATCCGCCCCGGCTCGGTCGGGCATGCCGCCACCCACAACGCCCGGGCCGTGAGGCTCAGGTCGCGCAGCCACGCGTAGCGGTAGTCGAAGTTCAGTTCCTCGCCGACCTTCTCCGGCAGGGATGTCGTCGCTGCGGCCACGACCGCGCCGGTGGGCTGGTAAGTCAGGCCCTGCAGTACGAGGGAACTACGACGCACCGCGGCCCGGTGGCAGCCGTGGTAACCGTCGTGCAGTTGCGCCCAGGAGTTCCAGCCCGCGACGGTGTCCTCGACGGTGGCAGCATTGTCGGTATCGGCCGGGCCCGATTCCGCGTCCGCGGGCGCGTAGGTCAGCTGGAAGTTCACCTGCTCCCCGGCGTGGAGGGCGAACCGTCCGGTGGCTCGCCCGGCGCTAGGTGAGAGCGTGATCGGGGCAGCCAGGTGCAAGCGCACCGGGCCGCCCCGCGCCATCACGCCACCCGGCGACGCGAGAATGTGCGGGACCGTGA
>JALYXV010000058.1 GCA_030947025.1 Actinomycetota bacterium | reverse complement strand
GTTCGGCCCGGGCCGGGGCCGGGTTTGGCCGGGCCGGGGCCGGGTTTGGCCGGGCCGGGGCCGGGGCGGGCGGACGCGCACCTGCCACCCGGACGGCCGTGAGGGCGGCGACGGCGGCGCCGACCAGGACGACGGTGATGACGACCATGGGCACCCGGCTGTCTGTTCCCGCCGTCAGCCCGTGGACCGTGCTGGATACGAACAGCGCAAAGCTGAGGAAATGGACCCTCCGCCACAGCTTGCGGTTGATCCGCCGGCGCAGCAGCGAGGTCAACTCGATGGCGACCAATAAGTACAGCGAGGCGATCCCATAGGCGACCGCGACCGGGTGCCATTTGGCGGCCAGCGGGACGAGGACCGAGGCCAACCCGAAATGGATGTATTTGTCACCCAGGACGGCCAGCACGTGGACGCCGGTGAAGACCAGGGCCAGGCCACCAAGCCACCGGTGCAGGTCGAGGAGCCACGAACTGCGGACGAAGCGGCGGATGACCTTGGAGGTCATGAGCAGGCCCCAGACGACGGAGCCGGCCAGCAATCCCCACGCCACCAGGCCCGACGCACGGGCGACATACCAAGGCAGAGTCCCAGACATGTCATTGATGTTGGGGCCTGTTCCTCAGAGGAACCTCAGCGTCGTGTCGGAAATGCCCCGGACTCTGGGCACGCCGAGAGGGCGCGGCCGACGTAAAGGACACGCCAAGATCTTGGGCCCTTACGCAAAATTGACGTAAAGAACCTTGGCCATTCTGGCGGCCGGGAGTACAACCGCGACAAGGCCTTACGCCTCGACGGAACCGAAGGAGTGGCATGAACGACTTTGCCTATGTGGCCATTATCATCGCCTTCTTTGCCCTCGCGGCGCTATTTGTGAAGGCCTGCGACCGCATCATCGGGCCGGACGAGCAGTCGGACGCGTCCCGCACCGCCACCTCTTCCGACGACGGCTCCCAGCTGGCGGCGTGACGCCATGAGCGGAGCTGACGTTGCCGGCCTGGTCATCGCAGCCGTTCTGCTCGGCTACTTGATCTTCGCCTTGTTGTTCCCGGAGAAGTTGTAGTGACCAGCGCCAACTGGGTCGAACTGGCGGCGCTGATCGTCGCCCTGGGGATCAGCGCCCCGCTCATCGGGGCCTACCTGGCGCGGATCTATGATCCGTCACTGGGACGGCCCCTCGGCGATCGGGTCTTCTCGGCCGTCGAGCGCCCCATCTTCCGGCTGTGTGGCATCGATCCCGAGGGCGAGCAGCGGTGGACGACCTATGCCTATTCGCTGCTGGCCTTCAGCCTGGTGTCGGTCCTGATTCTGTATGCCCAGCTTCGCCTTCAGGGTCACCTGGCGCTCAACCCCGACCATTACCAGGGCGTCTCGCCCGGGCTGGCCTTCAACACCTCGGTCAGCTTTCTTACCAACACCAACTGGCAGGCCTATGGCGACGGCGTCATGAGCCAATTCACCCAGATGGCGGGCCTGGCGTTACACAACTTCGTGTCCGCCGCCGCGGGCGCGGCGGTGGCGGCGGCGCTGATCCGGGGATTGTTGCGCCGGCGTTCTCGGTCGCTCGGGAACTTCTGGGTCGACATGATCCGCACCTGTATCCGGGTGCTGCTGCCGCTGGCCTTTCTCGCCGCCCTCATCATGGTCAGCCAGGGCACCCCGCAAAACTTCCACGCCTCTCAGCAGGCGACCACCGTGGCGGGTGCGACCCAGTCCGTTCCCGGGGGTCCGGTGGCCAGCCAGGAGGCTATCAAGGAGGGGGGGCAAAACGGCGGTGGCTTCTTCGGCACCAACTCGACCCACCCCTTCGAGAACCCCAACCCCATCACCAACTTCGTGCAGATGTGGGAGATCCTCGCCATACCCTTCGCGTTGGCTTTCGCCTTCGGGAAGATGGCGCGGGACCGAAAGCAGGGGTATGTCGTCGCGGCCACCATGTTCGTCCTGTGGCTGGGGATGCTCCTCGTGGTTACACCGCTCGAGGCGCGGGGCAACCCGCACCTGACGGCCGCCGGTGCCGACCAGCGCACCACTGCCCTTCAAGGGGGCGGCAACATGGAGGGCAAAGAGGTCCGCTTCGGATCGGTGACCTGTGGTTACTACGCCGCCTCGACCACCAGCACTTCCGACGGCGCGGTCAACTGTGCCCACGACAGCCTGACCCCCCTTGGGGGTGGGGTGGCCCTGGTCAACATGATGTACGGGGAAGTCAGCCCGGGCGGCACCGGCTCGGGGCTGTACGGGATGTTGATCTTCGCCCTGTTGGCCGTGTTCGTGGCCGGGCTCATGGTGGGCCGGACCCCCGAGTATCTGGGCAAGAAGATCCAGTCGGCCGAGATGAAACTGGTCGTGCTGTACCTCTTGCTGCCGGCGGTGATGATCCTGTGCTTCGCCGGGGCCGCGGTGGTCCTCAAAACGGCCCTGGCATCACAGCTCAACAACGGCCCCCACGGCCTGTCCGAGATCGTGTACGCCTACGCCTCGACGTTCAACAACAACGGGTCGGCCTTCGCCGGGCTGTCGGCCAACACCCAGTGGTACAACACCACCCTTGGGCTGACCATGCTGGTCGGCCGCCTGCTCCCCATGGTCCTCATACTGGCCATTGCCGGGTCGCTCGGGCGTAAGCAGCACGTGCCCGCCACGGCCGGAACATTCCCCACCGGCACCCCCCTCTTCGGCGCCCTGATGCTCGGCGTGGTGATCATCGTGGTCGGGCTGACCTACTTTCCCGTCGTCTCGCTCGGTCCCATCGTCGAGCACCTGATCGGGCACTTCTAAGGAGCCATGGTGACCGACTCGCCTTCGACCATGACCCTCGTCCCGCCCCCCGAGACCCGTCCTCCCAAGGTGCGCACCCGGCCGGGCCAGTCGATGTTTCAGCCCGCCCTCCTTCGCCGAGCCCTGCTCGATGCCCTCAAGAAGCTCAGTCCCCGCCAACAGGTCCGCAACCCGGTGATGTTCGTCGTCCTGGTGTGCAGCGTGCTCACCACCGTGCTGTTCTTCGGCAATCTGTCCTCGGCCACCACCGCCGAGAATGTCTTCGTCGGCCTCGTAGCGGTCTGGTTGTGGATCACCGTGCTGTTCGCCAACTTCGCCGAGGCGGTCGCAGAAGGACGGGGGAAAGCCCAGGCCGATGCGCTGCGCAGGACCCGTTCGGAGACGGTAGCCATGGTGCAGCAGGAGGACGGGTCGGTGAGCGAGGTCCCCTCAACCCAACTCAAGATCGGTGACCTGTGCGTGGTCACGCCGGGGCAGCTCATTCCCGGTGACGGCGACGTGGTCGAGGGGATCGCCTCGGTCGATGAGTCGGCGATCACGGGCGAGTCCGCCCCCGTCATCCGCGAGTCGGGCGGTGACCGTTCGGCTGTCACGGGCGGTACCCGAGTCCTGTCCGACCGGATCGTGGTGAAGATCACCACCAGGCCCGGGGAGAGCTTCATCGACCGCATGATCGCCCTGGTGGAAGGGGCCTCTCGGCAGAAGACGCCCAACGAGATCGCCCTCAACATCTTGCTGGCCGGCTTGACGGTGATCTTCCTGCTGGCGGTGGTGACCCTCCAGCCCTTCGCCGCCTACTCGAACGCCCATCAGAGCCTGACCGTTCTGGTGGCCCTCCTAGTCTGCCTGATCCCGACCACAATCGGGGCCCTTCTGTCGGCCATCGGGATCGCGGGCATGGATCGACTGGTGCAACGCAATGTGTTGGCCATGTCCGGGCGAGCCGTCGAGGCGGCGGGCGACGTGTCCACCCTGCTGCTGGACAAGACGGGAACAATCACCTACGGCAACCGGATGGCGTCGGAGTTCCTGCCCGTGGGGGGCACCGCCGAGGTTGATCTGGCCGAGGTGGTGCTGCTGTCGTCGCTGGCCGACGAGACGCCCGAGGGCCGTTCCATCGTCGCTTTGGCCCAGGACCGCTACGGGCTGCACCCGGTGGACATGCCCGACGCGGAACTGGTTCCCTTCACCGCTCAGACCCGGATGTCGGGCATCGAGTGGAAGGGACGCTCGATCCGCAAGGGCGCCGGTGACTCCGTCCGCCGCTGGGTGACCGAGCAGGGTGGGGCCGCGCCCGGCGATCTGGCCGCCGTCGTGACCGACATCTCCGAGACCGGAGGTACCCCACTGGTGGTCGCCGAGGGGTCCCGGATCCTCGGCGTCATCCACCTGAAGGACACGGTCAAGACCGGCATCTCCGAGCGGTTCGCGGCGATGCGGGTCATGGGGATCCGCACCATCATGATCACCGGCGACAATCCCCTTACCGCCGCGGCCATCGCCAAGGAGGCGGGCGTCGACGATTTCCTCGCCGAGGCCACACCCGAGGACAAGATGGCCCGCATCAAGGCCGAGCAGGCGGGCGGCAACTTGGTGGCCATGACCGGCGACGGCACCAACGACGCCCCAGCGCTGGCCCAGGCGGACGTCGGCGTGGCCATGAACTCGGGCACGCAGGCCGCCAAAGAGGCGGGCAACATGGTCGACCTCGACTCGAATCCCACCAAGCTGCTCGAGGTCGTCGAAATCGGCAAGCAGCTGCTCATCACCCGGGGGTCGCTCACCACGTTTTCGATCGCCAATGACGTGGCCAAATACTTCGCCATTATCCCGGCGATGTTCCAAGGGGTGTTTCCCCCCTTGAAGACGATCAACATCATGAAGCTCGACAACCCCCATTCGGCCATCCTCTCGGCCGTTATTTTCAATGCGATCATCATCGTCCTGCTCATCCCGCTGGCTTTGCGAGGCGTCAAGTTCAAGGCCATGGGGGCGGCGGCGGTGTTGCGGCGCAACCTGCTCATCTACGGGATCGGCGGCGTGATCGCACCCTTCATCGGTATCAAGCTCATCGATCTGCTAATCGTCGCCCTGGGGGTGCGTTGACATGATGCGCCGACAACTGGTCACCGCTCTCTTGGTCACAATCCTGCTCACCATCGGATTGGGCGTCGTCTACCCCGTCGTGATCTGGGGCATTTCTCAGGTGGCGTTCAAGAGTCAGGCCAACGGATCTCTCGTCCACCGCAACGGGAAGGTCGTGGGTTCGGCGCTCATTGGGCAGTTGTTCTCGGACAAGGACGGCAACCCGCTCAGGCAGTACTTTCAGCCCCGTCCGTCTGCCGCCGGCAACGGCTATGACGCCAGCAACAGCAGCGCCTCCAATCTCGGCCCCCTGTCCGACAAGCTGCTCGCCCCGTGCCTTCCGGTCCCGGCCACCGATACGGCGGGTAATGCCGTCGTCGATGCCAAAGGCAACCCCGTCAACCAGACGAATCCCGACGGGAGCCCGGTCTGCAACCGCAACACTGTGCCCCAGCGGGCCATCTCCTACCGGCAGCTCAACGGGTTGCCCGACGGGGCTCCGGTCCCGGTCGACGCGGTTACGGCATCAGGGTCGGGCCTCGATCCTGACATTTCGGTGGCCAACGCCCTCGATCAGGCGGCCCGCGTCGCCGGGGCCCGCAACCTGCCGGTCTCGCGGTGCACCGCCCTCATAAATGCGCACATCCACGGCCGGCCCTGGGGCTTCCTCGGGGAGAACACCGTCAACGTCCTCGACCTGAACCTGGCCCTGGACCGGTCGGCCTGACAGGCGAGATGCCCTCGGGATGGCTCCGCACCTGGCAGTCGTCGCGGTGGTCGAACCCGAGCCCGCCCGGCGAAGTCTCTCCCGGCTGCTGCGCCAGGTCCGCTACCGGGTGGCCGTGGCCAACACCCGGGCGGCCTTGCAGGGGGCACCGGCTGCGCCGGACCGACGCTTCGATGCCGCGTGGTCGCCCTGCCCGACCGAGCCGGCCTGAGCGCCCTGCCCGCGTTGCGAGCCCGGACGTCAACGGTGATCGACTGGCCAGGACGCCGGCCAGTACGCCGGCCGCCCAGCGGTCGCAAGACGAGCCGCGGCCGGGCTGGCGGACGGTGCGTGGCTGGTGGAGTTGGCCTCCATCGAGGACGCCAACCTTATCGCCGAGTCGGTTCGGGCCGTGCTCCCAGACGGCCGCCGGGGAGGGCGAAGAGTGTCCGACTTGGCTGAGCTGCTGCGCGAACGCCACATGCTTTTGGTTCTGGACAAGTGCGAGCACTTGGTCGCCCGCTGTGCCGATTTCGTCGGGTTGCTCCTAACCCCGAGGTGGCACCCGTAGTTGCCGCGATCTGCCGGCGACTCGACGGTCTGCCCCTGGCCGTCGAACTGGCTGCGGCGCGCCTGAGGGTCCTTTCCCCGAGCGAGATCGCCGAGCGACTGGACGATCGCTTCAACCTACTCACTGCGAGGGGCCGGGCTGGAGAACGGCGCCACAACACGCTGCACGCCGCCATCGAATGGAGCCACGGCATACTAACCGATACCGAGGCGACCTTGTTCCGACGCCTCGGGGTGTTCGCCAGCGGCTGGGGGCTGCTCGCCGCAGAAACCGTGTGCGCGGGAGATGATTTGCGTCACGAGGAGACCCTCGACCTGCTCGAGGCTCAACATCCTGCCATCGAACGTGGCGTTCCCAACGATTAAATAAAAGCGGGTGGCGTGTGGTCGCTGGACACGGTGAACGGTGACTGCCACTCGGGTACCACGAAGAACGCGGGCGGGAACTACGTTCAGACACAGCTTCCCCCAGGCGCCTTGCTGATCCCAAATCCTCCGGCTTTCAGCTGGATCGTGACGTATTCGGCCGGCCCGTTCACCAATCAGCCTGGTCAGGCCGCCGGCCTGTGCGTCGGCGACGAGCTTAACAATACGTACGGTATGGAGGTCCCCGTCGTCTTTGTCTAAGCTGTCAGACTGGTGGATGTTGTCCGAGATGCGGCGCTATAGGCACGCACGCGGAGGGATAGCGCGAGTGATGGCGGCGACGGCCGAGGGGGTTGGATGAGAGGGGAAGCACGGTCACTATGTCGTCGGTCGCGCTCGGCGACGGTCACTGTTTTGTTTTTGGTAACGCTCGTCGCTCCAGTACCGGCCGCTTCGGCGGCGGGGGCGCCTGGTCGGTCCAGCGCGGGGATTATCACGACGTTCGCGGGTGGTGGTGTGGGCGACGGTGGCCCGGCCACCGCGGCGGTGCTTGGGGCGGGCAAGGCTAGGCCGCAGGGGGTGGCGGTTGATCGGTCGGGCAACGTGTTCTTCGCCGGGGCGACACTGGCCTTCGACGGTGGTCCACTCGCTTTTGACCGCATTCGGCGGATCGATGCCGCCACCGGTGTGGTCGGGACCGTCGCGGGTAGTGCTACCTCGGGTTTCAGTGGTGACGGCGGTCCGGCAACGTCGGCGCAGCTTTCCAACCCGACCGATGTGGTGTTCGACCGCTCAGGGAACATGTTTATCCTGGATATCGGCAATGAGCGGGTCCGCAAGGTGGCCGCTCGCAGCGGGCTGATCACGACCGTCGCCGGTGGTGCCAAAGGCACAGTCCCGGGTTTCGGGGGTGACGGCGGTCCGGCCACCAAGGCCACGCTGGCCCTCATGCGAAACACAGGCCAATATCTTTTCGACTTCATGGCCGGAGGGTTGGCAGTCGACCCGACGGGGGATGTGTTCATCGCGGACACGGGCAACTTGCGGGTCCGCAAGGTGGATGGCCACACCGGGATCATCACGACCGTGGCCGGCGGCGGCAACCCGGCCGACGGTCTCGGCGACGACGGGGCCGCCACCTCGGCCGCCCTCGAGGCCGGCCCTAGGGACCTGGCCTTCGACCCGGCCGGCAACCTGTTCATCGCTGACTACAACACCGGCGGAACTCCCCCGGGCGAACGGGTCCGCCGAGTCGACGCCCAAACGGGGATCATCACGACGGTGGCCGGGGGCGGCAGCCCGCCCGACGGGGTGGGCGACGGCGGGCCGGCCACCTCCGCTGCGATCGACCCGGGGTGCGTTGACTTCGACCGGGGCGGCAACCTGGTGATCTGCGATTATCGCCGCAACCGGGTCCGCCGGGTCGACCGCACCTCGGGGGTCATCAGCACGATTGCGGGTGGCGGCAGCCCGCCTGACGGGGTGGGCGACGGCGGACCGGCCACCTCGGCCGCAATCATGTTCGGGTTTGTTCAAGGGGACGTAGCCTTCGACCCCGCGGGCAACATGCTGGTCACGGACGTCGCCGAGCCACGTCAACGCGGCAACCGGATCCGCCGGGTCGACGCGCGCACCGGGATCATCACCACCGTGGCGGGCGGTCAACAACTCTTCCGTGACGGCGAAGCGGCCGTCGACGCCTTCCTCGCCGGCCCGCGGGGTGTTACCACGATCGGGGCCGACACCTACATCAGCGACGGGTGCGCTTTCCCGGGCTGCGATAACCGGGTTCGCAAGGTCGACGCGGCCGGGATCATCACCACTCTCGCGGGCGGCGGCACGCCGCCGGACGGTTTGGGTGATGGCGGCCCGGCGATCTCGGCGGCGTTGGGCAGTCCGATGTGGCTGGCGGGCGACCAGGCGGGCGACGTGTTCATCTCCGACGGTGGCCGGCTCCGCAAGGTGGATGGGCGTACGGGGGTCATCACCACGGTCGCCGGCGGGGGAACCCCAGCCGACGGGGTGGGTGACGGCGGTCTGGCCACGGCGGCCGCGGTGGGCCCCAATGGTGTGTTCGTGGTCGACTCGGGTAACGCCCGGTGGCCGGCGGGCACGCTGTTCATCGCCGAGTGCCCGGGAATCAAAGTCAATGGTCATAATTGGAACTTCGGGCGCGTACGCCGAGTCGACCCGTCGGGGACGATCACCACGGTGGCGGGCAACGGGAAGACCGGCTTCAGCGGCGACGGCGGTCCGGCCACCAACGCGAGTGTGGCGTGCGCCGCCGATGTGGTGGTCGACCACGACGGGAACCTGCTCATCAGCGATCAGGCCAATCAACGGGTTCGCCGGGTCGACGCCCGCACCGGCGTCATCACCACCGTGGCGGGCGACGGCGGGCTCGGTTTGGCCGGCACCGGTGGCCCCGCGGTGAAGGCCCATCTCAACGACCCAACTGGTCTGGCGTTGGACCGAGCCGGCAACTTGTACATTTCGGACGCGTACGAGCGGGTCGTCAAGCTGGATCGGGCTGGGGTCCTGCGGCTGGTGGCGGGCTCCGGCGCGCCCGGTTTCGGCGGTGACGGCGGACCGGCGGTCGACGCTGAGCTCGGCTCCCCCGGCCAGGTGGCGCTCGACTCCGCCGGCGACCTGTTCATCACCGAGGTCCAGAACGCCCGGGTCCGGCAGGTCCGCCCAGGTGTGGCGCAGCCGCCGCCGGGCTGCGGTGAGGTGATCACCGCCTCGATGACCCTGTCCGCCGATCTCGGGCCGTGCCCGGCGGCGGGCATCTTGGTGGGCGCCGACAACATCACGTTGAACTTGAACGGGCATCGGGTCTTCGGGGCCGGGACCGCCCAGGACGGCCAATATGCCGGAGTCCTGATCGCCGGGCATAGCGGGGTGACGGTGACCGGCGGTCGGGTCGAGCATTTCTCGGCCGGGGTGGCGATCGTGAACAGCAGCCACACCACGGTGAAGAACATGACCGTCCGCGACAACGTCGGCTCCTACGACCAGTTGGCCTTCGCGGACGGGATCGTGTTGTTCTACGCGTCGAACAACACGATCGTCGCCAACACGGTGGTGGCCAACGGGGTGTTCGACAACATCGGGGTGTTCGGCCATTTCTCGGACCACAACCTGGTCCAGAACAACACCGTGACCGACAGCGTCGGCATCGATTTCGAACACGGCGGTATCGGAATCAACATTAGCTTCAACGCGTTTTCCGACGTAGGGCTGCCCGACCGGGGCTCGTCGTTGGTCGGCAACCAGCTCATCGGCAACACGGTGCTGCGCGCCTATGCGAACGGGATGTCGAACCGGGGGTTCACCCAAGGCCAGATCATCGGCAACACGTCCGACTATAACGGGGTCGGTGACGCGACCAGCGGTTTCGGGCTTGGGGTGCTGGGTCTCGCCAATTCGACGCCGCATTTCCAGGATCTGGTGCAGAGCAACACGGTGCACGGGAACCCGCAGTGCGGGATCGAGGTGGGTGGTTTCGGCAGCCGCGTCATTTCCAACACTGCCACCGGCAACGGCGCCGGCCCCTTCTGCACGGTAGACCTTCAGGACGACAGCACGGCGAACCCGCCGTGCGCCAATGTGTGGCACGGGAACACCTATATAGTTGCGGGCGGGAGCTGCGTGACCTTCGGCGGCCATCAGGTCGCCGTGCCGCCCGCTGTGGCTGGTGGTACTGCTGGTGTCGTGCGGCCTGCACCGTCTCGGGGGGTGCTGCCGCGCGTAGAAGGTGGGTTTGCGGTTGGTGGGGGAGTTCGGCCGGGCCGGGGTGGGGGAGGGTGAGCGCCGCCGCGACACACAAGCTCAAGTTGGTTGGTCGGGGGTCGGGGTTCAGTGTTGTGGGCGCGCTGGGGTTTGGTTGCGCTTTTCTCTGCGCTCGGTGAGGTACGAGCGGCTGCTGTGGTGGTCCGGCGGGTCGAGCCGGATGATCTTGTCACTCAGGCTGAGATCGCCGTCCGGTTGGGCCGTTCAAGTGAGTCCGTACGGCTCCTGAGCAGCGGGCGTCGAGGCAATGGGACTTTTCCTCAGCCGGTAGTTCGGACGACCAACCGAGGAAGCCTATGGCGGTGGTCGGAGGTGGCGGTGTGGGCCCGCCGGCTCCCCGATGAGATCGAGCGTGCCGAATTGATCGCACTGGTGAACACCGAGCTGGACCGGACCATCTACACCACGCCGGAAAAGGAGGCGGCCCTGAAAGAGGTCGACGAGGTCATCAAAGGACGCCAATCACGATTAGCGCGCGGGTGCGCCGAGGTTCCGAGGAGCCTGATAGGGGCTTGGGGCACTCGGATCATGTCGTTTGAATGAATTTGATGAGCGTATCCTTTATCCGCTGGATTGGGGAGAACCGACGAGGCGACCTACAAAACCGTGTTGCTCAACGTTTTCGGTCGCAGCTGGCGGACGCATTCGACAGCCACCCCCGATCCGGGTGATGTATGCCGACACGACGGCGTAGCACGAGCCGCGACGGACCGTCGCAACAGACGCGGGGCGGAGACAAGGCCGCGCTCGGGCCGACCTGGCGACGTCCCCCCATCAGTTGCCTTCGTGCGAGGGTGAGCGGAATGGACACCTACAGATCGAACGGTCACTTGGAACGGTTCGACCGCTGTCTTGGATTCCAAGTTGGGCGTCGTGGGCAGCCGTCGGCGCTCGGGTGGGCCTCCTGGATTTGGGATGCTTGCTTATTGTCGGGCTTGGTTGGTAGGGAGTCGGCCGGTAGCCGCCGCACCCGCTGGCGTGCGGCGATACCTGCCGCGACGGCGACCCTTTCCCCTCTTCCATCCTTGCGGGGTGGCGAGGGAGTACGACGCTTTTTCTGTGAGCCCACTCGAGGCGGCCCGGTCCGGGGTCCAAAGAACGCACGACGCAGGAGAGGCACGACGGTTAGGGAATTTTTTGGACGCCCCTCAGTCCCATCATGGGCAGCGGATGGCGATGAATGGGGCGGGCGTGGGGATGGCGGTGTCGGGAACCGAATTGATCCGTCCGAAGTCGAGCACGTCCGCCAGGTTCCGGGCGTTGGCGTCCCGGGCGGTGAGCGGCTTGAGTTGCCAGCGCCACTCGATCATCCGCAGTATCGAGGTGTGCTCGTAGGGGCCGCCGTGAACGGCGCCCGACGGCGAGAAGG
>JALYXV010000031.1 GCA_030947025.1 Actinomycetota bacterium | reverse complement strand
TCGTGGTGTCGGTCGTCGTCTCGCCGGTCGTCGTCTCGCCGGTCGTCGTCTCGCCGGTCGTCGTCTCGCCGATCGCCGTCTCGCCGGTGGGAGGCGGTGTCGGGTCGGGGTCGGGGTCGGTGTCGGTCGCGGTGGCGGCTGTGGGTGAAGGCGTTACTGTTGTGCGGGTGTCGGTGGGGGGGTGGCCGAGGGGTGGGGTCGCACTGGCGGCCAGCGGTGCCCCGCCCTCCGAGGGCGGGACGGCGTGGGCGCCGGGGTCGGCGGGCACGGAGGTCAACGTGATGCTCTTTGTACGGCACGATACATACCGGAGACACAGTGTAGACTGCTCATAGTGTGGGGGATTGGCCGCCTCGTCGTCGCATCGGTAATCGCTCTTATTGCGTTCATGGTCGCGGTCGTCTCGTTTCGCCAGGTGCCGGCTCGAGAGTGTCAGATGTCTGCGATCAGCGACCCGTCATATTCGGTGAAACTTGTAGAAGCACCGACAGTCAATGACATCATATATCACGTGACGGTATCCCGTGACGGAGCACCCGTTCGAGGGGCCACGGTCTGCGTCCGTGCCAACATGGGCGGGGCTGGTGGTATGTCGGGTATGGGCACGAACAATGTGGCCAAAGAGGTTGCACCCGGACGTTATGAACTGGCCCTGATGTTTCAAATGGGTGGGTTCTGGCAGGGTCGAATAGTTGTCCTGGAGAAGGGCAAGCCTGCCGTCGCCACACCCCTGGTCGTCAAAGCGACGTGACGCAGCGTCGGCCATCTGGCCGCGCAAAGACCGCGGTGGCGGTTCCTCGGGTCCGTGTTCCTGGCGTCGCGGTTCCCACGCCTGCTCCATCACGGGGCACGTCGTCGAACCTCGCCGTCATCCTGGAGCACCGCGCTCAGAGAGGTAGCTGGATGGAGCGCCCAGCCTTTCACGATGCGGCGCGCGCCTGGACCCATGCCGAGGTCCACGACGGTGGCCACCGAGCGGCCGCTTTCCTGCTCGGGTCCGGAGTCCGCCCCGGTGACCGGGTGTTGCTGGTCGCCAGGGACCGAGTGGAACTGGTTTGGGCGCTCCTGGGCGCCGCTCGTGTCGGAGCCACCGCGGTTCTCGTGAATCCGCTACTCCCGGAGCTGGATCACGACTTCATGCTCCGTGATTCGTCTCCGACCCTGGTCGTGTGCGAGCCGCTCCTCCGGGAGAGGTTCGCGGCGACCGCCCCAACCTTGGTCGTCGATGACCTGTCCGAGATGGAGCCCGGCACCTTCCCGGGC
Organism: Actinomycetota bacterium; assembly: GCA_030947025.1. Classification (GTDB taxonomy): domain Bacteria; phylum Actinomycetota; class Acidimicrobiia; order Acidimicrobiales; family Palsa-688; genus JALYXV01. The sequence goes on along the minus strand of JALYXV010000031.1, from coordinate 8,884 downwards.
CCAGAGGTCGACCTGGACACGCCTGCCTATGCCCAATACACCTCGGGCACCACGGGCATGCCCCGAGCCGCCCTCCACCGGCATACCGATCCGGCCTGCTACTACCGGGCGATGGGTGCGCCCGTGCTCATGCTTCAGCCGGAAGATGTCGTCCTCTCGGTGTCGAAGGCCTACTTCGCCTACGGGCTGGGCAACACCGTCTTTTTTCCCTTGTTCTCGGGGTGTTCCGCCGTACTCGACGCTGACAAACCCACCGTGGATCGTGTGGAATCGTTGACGACCCGGCATGGCGTGACGGTGCTGTTCGCCGTCCCGAGCTTCTACGCCGGCCTGGTGTCGCGGGGCGATGCCCGGTGCTTCGCCTCGGTTCGCCTAGCCATCTCGGCCGGCGAAGCGCTTCAGCCGACCCTCTACCACCGGGCCCGGTCGTGGCTGGGTCGGGAGATTGTCGATGGGCTCGGCTCCACCGAGGTGGGCCAGACGTTCATCTCGAACACTCCGGGGCGGTCGCGGCCCGCCAGTATTGGATCCGTCCTGCCCGGTTATGAAGCGTTGGTATGCGACGAGTCGGGTCGGGCGTTGCCACCCGAGCAGTCGGGGGCGCTGTGGGTCCGGGGTGACTCGGTGATGATCGGCTACCTGAACCGTCCCGACGCTACCGCCGCCGCGGTGGTCGACGGTTGGTGCCGCACGGGTGACCGGGTGTCGGCCGACCGGGACGGTTACTTCTACCACCACGGCCGGCTGGACGACATTGAGGTCGTCGGCGGCAACAACGTCTCGCCGCTCGAGGTTGAGGCCGTGCTGCTCGAACACCCCGCCGTGGTCGAGGTGGCGGTGGCTGCGGTGCTCGACCAGACGGGCGCCTCACGATTGCAGGGGTTTGCGGTGGTGAACGCGGATGTGGGCGCTCCCCTCGACCTCGAGAGCCAACTCCTGGCCTTGGCGCGAGCGCGGCTGGCCCCGTTCAAGGTTCCCCGGTCTGTGACGGTCGTCGATGCGCTGCCCCGCACCGCGACTGGCAAGCTCCGCCGTCATGTACTTCGCGCCGGCTGGCCGGACCCGAAGTGATCGCTCGTGACCGGTCCAACCAATGATCGGCGCCAGGGGGGGCGGCTTGTACTGGCCCATGACGTGATCGCGTTATGACCGGCGGCCGGTCAGGGGGCGCGGAGGAGTTGGTGCTGGTGGTGGGCGCGGGACCGGTCGGGCTCAGCGCGGCTCTGGCCCTGCGAGCGGAAGGCCTTCCGGTTACCGTGCTTGAGGCGGGGGCGGAAGAGAGAGCCCGGCCGGGCAGCCGGGCCATCTTCGTTCATCGGGAGTCCCTCCTCCACCTCGAGCGTGCCCGGGAGGGGCTGGGTTGGGACATCGCGGCCCACGGACTGGTGTGGTCGACGAAGCGGACGTTTTGGGGGGAGCGACAGGTGTACGAGCGCACCTATCAGCCCCCTGACCCCAAGACCCTGCCGCACTCGACCAATCTGGCTCAGGTCGAGACCGAGCGGTTGCTGCTGGGCGCCAGCAAGGCCGCGTGCGTCGAGTTCGCCTGGGGCCGCGAGGTTGCTGGGGTCCAATCGACACCAGACGGGGTCCAGGTCACGACCACGTCGGGCGAGAAATGGAACGGGAATTACCTCGTAGCGGCCGACGGCGGCCATTCGGCCGTGCGACGACTGCTCCAGATCGCCATGGAGGGCGACCGGTCACAAAACGCCTTCGTCATTGTCGACGTGGCCGAGTCGGACACCGATCCCCGGCGACCAGAGCGGGTCTTCTATTACCGTCACCCTGCGGTCGGCCACCGCAACGTGCTCCTGGTCCCCTTTGCAGGTGGTTGGCGAGCTGACCTCCAGTGCCGCCCCGAAGACGACGCCGACGAGTTCAGCGACCCCGACGGTGTGCGTCGGTGGATCGCAAAGGTCCTTCCCGGGCCCTACGCCGAGACGGTGACCTGGGTGTCCACCTACCGATTCCTGCAAGTGGTGGCCGACCGGTTTTCCGACTCGCACCGCCGGGTCCTGCTGGTGGGGGAGGCGGCACACCTCTTCGCGCCGTTCGGTGCCCGGGGGATGAACTCGGGGATTGCCGACGCGGTGGCCGCGGCCCGGGCCATCCGGGCAGCCATCGAATGCCCCGACCGTCCTGCTGCGCTGTCAGCCATCGACGAGTTCGCAGAGACGAGGAGGGCGGCCGCTCTGTACAACCGTGACGCGGCGCGGCGGGCTCTCAGCCAGATGCAGGCTCACGATTGGCGTACCCGGGCGAAGCGGCGGGCGGCCGCGGTCGTGGCCCTCGCCGGGACTCGGGCGGGAGCTTGGCTCGACGCCGCACCCTACGGGCCCCGGGCCAGTGACCGGCGGGGGCCCTCGGGCACCTACTGACCGGCAGGGGATGTCGAGGAACGATCAGCGAGGGTGACTGCGGTATGGGTAGGGTCGCTCCATGAGCGATTCGATCTTGGTATCCAGCAGCGGGACCCGTACCCTTCCGCCCAAAGTGCTCGGGTTTGCGCCCGGGGCGAACGGCGACGTCGCTCCCATCCGAGCCGTGGGCGGGCGGGACAAATCCAAGCTGGTAACCGCCTCAGGCATCGCGCAAGATGAAGACGGATTCCTCTTTGTCGCCGCGCCGGTCATCAAGGCGGTCAACATCTACCCACCCGGGGCCAACGGGGATATCCTGCCCTTCGCTCGCCTCCGCGGGCCGAAGTCGGCGCTCACCAACCCTCAGGGCATCGCCATTCACGACGGGAAGCTGTATGTCGCCAACGGCCCGTTCGGGCCCGGGGCTCCAGGCGTTCCGTCAGTGGCGGTGTTCGCCCTTCCCATCGCTGGCGGGGCTGACGACGTGGCCCCGGTTGCCGTCATCGCCGGCTCGGCGACCGGGCTCGATTCACCCTTCGGCCTCGCCCTGGACTCGTTGGGAAATATCTATGTCTCAAACTTGAACGACACGGTGACGGTCTATGCACCGCCGTCCAACTCCAGCTACTCCGAACCTCACAACGTCGCCCCGATCCTCACCATCTCCAGCGGGCTGGCCGGACCCGAAGGTGTGGCCATCAGAGACGACACGCTGTACGTCTCAAACGACGACAACAGCATCGCCCAGTTCTCCATCCCAGACGGGACGCCGGGTCCCGTCATCGCCGGATCGGACACCAAGCTCGACGAGCCCCTTGGCCTCAGCGTCGATTCTTCAGGGAACATCTTCGTTGTCAATTCCGCCAACCAGGTTCTCAAGTTCGCGACCGGTGCAGGGGGGAACGCTCCGCCCGTTGCCATGATCAGCGGCCCTGCGACTGACCTCAACCGGCCCCAGTTCGTCTTCGTCGCGCCCTAGCCTAGCGCGCCCTGGATCGCAGCCAGGCCGGAGGCGTTGCTGAAACGGCCGGCCCTGGCGCCCCGCTGAGCAGGGCGGTCAACGCGACCCGCCGACGTGTCAGGACGGCACCACTGTCCCGGTCGTTCGATCGCGGTGCGGCTCCCTCGACAAGGAAGATGCCCCGGTGCCGAGTCGGCACCGGGGCATTCCCACTACTCTTCGCTGCTACGTCGAGCAGTCCTAGTGAACGCAGGGCTGGTTGACGACCGCAAAGGTGTTCAGGAACCAGACGTTGGCGTCGCAGGGCGGCATCAGGTTCCCGTCGAAGCCATCGTAGCGGCCGTTGCCGCTGGCCTTGTTGCGCTTGATGCTGGCGTTGTGGGCACCGGAGTTCAGGTGGATCCCGTCGACCCCATTGCCGTTGGCGGTGTTCTGGAGGACTTGGTTGCCGGTGCTATTCCGGCCACCTACAAAGATCCCGTTGCCGCCGTTGCCGTTGGACGTGTTACCGGTGATCGTGTTGTTGTTGGCCACGCATACGATGCCGGACGGTCCCTGGGACAGGATCCCGATACCGTCACTGGTGTCGACAAACCCGTTGCCGGTCACCGTGTTGCCCCGGATCAGGTTGGAGTCGTTGGGCAAACCAGGCGGGAAATTAGGGTTCGGCGGGTGGCACGTGTTGCCGTGGACCGCGATGCCCTCGAGCTGGTTGTTGGTAGCCCTGTTCTCGCCCACCGTGTTGTGCGTGGCGCCCGGGCCCTCGACGCGGATGCCGACGTCCTGATGGGCCCGCCCTTGGCCCACGAGCACGGCGCCGAACGGCCCGCAGGGGCCGCTGGTGAAGCCGTCGGGCATGATGTTGGAGACATTGTTGTCATGAGCGTTGTTGTTGAGCACCTTGTTGTAGCCCGAGGCGTCGACCAGCGAGATTCCCGAGAACGGGCCATTGTTGAAGGCCTCGTTGAACTGGATCAGATTGCTGTTCGAGTTGTCGGTCGTGATGCCGTCGCCGAAGTCGCAGTGCGTCGCTTCCGGGTTCTTCGGGTCCACCCCGCCGGTGAGCAGGACGTGGGCGATGTTGTTCTTGACGACGAGGCCCTGGATGGTGTTGCCGCCGCCCCCGGTGATGCTCACGCCCGCGTCGAAGCCGGTGATCGTGCCGTTCTGCACGGTCACGTTCTTCACGTTCATGAGATTGACGCCGAGCTGCGGGTTGTCGGTCTTGTTGCCTGTGTTGTTGCCGGTGATGGTGTGGCCGGCCAGGGAGAGGGTGATCCCGCTCTTGCCGATATTGATCCCGTTGCCCGTCGCACAGGGACCGATGTCAGCGGTCAGCGTGACGCTGGCGAGAATGACCGCCCCGCAACCGACCGTCGTCACTGCGCTGGCTTGGCCCGGGACGGTGGCGATCCCCGTACCTGCCAGCAGCAAGACTGCCGGAACACTAATTGCTGCCCGCCGTAACCGTTTTAACATAGCATCCTCTCGTTTTGGTGTGAAGTCCCCCAAGCATGGCCGCGACTTCAGGGAGGCGCAGCCGAGGTTCAAGTTTTGCCCATCCCCCTGCTCGTACGGTCCCAGGCGTCGCCCAGGTGCAGACTGCCTATCACAACGATGAGGGCGAAGCAACCCTAGATGGCGGCAAAGTAGGGCCGGGCAAGACTGTTCGGGGAAGTGATAGGGGGCCAGACCCGGCGATTCTGACCGTTGGGTCTCTCGGACCTCAGGATCTGCCCGCAGCAGCAGGGCAGTGGTGGAGACGTTGGCCGGGTGTCCCGGCTTTGGCTCGTCAGGGGAGAACAGTGACTCGGGGACCCGCTGGGATGGCGCCCCGGTACCATGACAGGAGCATGATCGACGCCCAAGGCGAGCTGCCCGCAGCCGGACAGCACTGCAGGGCGCCCCTACACCCGGCACGATGACTTCCATTGCCCTGATAGTTCCCGACCTGCTGCGGGAACGGGAGAGTGAGGCTCCCGATGCGGTGGCACTGGCTGTTGACGGCGCCGGCACCCTCACCTTTCGTCGCTGGGAGCAGCGCTCCAATGCTGTCGCTCAGCAGCTGGTGGCGCGGGACGTGGGACCACACGACCGGGTCGTGCTGGTGTTCGACAACGGGCATTGGCTCGACTACGCAGTCTCCTATCTCGGCGTCCTCAAGGCGGGCGCGGTCGCAGTGCCATTGGGGCCGCGCTTCTCCAGCTCCGAGCTGGCGCAGATCGTGCGCCGCTGCGAGGCCGCCGTCCTAGTGGGCGTGGAGGAGTTGCTGGGCGGCATCGAGACGGCGGCGCACCGGTACGTCGTCGCCCAGTTGGAGTCGGCCGGGAGCACGGAACGGTTTCAGCGCCAGGTGGCACCCTCGGATTTGGCTGAGATCCTGTACACCTCAGGCACCACCGGTTTGCCGAAGGGCGTGGCGTGCACCCATGAGAGTGTCCTCTTCCACGACCCACCGCCGGAGCAAGACGCCCCGGCCGGGCCGGCCAGCTTCGTCCACGCCTTTCCCGTCGGTACCAACGCGGGCCAAGAGGTGCTGCGTCTGCCCCTGCGCCGGAGTGATCGCACCGCCGTGGTGCTGGCGGTGTTCGACCCAGAGCGCTACTGCGCGGTGATCGCGGAACGTCGGGTGCGACGGCTTCAGCTGGTGCCCGCCATGGCGCAGCTCATCGTGAACTCGGGGGCCTTCAGTCACCACGATGTGTCGTCAGTGGAGCGCATCGTCCTGTCGTCGGCACCGTCTCCCCCGGCGCTGCTGAGCGCCTTGGGCCAGTCCTTCCCGAGTGCCCGGTTGTGGAACACCTACGCCCTCACCGAAGCGGGCACGGCCAGGACCCTCAACCTGGACGCCAAGGCTCGGCCGTGGTCCGTGGGCCGTCCCGTCGGTGCCACCGAGCTCCGCATCGTCGGCGAGGCCGGTCACGACGCCGCCCCTGGCGGTACCGGCGAGGTCTTCATCCGGCGCCCGGGAGCCCCGTCCCGCAGCTACTACCGCGACCCCGAGGCGACGGAACACACTTTTACGCCGGGCGGTTGGGTCCGCACCGGAGACATCGGGTACCTGGACGAGGAGGGCTACCTCTACCTGGTCGACCGCAAAAAGGACCTCATCATCGTGGGCGGCCTCAACGTGTCGTCGGCCGAGGTGGAGAATGTCCTTTTCGAGCATCCGGCCGTGTCCGATGCAGCCGTCTTTGCAGTCGAGCACCCGATCCTGGGCCAGGACGTGGCGGCGGCGGTGGTCGTCCGGTCGCCGATCGACTCGGGGGACCTCCAGGCATTTGTGCGGGGCCGCCTGGGAGAGCACAAGGTCCCTCACCACTTCGTCTTCCTGGACGAACTTCCCCGCACCCCGTCGGGGAAGGTGCGCAAGTTCGAGCTTCGCGATGAGTTCGCTGGTCAGCATGCAAAGGCTGGCTTCGTCGCCCCCCGCACAGCCGACGAGGCCGCCATCGTGGCGATATGGGAGGCGGTACTCGGCCGGGACACCATCGGTGCCGAGGATGACTTCTTCGAACTCGGCGGCCATTCATTGGCCGCAGCCCAGATCGTGGCCCGGATCGAGGACTCCTTGGGGGTCCAGCTGACGGTGGCGACCATCTTCGAGCGGCCTTCGCCCGCCGCGCTGGCCGAGGCGGTCGACAAGGCCCGTGCCCGATCCGATGGAAGGGCCGATTGACTGCTCCCACGACCGAAGTCGTGGGATTCTGGGGCTCAGGCTGCCAGGACACCCGCGGGGCCCTTGGTCTTATCGCCGTCGTCGCCCACCGGAACTGTTCCGGGCGGTTCAGTCCTGCTGCCCGGCCCCGGCCGGTCTGGGTTCAAGTTGCGTGCCGCGTTGCGGTCCCGTCCCAAGACGAGCCCGCAACACGAGCAGTTGAACATCCGGTCCGACAACTCGATGCGGGGCTTGGCTTTCGCCCCGCAGCTACTGCAACACTGGGTGCTGTCCCTGGCCGCCAGGGGGACCACGGCGGTTCCGGCTTTGGCCGCATGCCAGGTCAGCACCCGGCGGAACTGGGCCCAGCCGGCGTCGGCGATCGAGCGGTTGAGCCCGGCCTTTGCCCGGCCCTTTCCTTTGGCCGACATGTTTTTGACCTTGAGCTTCTCGACGCCGATGCGGTCATAGGCCCCCACCAGGCCACGGGCCTTGCTGTGGTGGAAGTCGGCGCGCTGGGCGGCCACCTTGGCCTCGACCCGGGCCTTGGCCTGGCGGGCTTTGGCCCGGCCCTTCCACCCTTTGGACTTGCGGACCAGGTTCCGTTGCGAGCGGGCCACCGCCTGGCTGTGATCGACCCGGAGCCGGTAGCGGTAACGGACCTCGACGACACCCACCCGGTCATTTTCCCATGGAGGTGTGACTGTCATGGTTGCCCAGCCTGGCCCGCTCGGGCCTTCGGCTCGAGTGGGCTCTGCCTCCCACGGCTAAAGCCGTGGGCTTCCCGCCCACACCCATTCCGGTGACGGTAGAGGGGACGATCCGGTCGATTTGGGAGCGAGTCCTTGGAGCCAGCGGTCTGCGAACTGTTGACAACTTTCTCGAACTCGGCGGAGATGCCGTAGCTGCGTCCGAGATGCTCTCGCTGGTCCGGGACGCGTATGAGGTAGACATCGACCTCGCTACGTTCCTCGCCGCGCCGACTTTGTCGCAACTCACACCTCTGGTTGAACGGCAGATGGAACACGGCCTGTCCCCCCGTGAGGTCGGGACGGCGCCACTGGCCTTCTCGCAGGAGGGCATGCTGTGGCACGAGCAGTTCGCCCCGGGCAGCTTCAACCTGCCTCCCCTCGTTCGTCGATACCAAGGACGGCTCGATGTGGCTGCCCTACGCCGCTCGCTGAGCGACATTGTCGGTCGCCACGCCCCGTTGCGGACCGCCTTCCACGTCGAGAGCGGACGTCCCATCCAGAGGGTCAGGGGCGCCCATGACTTCGCCCTGCCCGTCACCGACCTCGCCGGGATCGATCCCGAGATCGTGCGGGCCTCGATCGGCCAGGCCATCGCCGAGGCCACCGGTCGCCCGTTCGACCTGTCAGATGAACCGCTGTTTCAACCCCACCTGTACCGACTCGCTGACGACGATCACGTGTTGGTGGTCCGGTTACACCATCTCGCTTTCGACGACTGGTCGGTGGGCATCTTCCGTCGTGAGCTCTCGATCCTCTACCGCGCCCACGCCGCGGGTGAGGTGCCGATGCTGCCCGAGCTGCGGGTGGACTTCGCCGAGTTCTGCCGCCGGCAGCGGTGCCGCCTGGCCGGCCCCGCGGGCACCCGGGAGCTGGCGTACTGGCGGCGGGAGCTGGCTGGCGCCCCCTTGAATGTGCCCCTGCCGATCGGCGATCCCGCCCGGCCCCAGGGGAGACCGTATCCGCCCGCCGTTCCACTCAACCGTCAGCTGCCCAGAGATCTGGTCCGACCCCTCCGGACGCTGGCCGGCCAGCAGCGCTCCACCCTGTTCATGGCTTTGCTCGCGGTCTTCGCCGTCGTGGTCCACAGTTACACCGGGCAGGACGATTTGCTGCTCGCTTCGGTCGTCGCCAACCGGAACGCCGCCGACCT
>JALYXV010000025.1 GCA_030947025.1 Actinomycetota bacterium | reverse complement strand
CGGCGCATATCCCGGCCCGCTTCACCCCAAACCCGGCCGGCCACCAACCCACAGCCGCGAAAACCCCCACAGCACAAGGCCATCCCGAACCCGAGCCCTAAACCGGCAGACCTACGCTTGGTTCAGGACTAATTGCAGCACGGGGCCCTAACCGGTCGATCCGCTGTCGGATCAACTCCGACGGCAGGCGTCGTGGATGCGACACCTGGATGAGGGTCGTGGACTCCGTGGCCTTGCGCTCCGCCCAGGAACCATCCGCCGAGCTTCCAAGCCGCACGGAGCGCGATCCCGAAGGCAGCGCCGCTCGGGCATGGCAACCCCCGAGGCGTCTCAGTACGCTTGCTCAACAGCACCGTCACGCGGGCGCACTGAGGAGCGGCATGGCCAAGCTGATCTACGTGGCGAATGTGTCCCTTGACGGCTACATCGAGGACGCGCACGGCAGCTTCGAATGGACCGCGCCCATCGACGAGGTCTTCACCTTCATCACTGACCTTGTGCGCCCCGTTGGTGCCTACCTCTATGGACGGCGCATGTACGAAACGATGGCCGTCTGGGAGACCCAACCTGCCCTGGCTGCCCAGTCGGAGCTCATGGCCGACTTCGCGAACGTCTGGCACGCGGCCGACAAGATCGTCTACTCCGCGACGCTGCCCGTCGTCTCGACCGCCAACACGCGCCTCGACCGTCGCTTCGACCCCGATTCGGTCCGCGACATGAAGGCGTCCGCCGCCCGCGACTTGACAGTCGGCGGGCCGACCCTGGCCGCGCATGCGTTCAACGCCGGGCTGGTCGATGAGTGCCAGCTGTTCATTTATCCGGTGCTCGTCGGTGGAGGCAAGCCCGCATTCCCCCGCGACGCCCGCATCCAGTTGGAGCTGCTGGAGGAGCGCCGGTTCGGCAACGGTGTCGTGAACCTCCGCTACCGCATCCAGAGTTGACCCTCCAGTCGCAAGCGCGCCGGTCGCCTTCGCTTCGACGATTCAAACTGGGGCTGCTTCTCTTCGGCGACGAACAACCGGTGCTGGAAGCGGCGGACCTGGAGGCGCGTCGGCTTGTTTCGAGTGTCGCTCCAAGGCGACCCGTAACGCCGGGGTGGGCTACAGGGCGTGAAAGGCGATGTCATCCTCGTCGGCGGCCGCCATCAGGCCTGGGCCGACATCGTCCTTTGAGACGGCGATCCCGGCTTCGAGCTCATGGGCCGCGGCGAGGGCTTCGACCATTGCTGCCGAGAGATGGTGGCCGAGCGCACGATGTCGCTGCTGCAACTCCGCCATCGGCCAAGCGACATTTCGCAGGTGAAGGACGTCGATCTCCGCGGGAAGTGCAACCAGTTGGGCGCGGAACCGTGCCTGCTGTTCGGCCGGCAGTCCCAACACCGGCGCGGAGAGCTTTCCGGCGACACCTGGATTCGCGAAGGAACTGCTCAGCCGAAATAGCCACAGACCTGTCGTCGCGAGCCTAGTGGCCAGGCCGCCGAGGTCCGACGCCCGTTGTCCCGCCAGCACGTCGCGAAGCAAATGGTCATCGACGACAATCGTCGCCACTCAGGTCGTCGCCAGGTCAGCGTCGTCGAGGCTGAGTACGAACTGGCGGTGCTCTCCTGCAGTCAGCGCGTTTGCGATGAGCTTATGGCGCGATCCCGGAGGCAGGAGGACGACTGCGTCGCCAAGGTCGATAACCGTGACTCGACCACCCTGATCTAGTCCCCAGCGGTGCCGGACCGCAGCTGGGACCGACATCTGCCCACTGCTGGACACCAGGAACTCGGCTGGGATACCCATGATCACACTCCTGTCACTTGGTACCAGATCATCCTACCAAGTATCCCTCAACGCCGGCTGTCTGTGAGGTGTTCGCTGGATCTCCCAAGAGACAGGGAGGTCGGCGATGACGACACTTTGAGACCAAGACGACGATGGTGGAGCTTCCGCAGCAGGACGCGCCGTTCGACGAGGCGCAGCTTGCAGCCGCGGCGTTCCTCGCCCGTTACAGCGGCCGAACACTCGACGCGTACCGGCATGACCTGCGGATTCTTCCAGTGGGCGTCGGACACCGGTCTGGAGGTCCTGAAGTCGGTTCGGCCCACATCGAGCTCTATCGCTGCTCGATGGAGGCCCGCGGTCTGGCCGCTTCCACAATCGACCGGCGGCTGTCGACGGTGTGCGGGTTCTACCGATTCGCCCACATCGACGGCCGCATCGCCGCGACCCCGCCGAGTACGTCCGACGGCCCAAGGTTGCACCGAGCGAGGGCCACGGCATGGACCGCGGCGAGCTAGGCACGTTTCCGTTCACCCGCTGAGCGGTTCGATCGCGACCACGCCGCCTTGGCCGTCCTGCTCGGACTGAACGGCCTCCGGGTCTCCAAGGCGTGCGCCACCAACATCGAGGACCTCGGCTTCCAGCGTGGCCATCGGACTCTGCACATCATCGGGAAGGGCAATAAAGCCCGCCATCATCCCGCTGGTGCCGCGCACGGCCCGCACGATCGACCTGGCCGTCGGTGAACGCCACGAGGGTCCAATCCTGCGACGCCAAGACGGGCACCGGCTCGATCGCCGCACCGCGCACCGCTGGATTCGTTCGATCGGGAAGCGGGCCGGGCTCGGCTCCGTCCACCCCCACATGCTGCGGGCCGGGTTCATCATGGCCGCACTCGACGCGGGGGTCCCCCTGCGGGACGTGCAGATCGCAGCCCGCCACGCCGATCCGAGGACCGCGACCATCTATGACCGCCACGGAGAGAACTTCGACCGCCACGCCGCCTACGTCGTCGTCGCCTTCGTCGCAGGCGGCTGACCAACCCGCCGGGCGGCATCCAGCGGCACTTCGGGGATGCGGAAGGTGACCGGTGGCGGCACGTCCGACGAGTCGCCGCGATGCCGAGAGCCGGGAAGTCTTCGCTCTTCAACCAACTGGTTGACAACAGTGAAGCACTGGCGTAGGTTGTATTCAACCATTCGGTTGAGCAAGGACTTCGCCCGTGGCCGACGATCAGCTGTCCCGAGTCTTCGCCGCTCTCGCCGATCCGACGAGACGCGACATGGTGGCCCGCCTCGCCGGGGGCGACGCCACCGTCGGGGAGCTGGCCGATCCCTACGACCTCTCCGTCCAGGCGGTGTCTAAGCACATCAAAGTGCTCGCCGACGCCGGCCTGGTCACCCAGAGCAAGGACGCCCAGCGGCGGCCGTGCCATCTCGAGGCCGAGCACTTCGACCTGATGACCAAGTGGATCGAGCGATACCGCCAAGAGGCCGAGGAGCGCTACGCCCGCCTGGACGCCGTCCTAGCCGAGATGCGCGGCGACGAACAACCCACCAACAACCAACACTTCGAACAAGGAGCAGCGTCATGAGCGCCACCAGCAACCGCTACCAGGTGTCGATCGAGGCCGACCCCACCCTGCCAATCATCCGTATGACCCGTGATTTCGACGCCACCCCGGCGCAGCTCATGCGGGCCCACCTCGAACCCGAGCTGTTCGCCCGCTGGGTCGGCCCCAATGAGATGGAAACCAAGATCCTCGACTGGGATGCCACCACGGGCGGCCGCTGGCGCTACGTCGCCGGGCGCGATGGCGAGGAGTACGGCTTCCACGGTTGCTTCCACGAGGTCGGTGACGATCGCATCGTGCAGACCTTCACCTTCGACGGTCAGCCCGATGGCGTCGCCCTCGAGACGCTGCGGTTCGAGGACCTCGGCGACGGCCGAACCCGGCTACATGCGCAGTCGCTGGTGGACAGCTTCGAGGGCCGCGACCAGTGGCTGGCCCGCGGCATGGAGACCGGCGTCGAGGAGGGCTACGCCAAGCTCGACGCCCTGGTCGCCGAGCTCCGATGAGCTGCCCGGCTGACGAGCACCGGCGCATCGCCCGGGCGTTCACAACGACCGTGGAGGGCACCGCTCCAGAGTCGTGGGACCAGCCGGCGCCACCGGAGGGCTGGGTTGCCCGCGACGTCGTCCGCCACCTCGTCGAGTGGTTCCCGGCCTTTCTTCAGGGAGGAGCGGGGATCACGCTGCCCGCCGGTCCATCGGTCAGCGACGACCCGGTCGGCGCCTGGCGCACCCAGACCGACGCCGTGCAGGGACTCCTCGACGATGCGGACACCGCCGAACGCGAGCACGATCTCCCCCACATCGGTCGCATGCCGCTCGAGCAAGCGATCGACATGATCTACACCCCCGACGTGTTCCTGCACCGCTGGGATCTCGCCCGAGCCACCGGCCAGGACGAGACACTTGACCCCGACAAGTGCGCCGCGATGCTCGAAGGCATGCTGCCCATGGACGACGTGCTGCGCCAAAGCGGCCAGTACGGGCCGCGCGTCCACGTCCCCGATGACGCCGACGTCCAGACCAAACTGCTCGCGTTCATCGGCCGCACCCCATAGGCGTCTGCCGCGGTCGGCACCCAGCACCTCATCGACGCGTAGACAGCATCACCTACCGCCGGGAACGGCGGCTACGCTGGCCGCGACGTGGCGGAGGAGAAGAACGTGATGGAGTGGCAGGACATCGACGACGAACTGTCCGCGGCCGGCGCGCAAGAGCTGCTCGCGTCCACCTCGGCCGCCCACCTCGCCTACATCGGGAAGAACGGAACACCGCGGGTGATTCCGGTCGGATTCTTCTGGACCGGGGAGCAATTCGTGATCTCGACGGCGACGACCGCCCCGAAGGTCACGGCGCTGTCGGCTCGCCCGGACGTCGCCCTGACCATCGACGGAGGAGACACACCCGACCAGGCGCGCGCACTTTCGATACGCGGGCAGGCGAGCGTCGAGATCGTCGACGGGGTAGTAGAGGAGTATCTGGCTGCCGCCAGGAAGTCCATGAACGCCGAAGCGGCGGCCGAGTTCGAGGAGAACGTCCGCGGCATGTATGACCAGATGGCGCGAATCGCGATCACTCCGCGCTGGGTGCGGTACTACGACTTCGGCGCCGGCCGAATGCCGCGATTCTTGCAGGAACTGGCCGAGCGGAATAGTCCTGGCGGTCGGGCCACGCTCGGGGGCGCCGCACGGATCCGCTGACCGAGCCCGGCTTAGACGCATCTCATATCGCCGGTGGTGAGCGCCCCGCCTAGCAGTTGTCCGGTGCTACCCCCTACGGTCGTCGCCGGATTCGCGATCGGCCCCTCCGTAAGCGCGCCGGGAACCCCCCTGCCGTGAGGGTTCCTGCGCGAGGCTCGTCGCGTGATCGATCCGATGCGGCGGCGGCCGTCTCCGTCCACGCTGACGTGGGTTGCCCGCTCGATTTCCCACGACGCGACCGTGGTCGGTTACCGAAGGCTGACCGGGGGAATCACCTCGTCGGTTCACCAGCTGAGCGTCGACAGCAAGGGATCCCGGCGCCACGTGGTGCTCCGGCGTTGGATCGGAGCTGACAGAGATCAGGCCGCGGCCACCGTGGAACGCGAGGCGGAGGTGCTCGTGGCGCTGGCCGGTTCTGGTATCGGGGCGCCCGAGCTCCTCGCCGCGTCCGTCGATGGTGCCGACACCGACGGCTGTCCCACGCTGCTGATGACGAGAGTCGCGGGACGCCCGAACCTCACGCCCCTCGACCCAGGGGCGTGGATCGGCCAGATCGCGGAGGTGCTCCCGAGGATCCACTCGCTGGCGATGGATCTGCCTCCGGTCGCGTCATGGCGCCCGCTGCTCGAGCGTGGCGTGCCGCCCTGGACCCGACGGCCCCATCTGTGGCGGGAGGCGATAACGCTCCTGGAGGGAAAGGACCCTGGCGGGGATTGCTTCATCCACAACGACTTCCAGCATTTCAACCTTCTTTGGCGCCGAGAGCGGCTCAGCGGGATCGTGGACTGGACCTGGTCGGGGCGTGGAGCGGCCGACCGCGACGTTGGACACTGCCGTCTCAATCTCGCCGTTCTCTTCTCCGTCGACTGGGCGGAACGCTTCCGACGTGCCTACGAGGCCGAGGCTGGCCGTCGCATCGACAGGTGGTGGGACGTTCACGAGCTGGCGTTGTACTCGTGCGGGTGGCAGCGCTTCATTCCCATACAGGTCGGTGGGCGGACCAGCGTCGACCTCGGTGGAATGCACGATCGGGTCGAGCACCTGCTGGCCCTCACGTTGGCGAAAATCTAGGCGGCGCACCATTGATGTTTGCCACGAGAAGGCCCGTGGCCATTGGAGGTCGATGGACTGTGACCGACCGAGACCCCGGTAACCGCCGTGGCCAACGACATCTGACCTGCGTGCGATAAGAAGGAGTCCCGGCGCACGATCGCCCCCTGAACGCCGGTTGGCGGCGCAAGGGGGAGTGAGAGTCAGCACCGCTGTCAGGTCTCAGATCGGTCAGCCAGCGGTCAGCTTCCCCGCGGCTCCTTAGCCGCACAAAGTCAATGTTTGCATACGCAGACGACGCCATAGCTGAGCCAAATCGCTCCCGGTATTTCTCGTGTTGGGTCCACGCCCAGCGGATGATCGACTTGTATGGATCCCAGGCCCAGAGGTTGCTTAGGGGTTCCCGGTTGCCGTTCCAGAGCTTCTCGCGGCGAATGACCCGCCGGAGGGTGCGGGTCACCACCTGGCGCATGACTGTGCGACGCGGGAGGTCCAACCACACGACGGTGTCAGCATGTTGCCAC